>JBGCEI010000093.1:0-6027 GCA_045106295.1 Cyclobacteriaceae bacterium
GTGCTCTAACCAACTGAGCTATAGGCCCGGTACCAATAAATTAAATAATATTGGTTCCTTTGAAAAAGGATTGCAATGTTACATATTTGCTGTTACCGAAGCAAGATTTTTTTAATGAATATTAACTTTTCGACTATAAAAAACATCGTTTTTGATCTAGGAAACGTTGTAATCGACATAGATTTTGAAATCACCTTTCAAGCCTTCGCCGATATTCTCCAAGAACCATATGAAAAAACAGCTCTTTTCTTACGGAAATCAAACATCAATCACAGGTTTGAAACGGGACAAATCACAGAAGAAGAATTAATAACTGAAATCCAAGCATATGCTTCTGTACCTGTTACTGGGCAACAAGTTGTAGATGCATGGAATGCTCTATTATTAGAAATGCCTAACGAACGAATTCAACGAATTCAAGGGTTAGAGAAAAAATATAAGACTCTAGTATTAAGCAATACAAACTCTACTCACATAAACGAAGTAAATAAGAGACTGAAAGACAACACTGGTATTTCTGACCTGACAGAATTATTTACTGATACTGTATATTATTCTCACGACATTGGTTTAGCCAAACCAGACATTGCTATTTATCAGCATATCCTTAATGATAGTAATTTGGTAGCTAACGAAACGCTGTTTATCGATGATAAAGAAGAAAACATTTTAGGAGCTCAAAAACTAGGCATTCAAACCATTCATTTGGTAAAACCTACCACTATATTAGACGTACTACAAGATGCTTAAAAAGTTCCTAGCCAAAAAATGGTCTCATCCTCTCCTATTTTTACTGACTTTAGGTACTACTACTTGCTCAGGAAGCATGCACCAAAACATATGGACCGCTAAAAATTTTACAACAGAAGATCTTCAAGATCCGGGAATTGCTTTTTTCTTATCAGGGCTCTATTTTTCATTATCGTTCCTATTCATTTTATCTGTACACGAATTCGGTCATTATTTCACAGCTAAATATCATAAAGTAAAAGCCACTCTCCCCTACTATATTCCTTTAATCTTTCCTTTCAAAGGATTACAAATTGGTACCATGGGTGCTGTAATAGCGATGAAAGAACGAATAAAAAGCAAAAAACAGATTTTTGATGTAGGCATAGCAGGACCACTAGCTGGTTTTGTGGCAGCTATTTTATTATTAAGCTATGGTTTTACTCATTTACCTTCTCCTGAAAAGATTTATGAAATCCATGCAGAATATGAGCAATACGGGACAGACTATGCACAGCATGTCTATGCCAATGCGAAAGAAGAAGGCGCTATAAAAATAGGTACAAATCTTATTTTTGAATTCTTTAAACACTATGTAGCAGAAAGTCCTGATTTAGTACCCAACTCTTATGAATTAATGCATTATCCTTTCCTTTTTGCTGGTTTTCTCTCTCTCTTTTTTACTGCTTTAAACTTATTCCCTATTGGTCAACTAGATGGTGGTCATGTATTGTATGGTCTCATAGGATATCGGAAATTCAAAACTGTTTCTAAAATAGTATTCACCTTGCTTGTCACATTTGCAGGAATTGGGTTACCCTTCCTCTCTCCTTATCAGTCCGAAAATACCTTCTCATTTATCTTATACCTAGCACTCTATGTTTACTTTGTGTATTTTGTGTATCAAAAAGTAGTAGATACTCGACAAACAGCTATCTTATTTGCAGTAGCTATCGTTTTCTTTCAGTTTGTACTAAAAGTCTACTTCCCTACTTTAGAAGGGTATAATGGCTGGTTAGTCTATTGTATCTTATTATCTAGAGTACTAGGTGTATATCACCCAAAGGCAGAAATTGAAGAACCTCTAGATCTAAAAAGAAAAATATTAGGATGGGTTTCACTCGTTATCTTTATTCTTTGTTTCAGTCCTCAACCTTTACAATAAGACATGTCTACTCCACAAATTTTAGTTACTAATGACGATGGAATTACTTCGAAAGGAATTCGATTATTAACAGAAGTAGCTTGTCAGTTTGGAGAAGTAACTATAGTAGCACCAGACAAACCACAATCTGGTATGGGACATGCCATTACCGTAGCTGATCCTTTAAAATTAAAATGTTCCACTACTTTATTTACAGATTTACCCGTAAAAGCCTATACATGCAGTGGTACGCCTGCAGATTGTGTAAAAATGGCTAATGATATTATTTACAAAACCAACTCTCCAGATTTAGTACTGAGTGGAATAAACCACGGAAGTAATTCATCCATTTCCGTTTTATATTCAGGAACTATGTCTGCTGCCATAGAAGCAGCCATAGAAAACATTCCTGCTATTGGTTTTAGCTTATGTGAGTACGGTGATGATACAGAAATGAGTCATTGCAAAGAATGGATGGAAAAAATAATCGTTCAGATACTAGAAAATGGAACATCTGCTCATACTGCACTGAATGTAAACATTCCTGCTTTCAGCAAAGAACCGATCAAAGGAATCAAAATAGCTCGTCAGTCAACTGCTCGTTGGTACGAGAAGTATGAAAAACGAACCGACCCTTTTGGAAACGATTATTACTGGATAGCTGGTGATTTCATAAAACCAAATGAAGGAACAGATACCGACGAATGGGCATTAGACAACAATTATGTGTCAGTAGTTCCTTGTCAATTCGATATGACAGCACACAAAAAATTGGCTTTTTTTAAAGAAAAATGGTCAATTTAGTACGAGTTCTATTTAAGAAATGTATGCGTTTTAAAATCTAACGATCTAATATTCTCAAAATCTTAACCTCATGAAGTATTATTTAATAGTTGGCGAAAAATCAGGAGACCTTCACGCTTCTAATCTTATGAAGTCTATCCAACACGAAGACCCTGAAGCTGATTTCCGTTACTTTGGAGGAAATGCTATGCAAGCAGTAGGCGGAAAATTAGTTCGCCATCACGACAGTATGGCTTTTATGGGATTTTTGGAAGTGATAAAGAACTTAGGAAAGATACTTGGCTTTTTAAAAGAATGTAAAAAAGACATCCTCTCCTATCAACCAGATGTCATCATAGCCGTAGATTATTCAGGGTTCAATCTAAAAATGGAAAAATGGGCTCACAAACAAAATATTAAACACTTTTACTACATCGCTCCAAAAGTATGGAAAAAAAAAAAAAAAAGAGTTGTAAAGATAAAGAAGTACGTAGACCGTATGTTTTGCATCTTTCCTTTCGAAGTAGACTTCTTTGCTAAGCATAACTATCCTGTAGATTATGTTGGGAACCCATCGGTAGACGCTGTACATAACCATCAAGTAAATAAAGGTTTTATTACAGACAACAAGCTGTCTCCAGAACCTATTATTGCCATACTTCCAGGAAGTAGAAGACAAGAAATAGAACGCATGTTGGAATTCATGTTAGAAATCTATCCTGATTTCGATGGCTATCAATTTGTAGTAGGCGCTGTCCCTAATTATCCTAAAAGTTATTTTGAAGAGATAAAAGAAAAGTACAATGTAGCCGTAGTTTATGACCAAACATTTGATTTATTGGCTCATGCACATTGTGCCGTAGTTACTTCTGGTACTGCCACTTTAGAAACAGCCTTATTTAATGTACCACAAGTAGTAGCATACAAGACAAGTTGGGTCAGCTATCAAATAGCTAAATATGTATTGGTCTCTAATAACAATAAATACATCTCTTTAGTAAATATTATTGCTGATAAAGAAGTAGTTCGAGAACTAATTTGGAGACATGAACTGACTAGAGAAAATTTAAGCTTAGAGCTACGTAAAGTAATAGATGGAGAAAAGCGCCAGCCGATATTAGATGGTTATAAAAAAGTAAGCACTCTACTTGGTCACTCAGGAACGTCTGATAGAGCAGCTAGAAAGATGATACGTTACTTAAACCCAGACTATATATCAGAAAATTCTTAATCATGTTCTAATCATCTACTTTTTTTTCAAAAACACCACTCTCTTTTGGATCAAGCAATATTGCTTGATCTAATGTTAGAGAAGGGAAATATTGGGTATAAAAAAAGCACTCACAAATTAATGTAAGTGCTTGATTATCAGTGGTGAACCACTCAGGACTCGAACCTGAAACCTGCTGCTTAGAAGGCAGCTGCTCTATCCAGTTGAGCTAGTAGTCCTGGAAAGTTGTCCGACTAGGGCTCGAACCTAGACTCCTCTGTACCAAAAACAGATGTGTTGCCAGTTACACCATCGGACAATTGCTTTTTGCGAGTGCAAAGTTAATCAAAATTCAAAAAACTCAAAGAAGAGTTCTTTAATTTTTTCAAAAAAATTACAACTTACATTCTCTCTACCAACCATTTTTTAGCATTCTCAAATGCTTCTAACCATGGCGTTGTTTCATCTTTTCTATCAGCAGGGTAATTTGCCCAGTTCCATTGAAAGATAGACCGTTCAATATGCGGCATCATGACTAAATGCCTCCCATCATCTGATGCCATCATGGCTGTATTGTAATCCGACCCATTTGGATTTGCAGGGTATTGGTTATAACCATACTTTGCTACGATATTGTATTTACCCTCTTCATAAGGCAACTTAAACTTACCCTCTCCGTGAGAGATCCAAACACCTAATGTACTTCCAGATAACGTTTGTAGCATCACAGAGTTATTCTCCTCTACACTGACAGAGGTAAATGCAGACTCGTGCTTATTTGAGTCATTATGAAGCATACTTGGCTTCTTATCATGTGCTGTATTAATAAGTCCTAACTCAATAAACAACTGACAGCCATTACATATCCCCAATGACAGGGTGTCTTCACGAGCATAAAACTTCTCTAATGCTACTTTTGCTTTAGGGTTATGTAGGAATGATCCTGCCCAACCTTTTGCTGAACCTAACACATCCGAGTTAGAAAACCCTCCTACTGCCGCTAAAAAGTGTGCCTCTTCTAATGTCTCTCGACCGCTTACTAAGTCAGTCATGTGCACGTCTTTCACTTCAAATCCTGCCAAATACAATGCATTTGCCATTTCTCGTTCTGAATTAGACCCTTTTTCTCTTAATACCGCTGCGACAGGTTTTTTACCTTCTAGTATTGGTAGCTTACCTGTAAAGTGAGAGGGGAACGTAAAGTTTAATTGTTGTTTTTTATAATTAGTAAATCGTTCAGTAGCTTTTTGTTCACCAGATTGTTGTTTATCCAATAAATACGACGTCTTATACCAAACATCTCGTAATTCAGGTACATTAAACTCTTCTTTATCCTCTCCATTTACCAGGCTAACGGTGTCACTATTTGTTGCAGTTCCTATTTTGACAAATTTCACTTTAGCTTCAGACAATATACGTTCTACATCCTTACTATTAACTGTTTGGATTAAAACACCTGTATTTTCAGAAAAGATAGCTTTAATAGTATCCTTTTCATTCAGACTAGTAATGTCAATGGTTGCACCTACGTTTACATCTGCAAAACACATTTCTAATAGTGCTGTAATTAGTCCACCAGCTGAAATATCATGTCCTGCTGTAAGTAATCCTTTAGCAACCAACGCTTGAATCGAATTAAAAGCTGACTTAAATTTAGCACTATCTTTAATATCTGGTGTTTCTACCCCTATTTTGTTTTGTGACTGAGCAAAAGAAGAACCTCCTAATTTAAATTCATCAGAAGAAAAATCTACATAGTAAATAGCATTGTCTTCCTCTTTAGTAAATACAGGTTCTACTACTTTCGTAATATCATCGCAATGACCTACTGAAGAAATAATGACTGTTCCTGGTGCTATTACATCTCCATCAGGGTATTTTTGTTTCATGGAAAGCGAATCTTTACCTGTAGGAATATTAATACCTAAATCAATGGCAAAGTCAGAAACCGCTTCTACGGCATTGTAGAGACGGGCATCCTCACCCTCGTTCTTACAAGGCCACATCCAATTGGCTGATAAAGAAACTGAATCCATTTCATGTTCTAAAGGCGCCCATACTAAGTTTGTTAAACACTCTGCAATGGCATTTCTAGAGCCGGCTCTTTCATCAATGATTGCCGAAACTGTAGCATGACCAATGGATGTAGCAACTCCCTCTT
>JBGCEI010000094.1:0-3895 GCA_045106295.1 Cyclobacteriaceae bacterium
TCTATTGAAAAGATAATTGGAGCAGCAATGACGGCTGAGCCTGGATTAGTGAAGCTAATGAAAGAGTTAGTAACTGTATAAAAACGCTAGAATTGATACTTCAACGTAATCATTTTTAATTTACCAGTAGCTACAAAGCCAACATCAAGAGCGGGTTTTTTGTAAGGTTTTGTAAATAAATAAGTCGTTCCAATACCTAAAGTTGCTCCAGCTAACACATCCCATATATCGTGGTGACCAGTACGTATCCGGCTAAAACCAGTTAAGCTGGCTAAAAAATAGGAGGGGATACCTAGTTTCCAACCATATCTTCTTTGGATAAAAGCAGCACCAGAAAAAGCAGATGAAGTATGTCCTGAAGGGAAAGCATTATAAGCAGGTCTGTCTGGACGTTTCTTTCTAATGGTACTTTTCGATAGGTGAGTGATAGCCATTGTAGTTCCATATGATAAGGCGAACTTCTTAGTGCCTTGCCAGTCTTTTTTAAAGATTGTAAGACCAAGAGCAGTAGCTGGTAAACCGAGTTGAATAAAATCACCAGCATCTTCTAAGACATTTTCCCATGGTTCATAATTGCTATCATAAGGACGACCACAGTAGGAAACGTAAGGTGCTATTACAATTAATAAAGCTAATAAACCGGTTTTGATTAATGACATGAATTACAAGTTTGATGTTTCGTTTTGATTAAGGAGATGTATTATTCATTCCCTACATATTTGAATATTCTATCCCAACGGATTCGTTCAAAGAAGCTTTTGTTACTACGTAATTCGGTGGAAAACCATACTAGCATAGGCGTACCAACAATATGGTCTTCAGGAACAAATCCCCAGTACCTAGAATCGGAAGAGTTGTGTCTGTTGTCTCCCATCATAAAGTAATAATCTTGCTTTACAGTGTATTCAGTAACCTGTTCTCCTTTGATGAATAGTTTGTTGTCATTAGTCAATTTTACATCTTTTGGATCGTTATCGTAATACGTAATTAATTTTTCATACACCACTAAATTCTCTGGAGTAATAGCTATTTTCATTCCTTTATTAGGGATTGTAATTGGTCCATAGTTGTCATTATTCCATTCTGGGTGATTAGCTCCAGCAAACATATCACCTCCTGCTCCATTATACTGCCCAATATTTTCTATTGAATTGATGACCGTTAAATTCAATGATTTGATTTTAGCTATTTTTTTTGGTGAAGTATGTACAATAAGTCCATATTCGTTTTGCCCTGATCTTGTAATACTGATTTCAGTAATCTTATTTTTGAAAAACACTTTTTCAAAGTTTAGTAAGCTTTTGTTATGTTTTTCTACTACAGTTCTACTGTTGTCCGCAGGAAACGTATTGGTTTGACATAAAAAAGCTCCGTTTACAACCAGAGATTGTTCAATAGCGCCAATACTTCTATTTTGTCTTCCTTGTACGTCTGTAGTGCCATTGAAACGAATCAAGTAAGCAAACTGCTGTTCTTTAGCGGCTTTTGTTTGGTTATCATCTATAAATACCTCACCACCTTTGATTTCTAATTTATCTCCAGGCGTAGCAACACATCGTTTTACATAGTTAGTCCGTAAGTCAGAAGGGAATTCCAACTCTCCAGGATAGTTAAAGACTACTATATCACCTCGTTTCACACTCGTAAAACCGGGTAATCGGTAAGAAGGCAATTGAGGCCATGTAGAGTATGATTTTATTCCACCTTGTCCACTAGCATCTGCTGTTCCCCAAATAGCCCTGTGAGTCAAAGGAACCTGTAAAATAGTTTTAGCTGTTTTAGGACCGTAGTGCATTTTACTAACAAACAAATAGTCTCCAGCTAATAATGTACCCTCTAGTGAAGAAGTAGGAATCATAAACGCCTCAAAAGTAGACCATCTAATAATAGTAGCAGCAATAACGGCAAATACAATAGCATCTCCCCATTCTCTGCCAATTCCACGTTTTGTTTTAGGGAAAGTAGCACCTTTACCTTTGTAAGTAACGTCTTTATTTATTCCCCATAAAGGGAATTGTATGAAAGGAACGAGCAACGAACCCAAATGTTGAAGGAAAGAGTTTTTATTAAAAGACTTAGCCATATCGATACACATAGATAACGATAAGAATGTACCGAAAATAGGTGTGAAAGCAACAATAGCATACCACCAAGGGCGCCCAACTACTTTGGTCCAGATGTAATAATTATAAAAAGGGACTAAGCCTTTCCAGCCTTCTTGTCCCGCTTTAGGAAATAAGAAATAAAAACCGATGTATTTACCTAAAATGATGATTAGGTAGACAGTAATAGGGACAATCATAAGTTTATAAATTAAGCATATCGTTCATTCCGAAAACACCTTGTTTTCCTGCTAACCATTCGGCTGCCACTACAGCTCCAGTGGCAAAACCTTGTCTAGAGTGCGCTTCATGTTTGATTTCAATTGTATCAATCTCGGACTGATATTTAATAACGTGTGTACCAGGTACTTCACCTTCTCTGAAAGAAGAAATGCCTATTTTATCACCTTCTGCATTATTCATTTCCCATGTGTTTTTTCTACTCACATGATCAATTATTCCTTCTGCTAGAGTAATGGCTGTTCCGCTAGGTTCATCCTTTTTATGAATGTGATGAATTTCATCCATTGTAATTTGGTATTCATTGAATGGATTCATTAACTGAGCCAATTTCTGATTAATGGAAAAGAAAAGATTGACACCGATGCTGTAATTAGAAGCATAAAAGAAAGCCCCTTTATTTTCTTGACATATTTTTTCAAGAGTTGGTTTTTGATCTAACCAACCAGTAGTTCCAGATACGACAGGGATGCCTTGTTCCATACATGCTTTTAGATTATTGAAAGCAGTAGTAGGCTGTGTGAATTCTATGGCTACGTCCGTTGTTTCAGGAGATAGTTTTTCTAATTCTTCCTGATTATTAAAGTCTATGATAGCAGAAATGTTGTTTCCTCTTGCTTTTGCAATGGCTTCAATAGCCTTTCCCATTTTTCCGTATCCAATCAGAGCAATATTCATAAGTGAGCTGTTTTACAAAAAGTGAGTCAAAAATAAGGAAATCATTTGAATAATGAAGGTAAGAAGTAAGCTATTAAAAAAAGATTACTGATAGTTAGGCCGTTTTTATGATGTTAAACTGACCTGCCATAGAAATCTGTAAAGGTTTTAAAAGCTCTTTAGGCTCACCGTCTACATGATACGTTTTAGATGTAGTCTCTATTTGTAGTTCTTTTACCTTGTGAAATTGTACATATTCTGAGTTTTGTAGATTCCCTTTGAAAACGTTAAAAACAAAAGAAGGGATTGAATAAAAAGGGAGTTTTTTTACTAAAACTAATTCAATGAATCCATTATTGTATTTTGCCTCAGGGGCAATTAGCGCGTTATTACCAAATTGACGAGTATTTGCAATATTGATCATGAAATACTCTCCTTCAAATGTAGTTTCTTTAGTAGTGATTTTTGCAGTAATAGGCTTGTAATTCAATAAACACCTTAGTGTACAATAAATATAAGCGCTTAACCCTCTTTTTGACCGCTTAGCAAATTCCGTAGCTACGTAACTATCGAAACCAATACCCGTCATATTGCAACTGAAATCGTCGTTTACTTGAATTAAGTCTACAGCCTCTTTTTTGTACGTTGTTAATTGATTAATAAGCTTTCTAATATCTTTTTTGAATCCCAATTCTGAGGCAAACCCATCACCAGATCCGTTTGGTAACACAGCAAGTGTAAGGGCTTTATTTTTCGCAATATGCTTCAAGGAACTGTTCAGTGTGCCATCTCCACCGCAAATTACAATGGCTTTATATTTATCGCCTTTAGATTCAAAGAAATGATCAAAGTCTTCTATGCTGTTACTTACGAAGTATTGAATGCCTTTATTGATC
>JBGCEI010000095.1:0-3671 GCA_045106295.1 Cyclobacteriaceae bacterium
TGAGAAGAGAAACTCTGGGAAATTTTTTCTGTTGATTTTGAGAAATGCATTTTTTTTTAATGCAGACTCGGTGTGAATCAACTACACAATAAAAATAATGCAATTTTCAATACTTAGCAAATTTTAAAGGCGATTGCCCTGTTTAAAATACCCTCTATCCTGCTTTTTAAATCTAAGTGCGTACCTTTGCGGATTATGTCTACAACAGAAGAACAAATAGAGATTTACGGTGCAAGGGAGCATAATTTAAAAGACGTTTCACTTAACATTCCAAGAAACAAATTAGTTGTCATTACTGGGGTGAGTGGAAGTGGTAAATCTAGTTTAGCATTCGATACCATTTATGCCGAAGGACAGCGACGCTACATGGAGAGTTTTTCTGCTTATGCTCGTTCTTTTTTAGGTAATATGGAACGACCAGATGTAGACAAAATAGATGGTCTAAGTCCTGTAATTTCCATTGAACAAAAAACTACTTCTAAAAACCCTCGTTCTACAGTAGGGACACTCACTGAGATTTACGATTTCTTTCGTTTGTTGTATGCCCGTTCGGCCCATGCGTATTCGTATGTGACGGGAGAACGGATGATCAAACAAAGTGAGACACAAATCATAGATCAGTTGTTCGATCGATTCAAAGGAAAGAAACTTACTTTATTAGCACCTCAAGTAAAAGGAAGAAAAGGGCATTACAGAGAACTATTTGTTCAAATCAGAAAGTGGGGATATGCCAAAGTTCGGGTAGATGGTGAGTTGATGGACTTGATTCCAAAGATGCAACTAGACCGATACAAGACACACGATATCGAAATTGTCATCGATCGAATTGTTCCTAAAGATGAAGATAAAAATAGACTGGTACAGTCGGTAAAGACAGCTTTAAAATTAGGGAAAGGAATTATTCTAGCGATGGACGAAAAAGGAGAAACGAGTTTTTTCTCTAAATTTTTGATGTGCCCTACTTCAGGAATTGCTTACGACGAACCAGCACCTAATTTCTTTTCGTTTAATTCTCCGTACGGAGCTTGCCAAACCTGTAATGGTTTAGGGAAAGTAAACGAAATGACCAAAGAGTCTATTATCCCGAAAGACTCACTAAGTATTCGAAATGGAGCGATTGCTCCGATAGGAAGTTACAAAGACAATTACCTATTTCGACAGATAGATATTTTGTTACAAAAGAATGGCTTTAAATTGTCTACTCCAGTAAAAGACTTACCTAAAGAATTGATGGATCAAGTCTTATTTGGTTCGGAAGAGAAAATCCAGATGGAAGCCAAGGCTACTGGAAATACGTGGATGGCTACTTACGAGGGGATTATGAACTATCTCGAAAAATACCGAGAAGAGAATCCTGGGAAGAGTCAGAAGACGATGAAAGATTACATCATCACTAAAGTATGTGAAAGTTGTAATGGAGATCGACTGAAAAAAGAATCGCTTCACTTCAGGTTAGGTGAGAAAAATATTTCTGATGTAGCTAGAATGGATGTGTTGGAGTTAGATGCATGGGTGAACGAATTAGCAGATAAATTGGATGCAAAACAAAAAGTAATTGCCCAAGAGGTTCTCAAAGAGATTACCAAACGAATTCAGTTTTTGCTAGATGTAGGGCTGGACTATTTATCGCTGGATCGTCCATTGCGAACACTATCTGGTGGTGAGGCTCAGCGAATCAGATTAGCGACGCAAATAGGGACTCAGTTGACAGGTGTGTTGTACATAATGGATGAGCCAAGTATTGGGTTACATCAACGAGATAATGAAAAACTGATTCAGGCGTTAAAAGACTTGCGTGATATTGGGAATTCGGTCATCGTAGTAGAACATGACAAAGACATGATGTTAGCCTCAGATTATGTGATTGATATTGGTCCGGGTGCTGGTCGATTTGGTGGAAATGTAATTGCACAAGGTTCACCAGAAGAATTATCGGCTACGGAAGGTAAGACAATCGATTATTTGCAAGGAAAGTTAACCATTCCCGTTCCAGCTAAACGAAGAAAAGGGAATGGAGAAAAGTTAGTATTGAAAGGAGCAACGGGACATAACTTAAAGGATGTGACTGCTACTTTCCCATTAGGAAAAATGATTTGTGTTACGGGTGTGAGTGGGAGTGGAAAATCGTCTTTGATTCACGGGACATTGTATCCTTTATTGATGAATGAATACTATCATTCCAATCGTGATCCACTAGCCCACAAAACGATTAAAGGATTAGATAAACTAGATAAGGTAATAGAAGTAGACCAATCGCCAATTGGTAGAACGCCACGATCTAATCCAGCGACCTATACAGGCGTATTTTCTGATATCAGGACCTTGTTTACCCAGTTGCCTGAATCTAAGATTAGAGGATACAAACCAGGTCGTTTTTCATTCAATGTAAAGTCTGGCCGTTGTGAAACGTGCGAAGGAGCAGGTTTACGAGTAATTGAAATGGATTTCCTTCCGAGTATTCATGTACCCTGTGAAACTTGTAAAGGGAAGCGGTACAACAGAGAGACACTAGAAATCCGCTACAAAGGAAAGTCTATTGCTGATGTATTGGATATGACTGTGAATGATGCAACTGAGTTTTTTGAGCATATCCCGTTTATTGCTCGAAAAGTAAAAACGCTACAAGAAGTAGGCCTTGGGTACATTACATTAGGACAGCACGCCACTACTCTATCTGGGGGAGAAGCACAACGAGTAAAATTAGCAACAGAATTATCTAAAAAAGACACAGGGCAAACGTTTTACATCTTAGATGAGCCTTCAACAGGACTTCATTTTGAAGATATTAATATGCTGTTGACCGTATTGAATAAATTGGTCGATAAAGGAAATACCGTCTTGATCATAGAACACAATATGGACATCATAAAAGTGGCAGACCATATCATAGATGTAGGTGTAGAAGGTGGAAATGGTGGTGGACAAATTATAGCTGAAGGAACACCTGAAAAAGTAGCTCAATCGGGTGTAGGCTACACAGCCCGTTTTTTGAAAAAGGAGTTGGAAAGTCAGCTTGAATCTTTAGTTACAAAATAACCTTACTTTGTTATCTTGGTTTTGTACTGAATAAACCTTATGGGTTCTTCTTGTCAAATGCGATCTTTTTCTAATATGACAATGTAAGAATAAATCCAAGAAAGAACTATCTACGAAGACCTGTTGTTTTTAATTCTGATTCAAAGGAAGTAGAAATGGTTATCATTATTGGAGCAGGTTTATCGGGTTTGTTAACCGCTTACCGTAGGCTTACAGAATTACACACAATCACAACTGAAAAAGTCTGACCCGTAGTTAGGAGAGATTTCATTGTCTACACTGTAAATGTGATCTAAGTGTATTTCCAAGCCGCTTTTTAGTTGTACATAATCAGCACCTTCTTTTTTATTGATGCGCATTACAACGTCTTTTGTTTCTTTACGGTTACCTAATTCATCAAAGTATAAAATGTGATTGATAGGTTGCTGTGCAGCATCAAATAATAAAATAGAACCGTAACTAGATGAGCTTTTCATACCTGGTGATCTTGATTAAAGTGACTGTAACTTCTTTTTTAATTCATCAAACACCTGAGTATTGATAGAACCGTCTGTAAATACTTCTAATAAAGAAGCTTTACTAGATCGAATGAATTGATCAGTGTTTTGCTGTAATTCTTTAGTAGTAGAGGCGCT
>JBGCEI010000096.1:0-20366 GCA_045106295.1 Cyclobacteriaceae bacterium
CTAATAGCATATTTGCACCCCTCCATATCTTCTTCTGATTCTATTTTTGAACTGGCAGCAGTATGAATCCCCCAGATGAGTGGAGAGGTAACATACCAAGAAATTATTTTTGAATTATTTCCTTGTGCTATGTCATAAATAGCGCCTTCTGTCAAAACAATAGCAATGTCTATTTCTTTATTACGCAGAGCTTGACACATGGCCCCTGTGCCTCCAGGAAAGTCTTTCCAGTAAACAGTCAGGTTCTTACTTTCAAACGTTCCATCTTCTATGCAAAGATGCCAAGGTAAGTTAAAGTGTTCTGGAACGCCGCCTATGTTGAATCTTGCCATACGCTATTTACTGACCTATCATAACAAAAGCACCCCACAAATTAGGATCATTATATTTGGCTAACAAATCTTTTTGTGCTTGTTTAAAGGCAGCTCTTTTATTTTGAAACTGAAACAAGTAGTTATAAAAAGAAGTCATTAATTGTTGTGTAGCTTCATCGTTTACCGTCCATAAACTCATTAAAATAGTTTTTGCACCTGCTACTTGTAGCGAGCGCTGTAGTCCATATACTCCTTCTCCATTGGATACTTCCCCTAAACCTGTTTCACAAGCAGAGAGGACGACTAGGTCTGTCTTATTTAACTCTAAATTCATGGCTTCATAAGAAGTTAAAATACCATCTTCTTCAGCGTTCCCTGCATGATCAGAAACAGCACTTTCTGCACCAGCCAATAAGATACCTGAACGAAGTAAAGGGTTATCTAACCAAGCATCAGCGGAAGATGCCCCCTCTTTATTAGCTACATTTTCCATGAAAAAACCATGCGTAGCAATGTGTAATAATTTAGGGTTGTTAATTAGCTTTATGTTTTCTTCAGATGCCTCGTCTTCAACAAAAGCAGTTGCTTTTATTTTATTTTTCTTTAGCGTAGTTGTAATGTTTACTATTTCTTTGGCTGTACCAGGTAGTGGAACGATATGACCACTTGAAAAAGAACTGATGAGCTTATTTCTCAAAGAACTATCAAAACCATCGGTGTGGGAGACTTTATAAGAAGACTTCTTACTGTACCCTCTATTAAAATTAGGGTTTCCCATTAACGTAACTCGTTTTTTTAGTGTCTTTTTAGTGTAGCTAGACTCTTCAAAATCTAGGAAATCTTTGGTGTTACTGACCATGTGAATTTCTATCCCTTTTTGTAATACATATTTGTTTGTGAGAGGGTCTAATAATGTATTTAAACTAATCTGATTGTAAACACCATCTGGTGATACATATACTTTTCGTATTCCACCTCTTAATAATCGGGTATCTATTTCTTTCCAGAAATGACTGTACGATATTTCATCTTTGTGTCTGTATTTAATACTGTTTCTGTAGTATTTCACATACCTACTTTCTAGTTTATCAGCATTTTTGAAGAATAAATCAGGTTTCCCTCTGGTGTTTGATTTCACTAGTAGGAAGGCATACTTTGGTGAATTGTCCGTAATGTCGGTAAAACGAATAATCTCTAGACCTGCTTCGCTAGATTTTAAACCATCTCTTACACTTTGCCAAGTGATATCAGTCTGGCTGTATTGTTTGGCAAATTCTTCAGATTGTTTAGAAAGCTCTTTTTCTTTTTTAGTAATAGCATTTTCTAGTTTAGAGATACTGACATTGTTTTTTTTCAGCTGTTCAGCATTCATATTGTATGCTTTCACCAGTTTTTCCCTATCTGATTGCATGCTTTTGTAAAGGTCTATTAATTCTTCGTCTCCACTATTGTAGATATGATTACGAACCTTTGTAGTGGCATTCAGTAAGATGGCTTTTGTCTTTAGCTGATTATTATACATGTGTTTAGCTATCGCAGGGTTGGTCTGGTAGCGATAGATACAAAACGTATTAAAATCGTTAAAGTATCTATTGATGGTTTTATAGAAGTCAGCCTTCCCTTGGTCACTTAAACCAGGAAAAAGTAGTCTTATCTGATCATGTATTTTAGCAATAGCTTCTAAATAAACTCTTTCTGCATCGGCGTCTTTTTTTTGTGTAAAGTAACACCTAGCCAATTGGAATAAGGGTTTAATGTAATCAGGGTGCTTTTCTCCTAAAAGTGATTTATATATTTCTAAACTTTCTATGTATTTGGCTTCAGATTTTTCGTATTCACCAGCGCTCAAATATAGGTTACCGATATTACTGAGGGCAGCGACATAGTTGAAATTCTTTTTACCAAATTGTCTTTCATTAATGCCCAAAGCGTCTGTCAATAATAACTCTGCCTCTTTTAGATTACCAACAGATAGGTAAATTCCAGCTAAAGTAGAAAGGGAGTTGATGTAGGATTCACTTTCATCTCCCATTGCTTTTTTAATCACTTTCAATGCTTCTTTAGCGTAGGAAAGTGCTGTTTCCTTATTTCCTGTTTTATAATATAGGTTAGCTAAGTTATTCAGTGAATTGGCATACTCAATATGTGTTTTCCCATAAACAGACTCATTAATACTGATGGTTTGTTTGTAAGCTTGTTCGGCATCATTATACCTACCCATGGCAGCGTAAAGTGATGCTAAGTTATTTAATGAAGTAGCGTAATCTGGGTGAGTATTTCCAAATTTAATGCGGTAGATATTTAGTGACTTACTGAATAATGGTTCTGCTTGATTATATTTCCCTACTTTTTGTAAAAGAATCCCTTGTCGGGTAATAGCTTTAGCATAGTTAGGGTGTTGAGGACCTTTTTCAGTTAATTGAAGGGTTACTATTTCTTTTGCTTTTGTTAATGCGGCATCAAAATCACCTTGTTTTTCCATGATGTTTAACTCGGCATATAATTTACCTGCCGCACTATTATCAGTAGTTAATTCATCATCTCCGCCATCTATCTTTCGTTGTAATTCTGCGGCTTCTGCATATCGTCCCATCTGTTGGTAGAGTTTCACTAGGTCATTGATGGATAGCTGATAGGCTTGGTCAAGCGATAGTTTTTCTCCTTTTGTTAATCGAGGGTTGCTTCTTGACTTTTCGATGACTTCAACTGCTTCTTTGAACATTGTTTCTGCAGCATTCAGTTGCCCTGTTTTTTTATAAATGGCACCTAAATTACTTAACACAGTAGAATAGGCAGGATCGCTCTTTCCTAGTTCTTTCTCAATAACGGAAGCTGCCTTTCGTGTTAGTTCAATGGCTTTATCGTAATCTCCAGCTTGGTAAGCAGAGACTCCTTGGTCTATCATTTTCTCCCAGTCGTCGTCTATTTGAGAGAAACAAACATTTGAAAGAGATATAAACCCAACTAATAAAGCGAAAAAATGGTTACTCATTTTAAAAATGAATTTAGTAGTAGATATAAAAATAATAATTTTAACTAAAACGGGAGCAAAAAAATGATATTTCTATCTGCTGTGTAGCTATCCAGCTAGATAGATAGCTACTTTTTCTTGATTAATTTTAATTACAGATTCGCTACATCTTGCAATACTTTGTCTTTCATAGATCCCTTATATGTTGTTAAGTTATCTGCAATGGTGTCATCAAATGTACTTATGATCTGTGCGGCTAGTATTCCTGCGTTCTTTGCTCCGTTTAGCGCAACGGTTGCTACTGGAACGCCTCCTGGCATTTGTAAAATGGATAGTACTGAATCCCATCCATCGATGGAGTTACTAGATTTTACAGGGACTCCTATCACAGGTAAAGTGGTTAGAGAAGCAACCATACCGGGTAAATGGGCTGCGCCACCTGCTCCGGCAATAATGGCTTTTAATCCTTTTTCTCTAGCTGTCTTGGCATAGTCTACCATTCTTTCTGGTGTTCTATGTGCGGATACAATGGTCAATTCGTATGCTACACCTAAATCTTTTAGTATGTCTGCTGCTGCTGACATAACAGGAAGATCTGACTTGCTTCCCATAATAATACCTATCATAAATCGAATATTTAATTTTGAATGTTGAAATATCCTGTGGTTTAGCCAAATGCATCAGGGATAGTAGCGGTTACCCCACAGCTTGTCTGCCGGTAGGCATGGCGAAGCGAGGAGTAATAGCGAATAGCCCGACCTGTAAGGGTGATGCCCACTTTTTATTAAACTACATATATCTCAAATTTACATTTTTTCTGTTTAAACGTGAACTAGTTTTTTATTTGTGCATTGAGCCATCTTTCAGGAATTTTTCCACTTATAGCTTCTTCATAATCCGCATAATTGCAAGCTAAGAGTGTTTTTCTATTACTTTTTGCATGAATGGGAGTGCCAATCTCTAACCACCACTTGTCTGACAAATTATCTTTAAAGAAAACGATGTCTGCTTTTTCTAATGTAACGGTAAATTTCAGGTAGTGCTTATCGGTTAATTTGCCTTCCCCTTTTCTATGGTAATAGCCATCAATAAAATACCATAGCATAGTAGCATAAATTTGAGCACTGCGTTCGTTATGGTCGGTATCGGAGCGGTATTGGTACAAACCAATAGAACTCATTTGATTGTTTTGTCCGGCATACCAAGCGGTTTGACAGGCTTCTTCTGCTGAAAACCCAAAGGGGGATGTGCTACATGGTGAATCAGATGCTCTAATTGCTTGGATGTCGAAGGCTAGAAAATCACCCATACGGATGTATGGTTCGACTTCTTTGATATTGTCTTTTAAATCACCTATTCTAATGGATTCAAAACCAAATTGATCCATCAGTGACAGGTCTTCTTCTGCGGTTAAAAAGCTCTGGTGTGCTAAATGAGTATAACCAAATAGGTGGTTGGGTTCATGTAAAATGATCTCGCCTAATAAACTTTTTTTATCTCTACTATTGTCAAAAAATAGATCTATGGTAGGGGAGGCGTTCGCCATGTGAACTAATTGCTCATTTTCTACATAGGCTAAGTATTGTCCATAGCTTAGGTCGTGCGACCCACCTAGGATGATAGGGATACAGTTCTCTTGAAGAAGGTGGGATACTACTTCTTTTATTCTTAAGTAGGTGTCTTCTTTGCTTGGACCTGGTTTTAAGTCTCCTAGATCTACTATTTTTTTACCTTTCCAAGGTGTGTTTAATGAGTAGAAGTGACGACGAATAACGTTTAAATCGTCTGTATACTCTCCTTCCTTTAGCTCTCTGTAGTCAGGGATACTCATTAGTACGATGTCAGCGTCCTTCCAGTTAGGTGCTTGCTCGGTGTAGAGAGATAAAGAGATAGTTGATGACTCAACGTATTGCTCCATGTCGGAGGGTAGGGGAGTAAAAAAGAAATTAATTTTCATCTAGTTAGTAAATAAGATTCGTAGACTTTGAAAGATAAGATAATGAGACTTTAGATATTAGCCAAAAAATCTAGTTTTTAGCTTTTCTTAGCTTCTGTTTTTTACTAATTGGGGGATTGTGGTTAAACTTAATTGTATCATAAAGTAAGAGGTAAAGACAACTGTTTAATAATTTTTTATATCTAATTAATTTATAAGGAGTAAAAAACTTGCAATAGATGGTCAGATCACGTTAATTAGTCAGACTATCGTATCAAAGGTACTCGTTTTTTGGTTGCAAACTGAATATATGTCATGTTTTGACCATGGTTTTTAATCATGGTTAACTTATTGATGATTGATAGAAGATTATGTCTGATATGACAACAAGTAACGCGAAATTAGAAAAAGATAAATTATTCCAGAGTGAGTTTATGCCTTACATAGACCCACTGTATAACTTTGCCTACCGGTTGACGTTTGACGAAGATGATGCGAATGATTTGGTTCAAGAAACGTATTTAAAAGCGTATCGATTTTTTGATTCCTACCAGCAAGGAACTAATGCAAAGGCTTGGTTGTTTAGAATCTTGAAGAATAGTTTTATTAATGACTTCAGAAAGAAGAGTAAACAGCCTGCTAAGGTAGATTACCAAGAGGTTGAGTCTTATTATAATTCTGAAGATACTCCCCAAGAGCATACGATAGACTTACGGTCTGATACGGTGCAACATATGATGGGCGATGAGATCACAAATGCCTTAAATTCTTTGGGGGTAGATTTTAGATCGATCATTATATTGTGTGACTTGGAAGGGTTTACGTATGAAGAACTATCTAAAATATTAGATATACCGATAGGTACTGTTCGTTCTAGATTACACAGAGCTAGAAACTTACTAAAAGAAAAATTAAAAGATTACGCCGAAAAAAGAGGCTTTAAATCGTAATATATGCAAGAGTTGGTTGGAAAGCATACGCAAGATAACAGTAAAGATCCTTGTTGTGAGGATTGTAGCAAATGCATTGAGATAGTGAATTTGATTTTGGACTGTGAGGCAAATCAAGAGCAAGTAGCATTTTTTGAAAACAATATTAAAGGGTGTAATAAGTGTATGACACACCACGATTGCTATCAATCAATTGTAACTAAGCTGAAAGAGAAGCAAGATAAAAAATGTTGTCCGGATGCTATCATGAGTGCTATTAAAAACGCTATTGACGAAAAAGCATAGGGTTAAGTGGCAGGGAAATTAATCATATTTAGTGCGCCATCTGGTTCTGGCAAAACAACTATTGTGAATGAACTCATAAAGCGTGTTCCTAACTTAGGATTTTCTGTTTCAGCAACGACCAGAGAACCACGTTCTGGTAAAGAGAAACATGGAGAACACTATTATTTTTTATCTCAACAAGATTTTGAAAAAAGATTAAAAGAGGAAGGCTTTGCAGAATGGGAAGAAGTATATGCAGGGACATACTATGGGACATTAAAATCGGAGATAGAATCTATCTGGGCTCAAGGTAAAGATGTAATCTTTGATGTGGACGTAAAGGGGGGCTTGTCCTTAAAAAAATGTTATGGAGACATTGCGTTATCTATTTTCATTAAAGCACCTTCTGTAGAAGCTATTGTAGAACGCTTAGTGAATAGACAAACAGAAACAAAAAGAAGTATTGAAAAGCGAGTATCTAAAATTAAATATGAGCTTTCGTTTGAGGACTTTTTTGATGTGTCTGTTTCTAATAAAGAATTAGAAACAGCTATTAGTGACTGTGAAGTATTAGTGAATGATTTTCTTTCTAACTAATGAAGAAGAAAGTAGGCTTGTTTTTTGGGTCTTTTAACCCTGTACATATAGGACACCTTATTATAGCCAATACGATAGCACAGAACTCTGATTTAGATAGTGTGCAGTTTATCGTTTCTCCTCAAAATCCTTTTAAAAAGCAAAGTGGCTTAGCACATGAGCATGATCGGCTGATGATGATAGAAGATGCTATTGAAGGCATAGATCATTTATCAGTTTCTGATGTAGAGTTCAATATGCCTAAACCAAGTTATACCATAGATACGTTAACCTATTTATCAGATAAAAACCCTAAAAACGAATATGTGTTATTAATGGGACAAGATAACTTGACTCATTTCCATAAGTGGAAAAATTATGAGTCTATTTTAGACTTGCACCGTATTTATGTTTATCCAAGACCTCACGTGAAGGGATCCTCTTTCGATAAGCATGAAAAAATCACTCTGTTAGACGTTCCATTATTGGATATTTCTGCTACACACATCCGTAAACAAGTCAAAGAAAATAAGAGCATTCGTTTTTTGGTAGCTCCAGAGGTAGAGAGCTACATTTTTAAGAAAGGGATGTATTTATAGAAATTTAGTGTGAGCCCATAAAAAAAGTCTCTCATGATTTCATGAGAGACTTTCAAAAACTAATCTATTTTCTTAAATTTTTGAGCAGACTTATTCAACCAGCTGTACCTGAACCTGCATTCTTACCTTCAAAAGAAATAGTTCATGTCTCTGTGCTTCTATTATAATCCACGTTAAATTTAGAAGTCGTGGCATCATTCGCCCGTGCTCTAATTTCATAATATGCCCGTCTGTTATTGATTGAAAACTCTTCATACCAGTTTGTACTTACGCTTACCTATCTATTTATCGAGCAGATTAGTGATTGAGGTTCCTGATTTATCGAATGACGAAAAATGTGAGGGGTTATTTATTTTTTATAGTACTCTAATGCTTCTGGCATCCACTTATTTAGGTTATTTACTCTGGTATCGTGAGATGGGTGAGTGGACATAAATTCTGGAGGTGCTTGTCCTCCCCCTGCTGACATACGCTCCCAAAAACCAGGCGCTACTCTAGGGTTGTAGCCTGCCATTGCCATAAAGATCAACCCCATTTTGTCTGCTTCAGATTCGTGTTTCCTAGAAAAAGCCAACATGCCTATTTGTGAACCAGCTCCTGCTGCCTGTAACAAAATATTACCCATTACACTTGGTTTTTCTTTCATAGCTAAACTCAATGAACCTGCACCTAATAAACCTTGTACTGCCATTTGATTACTCATTCGTTCACCACCATGATTGGCAATAGCATGTGCTATTTCGTGCCCCATTACTACAGCTAAGCCTTCTTCATTTTGACAAACAGGCATAATTCCTGTGTAGAAAACTACTTTTCCACCTGGCATACACCAAGCATTTACGGTAGGATCATCGACTAAATTAAATTCCCAATTGTACCCTTCTAGTTGTGCAGAAAGTCCTTTCTGAATCATATACCTTTCTACTGCCTGTTGTATTCGTTTTCCACACCTTTTGACCATTTGTGTTTGAGACACATTGGTAGACACTTTATTTTGATCTAAAAATTGATCGTATTGCTGAAAACTACTGGCGTTTAATTCTTGTGGATTTACTAATAGTAACTGCTTTCTACCGGTAACTGCTACTGTATGACAACTTTGTACAATAGCTGCTATCCCAGCAATTGCGAAGATGGTCCATAGGATATTTTTCTTTTTCATATCTTTTTAAAGGTTAAATACTCTATTACTAAAATAGGATAAAATTTTATAACTCTAGCATATCTTCTTTCGATTCCTCTACCGTCTCGATAAAATGGTAGGCACTAGCTATTACTAATTGTTTAATCTCGTCAATATTTCCTTTCTCTTTCTCATACTTGAGTACCAAAGTGCACTTTTCCTTTTCTACTCCTATGTAATGAATGTATGGTAGTTGCTTATTTTGTATTTGGCTAATCAATTTATCACTAAAATCACCACAATTAGTAGCAAGTGGTATATCTGTAGACGTTAATCGAGTACAAGAAAAAGTGAGTAGGGTTAGCGTAAATACAGTGGTTAGTTGTTTCATGTCAATATAGTAAGGCTTTAAGATTATGAGACGCTAGACAATAGAATTTAGCTATCAGCTTTTTATTCATTTTTGAATTCCAACACCCAAGTCTTATATCTCATATTTTTATTTAGGTAATATAGTTAACTCTTTACTGTACTTATAATATTCTGCTGGCATTAGGTCGAGTAACGGTTTATTAAATGAATAATTTTTTCTAATAGGCTTCTCTTCTATTCTCCAAACATAGCCAGATAAGCGCTCTACTTCTGGTGTTAGCTCCGATGGCGGAATGTAAAGCCCTTCCGGTTCATAATCATATTTTATCTTATGCATTTCTCCATTCAAAAACCAGATGGTGGTATTACTGCTTTTTACCCTGTTCATCCCCGTAAGTACGCTATCTCCATCTAATGAGTAGTAAATGTTTTCTGCATTTCCTTCTACCTCTATTCTATCTACATTACTATTTTTAAAATACGTAGTCATATCCCTTCCCTGCATTTGATTGAACAAGCCCAATGAATCTTGAGAAATAGCGAATGAATTCTTGCGGGCATACATCCGTTCTATGTCATCTCCATTTAATTTAATAAAAAGAGAGTCTGCCGTTATCTGATTACTAGTGTTCCACATCACTGGGTCAAAGTTGAGGTAGATAATAGAATCTGCTACGTCATACACTAAAGAGTCACAGACTCCTTGCATATCAGAACGGTAAAAATTAGCACTGTCATAGGCCAAGATATAGTCGTTAATAGAAGTACTATCGTCAATAGCTACCAAGGTATCTGCTTCTAAAAAAAGGGTGTCCGTTCCAGCAAAATGTAGACAGAGTGCCTCATCATATACTTTAGAATAACCTAATGAACCCCATCGATACGCTTTTTGACCAAAGATGGCTAGACTGTCCGTTTTAGAAATCATCACTACATGTTGAGTAGCTATACCATTATCAAATTGCTCATCATAATATAGGCTGTCCCCTTTTAGAATGTAGGTTTCGGTTTCTACTACGGCGTTATCATTAAAGTAAGATAGCTTTGGGATGGAATGGTACTCTCCATCTTCGGCATACAAATGTTTATCTGCTGTGTAAATATGGGTAGGCCCAGTGAAGTAAGCAATAGACGATAAAGAATTGTAGTCTAGTGTATCTGCCAATAATATATAGGTAGGGTTATTTATTTTAACATTGGTTTTAAAGTGATATGTTTTCGTATTTACTGCGTATGTTCCTTTTAAACTAGTTAATACATTTTCTCCGTCTAAAACCCTTCCATCTTCATAGTAATACGCCTGTTTTAGCTTCGTATCGTACAGTAAATGATCGGTATAAAGCGTTGTTTCCTTGTCCTTGAATACTACATTTCCAAATACCTCTGCTAATTCTTTTTGCTCGTAATAATATAGAGTGTCTCCTGTAAGTTCGACGGAATCTCCTTGTGTGATTTTTACCCTACTAAACCCATGGAATTCACCTCTTTTTTCGTAATGATAAGCAGAGTCACTCCTAAAGCGAACGTCTTTATGTCTGAATATCACATCTCCAAAAACTCTACTTTTCTCTTCATCACCTAATAAAGAGTCTCCTCGCTCAAATACCATGTCTCTATAGTAAACACTATCTGGATACAATTGGGAATATCCATTTTGGACTAGAGAACTAAGCAAAAAAAAGAGTATTACTCTAATAGCCGAACGATATATTTTAGGTGTAGGTTTCAATACAATGTAAAGCTAATGTAATTTTCAGATTCTTGAAATCAAAAAAAGATTTCTATTCAAGCATCTTTACATATCATCCACTCTAGCCAAGCCTTGGCTGTCCAGATACGTGCTTTTCAGTCGGATCACTTTCTCTAAAAAATGATAGCTTTTGTTGTCTTTGTAGGACTTCTTCAATAATAAATAAGCGGTATTATCGTAAATGGTTACTCCTTTTTTAGTTTGAAACACTGTGAGTGATCGAAAAGGAATGGCGTACGCATAAGAAGTCGTAAATCGGTTGAACCAAATAATAATTCCTTCCTTTCTAATTTCAATATTACAAAAGTTGCACGATTCACTGCTTAGGACCTCAGCTATCCGAGGACTAGCATCTTGTATCATAAAACGTGGAGAACCTACTCCTCTCATTTTGAGTATTTGAAGCAAAGAAAATGGATCGCCTACTTCCTCCCTAATCTTTCGGTTCACTTTTTTGTCGTTATAAGATATATTAAACAACATACCTATTTAACAAATAGCTTATTTAACGTATCAAAACGATATTGAAATATCTTTTTTAATTGACCCTTCACTAAAATAGGTTGTGCTAGATGACCTAATATACCAAAAGGAATTTTATACGACACCTTATCTCTCATCAGTACACCTTGGTCATTTTCTTCAAAAAAATGTTCGTGGTGCCACATACTGTATGGACCAAATCGTTGATTATCTACAAAATAGTGTTTGGCTTTTACATGCGTAATTTCTGTTACCCAGTTCATTTTAATACCAGGCAACACATTTACTCGATAGCCAATAATCTGCCCTGCATACATTTTAGGTTGGTGAGGAGAAGTAATTTGAAACCCCATGTATGGTGGGGTAATCTGTGCTAAGTTCTCTGGAGAAGAGAAGAAATTCCATGCCTCTTCCAAACTAATGGGTAACTGGTGCATTACCTCCAAGGTATATATCCCAGCGTATTTTTTAAATTGTATCACGTATTTTAATTCTATCTGATATCCACTGGCTAATGTCTACTAGACACTCTGGGGAAATACCATGTGCCATTGGATACTCTTTGTATTGATAAGGTATCTCCCATTTATCCAACAGTTCTTTGGTCGCTCGTGCTTGCTGAACTGGAATTACAGGATCTTCTGTTCCATGTGTAATACAAACATCTAACTTTCTAATTTGTTCTAAATCGGCTCTATTTTTAATAGAACCTTCTCTAGCAAATCCACTCATTGCTAAAATCCCTTGTACCATTTCAGGATAGGTATAGGCTATCAGGTGACTTAAAATAGCTCCTTGGCTAAACCCTGCCAAATAAATATGGTTTTCGTCTACCGAATGTTTCTCCTTACATTCAGTGATAAATGCCTTCACCGTTTCCAAAGAACTGTCTATTTCTGCTTCGTCATATACTTTTATCCCTTCAGGTGTAAAGTCAATATTAAACCATGCATAACCACCAAAAGCTAAAGTCTGTGGAGCACGTACGCTGATTACTAAATACTCCTTATCAAACTCATTGGCTAAGCCAAATAAATCTTCTTCGTTACTTCCATACCCATGCAATAAAATGAGCAAAGGTGCTGGCTTGTTTTTTAACGATGATTCTTTTATTAGATGGTACAACATGAAATGGGGTTTAATTGACTTCTGTTTTTATTCCACTTTCGTGGAGTGGCGCGTTATCAGCGTAATGAAAAAAGGCATATTTGACGGTTAAATATTGACGAATTACAATTGACGATTTACGTTTTTATTAATTTGTCCAATTCCGTATCCTGATCTCTTCCTTTTTGTAATGCCTCACTATACGAAAGGTCTGAAAATGTAACCATTTCATACAAAGGCTGCCATTTTTCTGGTTCTTTTTCAGATAATTCATGAATCAATGCTTTTTTCTTCAAGAAAAGTGGGTCAATTACTTTGTCTCTCATTTCTATGAAGTTAGCCAAAGCCAATTCAGCAATAGCATCACCATCTTTTTTTCTCGTTTCAGAAAATGCTTGCATCGCTTCTTTCCAATTATCACCACAGTTATCTAATAGTTCATTCATTACCAAGCAGTCTTCAAAAGCTGCATTCATACCTTGTCCATAAAAAGGAACAATGGCGTGTGCAGCATCACCCATTAGTAAATATTTTTCTTTGTAATGCCAAGGTGCTGTTTTCACCGTACTTAAAAATGAGGTAGGGTTCTGAAAAAACTCTTCTGCTAGCGTAGGAATCAGTTGTTTTACATCAGGAAATTCTTTTTCAAAGAAATGATCTACCTGTTCTTTAGTTTTTAATTGGTCAAACGACTTTTGTCCTTTGTAAGCCAAAAATAAAGTGCAGGTGAAGCTACCATCTAAATTAGGTAAAGCAATTAACATAAACTGTTGTCGTGGCCAAATGTGCAGGGCTTCTTTTTCTAGTCGCCAAGTCCCATTTTTACCAGCAGGAATAGTCAGCTCCTTGTAGCCATGGCTTAAAAAGGTCTCTTTAAAATCAGCTTTTACCAACTGATTCACTCGTCTCCTTACTATCGAATTTGCTCCATCTCCACCTATTACTAAGTCTGTTTTCTGTTTCTCTATTTCTTGTTTTTTAGTGTCAAAAAAAGTGATCTCTTCCTCGTCTATTCCCAAACATTTTTTATTGAACTGATAGTTTATTTGGTGATGTTTGTCAGCTGTTTCAATTAATAGTTTATTTAATTCAAAACGAGATACCGAATAGATACATTTTTCGTCTCTACTGTATGGCTGTAAATGAGTTTCTCCTTTTTCACTGTGGATCATTCTCCCTTTCATGGGAATAGCCAATTGCATTACTTTCTCTTCTAAACCTACGGCACGTAAAGCTTTTAATCCCCTATGGCTCAACGCCAAATTAATGGATCTCCCTTTATTCCCGTCATTTTTTCTTGGGTCACTTCTTTTTTCAAAAATCTGTACTTTTTCTCCTCTTTTGGCTAAAAAGAGTGAAAAAAGTGAGCCTACTAAACCTGCCCCTAATATGGATATCGGTTTTTTATTACTCATTAAAGTACTTCCTTTAAGATTTCTACAAAACGAAATACATCTACGAATGTATTGTACAACGGAACGGGAGCTACTCGCATGACACCAACTTCTGTCGTGCTATCTGCTGGTTCTCTCCAATCCAAAATCACGTCTTTATTCTTTAACTCATTTACAAAATCAGCTCCTTTATGAGGCACCAAAACAGAGAGCTGACAGCCTCTCTCACTTGGAGTAATAACCGTAAGTTTCTTTTTTTCTTCTAATTCATTCAATAAAAAGGTTAAATATCCCGTTAACCGATTACTCTTTGCTAATAACTTTTCAAAACCTACCTTTTCAAAAATATCAAGAGAAGCTTTGTGCGCTGCCATGGATAATACAGGAGCATTGCTCAATTGCCAGCTTTCTGCTGTAGGGATAGGGTCAAAGGTTTTCCCCATTTTAAAGCGAGCAGATTCCTTAGTTCCCCACCAGCCTGCTAACCGAAGTTGCTCATTATTTTCGATATATTGTTGATTGATGTATACACCAGATACTCCTCCAGGTCCACTGTTTACATACTTGTATGAACACCAAGTAGCAAAATCTACTTGCCAATTATGTAAATTCAATTCAATGTTTCCAATGGCGTGCGCCAAATCAAAACCTACTTTAATGCCATATTGATGTGCTGCTTCTGTAATGCGCTGCATGTCAAGTACCTGACCAGTAAAGTAGTTTACGCCTCCTAACCAGACAACAGCAAGCTCATCTTTGTATTTTTTAATTTGCCCAATAATAAAGGATGTTTCTAATACATAGTTTTTTGTTTCTAACTCTACCACCTCTTTTTCGGGGGCTAAATTATGCCAAAGTACTTGTGAGTTAACAGCAAAACGATCTGATGGAAAACAGTCTGCTTCTATTAATATTTTAGTCCTTTTGCCTTTGGGTTGATAAAAAGAAGCAAAAAGTAAATGGAGGTTAACAGTAAGAGCATTCATACAAACCACTTCTTCTGGTTTTGCACCTGTTAACTTGGCAAGTGGTTTTGCAAAGGAAGTGTGGTAACTCAACCAAGGGTTGTTGCCTGTGAAATGACCTTCTACGCCGTGTTCTGCCCAGTGGTCTAGTTCTTTTGTAATATAGGCAGAAGTTTGTTTAGGCTGAAGGCCTAATGAGTTGCCACACAAATAAATGGCTTCTTTACCATTAAATACGGGAATATGAAATTGTTGACGGAAACCAGCTAACTCATCTTTTTGATCTAAAGAAGAGGCATAGGCTAAGTTAGCTTGAAAAGTAAATGTAGTATCCACTCATCAAAGATACAGATTGATAAGAATGAATGGAAATAAAAGGTTGCTTTTAGCCCTAATTTGTCTTTGTTAATACCTCATGAAACATTCATGGGTCTTTCTTTCGGCTATTACAAAAGGTTCAAGGTAAATATTAAAAGAGCTAGCTAGAGGCTAATCACTAAACTTAAGCGCATAGAGTTACCTCTATTATTGTCTAATTGATATGTTAATAAGTTACTTTTTTAAGTGGTTTTCCGTTTTCATCCCACCATAACCAGCTACCTACTTTCTTGCCTTTTACATAGTTCATTTTAACGTTCACTTTACCATTTGTATGATACAAAACACCTATTCCATGTTTTTCACCTTCCAAATAACTTAACTTAGAGATAAGAATACCTTTTTCATTCCATTGACTCCAAACTCCATGTTTCTTATCATATTGGTGGTTTCCTAGTTCTTTTAATAAGCCATTATCATGGTAAGCGATTGATTCTCCATGTCTTAATCCGTTGATATACGAATGAGAGGCAATTTTTTCTCCGTCTATAGCAAACTCTGGTACAACACCAGAAAACAATTTCCCATTGATATCTACAAAGAAACCATTTTTAGTAAATAATTGAGGAGTCTTTTCTGTTGTACTTTGTCCATAAATACCGAGTGATAACATCACTGATAAAACCGTAGTTAATAATACTTTCATGATTCGCTTTTTTATATTACGTGGTTAAAAACTATTTCGGTTACTAGTAAATACGTCCTTAGTGGAAATAAAGTTACGTAAATAGCGTTGTATTTATCCACTTTTTTTCCAGATATGTTAATTCCCACTCTTTTTCGTGTAAAAATAGTAAGTAAGCCTTGCTAATACGCTTTAAGAGAAAGAACTTTATAGAATTATTAAACGCTCTTTTTTAGTTTATAATTATATGCAAGGATCGGGTCTGATCACAAAATTACTTGTTTGGCGAATAAAACACATTTCTGATAAAAGTTTTGTGCTTATTCTGAGTGGGATGACGGGGACAATAGCTGGAATAGCAGCCGTTATTTTAAGTTCAGTAGTTCACTATATCCAGCATTTTTTAATAACTACATTCCCCCATGAAGAACAATTTTGGGCGTATCTTTTTTTACCTCTAATAGGAATCTTTTCCGCATTCATTTTAACTAAGTATGTATTTAGAGATGTTTTTGGGCATGGTGTTTCAAAAGTACTCTACTTTATTTCGAAAGGTTCATCGATAATGAGCAAACGCTCATCCTTTATTAAAATGGTAACTAGTGCCCTTACGGTTGGTTTTGGTGCTTCAGTAGGACTGGAGGCGCCTATCGTAGTTACAGGCTCTTCTATTGGATCTAATATTGGTCGTCTAGCGCATTTAAATTACAAAAAGAGAACGATATTAATAGGTTGTGGAGCGGCAGGTGCCATAGCAGGAATATTCAATTCTCCCGTTGCAGGTTTAATATTTAGTGCTGAAGTAATTTTAGCCGAAGTTACGGTGGCTTCTTTTATCCCTTTACTAATAGCTTCAGTATGTGGGTCTACTATTTCTCTCATCTTGTTAGGAGACAATACATTGTTTTCTGTGCATTTGAATGACGTATTTGAAGCACGAAGCATTCCTTATTATCTAGCTCTTGGAGTATTGTGTGGTTTGGTAGCTACATTTTTTACTCGAACTAACTATGCTGTAGAACGCTTAATAAAAAAAGTAAAGTCAGAAATGCTTAGAGCACTCATAGGAGGACTTATGGTAGGTGCTATCGTATTATTCTTTCTACCTCTATTTGGAGAAGGCTATGATGCTGTAAAAGCATTGATTGCAGATGACGGCTTCAGACTATTGGATGATACCGCATGGATTCCTACTACTGAAAGGTTACCAGTATTATTACTTTTTGTAGTAGCACTTATCCTTTTTTCTACCATAGGATCGGCTTTAACAATTGGTGCAGGAGGGAGTGGAGGTGTATTTGCCCCTAGTTTATTAATAGGAGCATTAAGTGGGTTTGGCTTTTCAAAGCTAATAACGATGGTAGGTAACGAAGGAACCCTTTCTGTTACTAACTTTACTTTAGTAGGAATGTGTGGCGTAATGAGTGGTGTACTACATGCTCCGTTAACCGCTATTTTCTTAATTGCAGAAATATCTGGTGGATATACTTTATTTATTCCATTAATGCTTGTATCAGCCATAGCCTACATTACTATTTCCGCTTTTGAACCTCATTCCTTATATACTAAAAGACTAATAGAAAGAGGGGACTTACTAAATCATGATAAAGACAAACAGATGTTGTCTCTATTAGATATTAATAAATTAGTACAGAAAGATTGCTTATGTATTCATGAAAATGCTAATCTAAGAGACTTAACAGAATTAGTCAAAAAGTCTCATCGTAATATGTTCCCTGTAGTAGATGACGGTAAGAAATTAAAGGGAGTGGTTCTTTTAGATGATATCCGTCAGATTATGTTTGATGAAGAGAAACTAGATAAAGTGTACGTCCAAACAATTATGACGTCTCAAAAAGATGTAGCCTGTACAAATGATACTATGGAAACAATTATGGGTAAGTTTGAACGTACGGGTTATTATAATATTGCCGTTGTAGATCAAGAAGATAAGTATGTAGGTTTTGTATCAAGAGGTGTGCTCTTTAACGCCTATCGACATAAAGTAATTAGATCAGGAAAAGAATAAGCATGTTAAGATCCAAATTTTTACAAGCCATCATACTTGGTGGAGGCTGTCTATTTATTGTATTCACGTTTTATTTTTATCAGATATTTCAGGCAGACAATTTTCAAATTGATAAAGATGATGTAGCTATTACGGTCTACCCTAATACGACGTTTTCAGAGCTTCGTAAAGACTTATTAGAAAAAGAGATTTTGCATGATCAGATATCGTTTAGTTTCATTTCTAAAATTCTAAAGTACCAAGAGAATGTAAAACCTGGTCGTTATGTGATAGAACGAGATATGAATAACTGGAAAGCTGTTCGAAAGCTACGAGCAGGTAATCAAGATCCCCTGAAACTGACGTTTAATAACGTAAGAAAGAAAGAAGACCTTGCTGGTAAGTTGGCAAAAAACTTAATGATAGACTCTTTATCGATTCTTAGCTTATTAGCAGATCAAGAAGTACTTACAAAATACGGTTTTAATGAACAAAATATCTTAGGTATGTTTATCCCTAATTCATACGAGATGTATTGGACAGTGAGTGGTGAACAGGTACTCAAAAAAATGCACACTGAATATAATGCTTTTTGGACTACCGCAAGAAAAAATCAAGCTGCCAAAATTGGTCTTTCACCAAAAGAAGTAAGTACCTTGGCTTCTATTGTAGAGGCAGAAACAGCGCAAAACGATGAACGCCCTCGAGTAGCTGGCGTTTATATTAATAGACTAAAAAGAGACATGCTTTTGCAGGCCGATCCTACGGTGAAATATGCGGTAGGTGACTTTATGTTGAAACGAATTTTATTCAAACACTTAAAAGTAGACTCTCCATACAATACGTATAAATATAAAGGATTACCTCCTGGACCTATTAATTGCCCCTCTGTTCCTTCATTGAAAGCGGTATTGAATTACGAAAAACACAGCTACATCTATTTTTGTGCTCGTGAAGATTTTTCTGGCTACCATAATTTTGCTAAGAATGGATCAGAACATAATAGAAACAGAGACAAATACATAAAGGCATTAAACGCAGCAGGTATTCGCTAATTTCTACAATATGATCTATCACGAAGAGAAAGTAAGAGTACGCTATGCTGAAACGGATAAAATGGGCTACGTTTATTACGGAAACTATGCTAATTATCTAGAAGTAGCGAGAGTAGAGTTAATTAGAAGTCTAGGAATAAGCTATCGTAAAATGGAGGAAGATGGAATTATGCTCCCTATTGCAAGCTATAACTCTAAATTTATAAAACCCGGTTTTTATGATGATGTATTAACTATTAAAACCACCGTAAAAGACAAACCAGGAGTTAAAATTAAGTTTGATTACGAGATCGTAAATGAACAAGGTCAATTATTAACAATAGCAGACACTACCTTGGTTTTTATAGATATGAAGACATCGAAACCATGTAGACCTCCTCAGGTTTTCGAAGAAGCACTTACTTCTTATTTTAGCTAATAGACAAAAATGTATATTTTTGATACCTATGTCGACAATAAAAAACACAGTTATTCCCATCATACAAAAAGTAATTAATCTTATTTTCTACCAGGGAGCTCTTGTTTTAGATAGTATTATTATCAATAAAGAGAAAAACATTTCTCTCTATCACGTAACAGCTTTATTTATAAAAGAGTTAAAAAAGAATAAACTAGGCGCTCAAGCCAATTCTGTTGCTTTTAACTTTATGTTGGCTATTTTTCCTGCCATTATTTTCTTGTTTACGCTAATTCCTTATGTACCCATAGGAGATGTTGAAACTAATATTTTAGCAGGTTTAAAAACGGTACTTCCAGCTAGTATTTACCAAGGGGCGGCACAAACAATTGATGACTTAATGAATAGACCAAGAGAAGGGTTGCTGTCATTTGGTTTTGTATCGGCATTATACCTAGCTACAAACGGTACGATGTCTCTTATGAATGCCTTTAATAATTGTTATAAAACAAAGGAAACGAGAACAGTTATTTATAAACGCCTTATAGCAACAGGACTTACGCTGGTATTAAGTTTTGTATTGATTTGTGGTGTGGTTTTAATATTTTCCGGTAAAATGGTGGAAAGTTATTTGTCTGGTTTATTTATGATCGATCAAGACTTGAGTTACCTACTCATCAGAATAGGTGAATACGCACTTTTCTTATTCATTTTTCTAGTATCTATTTCTTTGCTCTATTATTTTGGACCTAGTTTAAATAATAAATGGCGATTCTTCTCAACAGGATCTATTTATTGTACCTTTTTAGCCGCCGCCGCATCTATGGCTTTTGCGTATTATGTCAATAATTTTGGTACCTACAATAAAGTCTATGGGTCTATTGGTACGTTAATAGGTTTTATGATCTGGCTCAAAATGATTTCATTTATTTTATTATTGGGTTTTGAAATCAATGCTAGTTTAGATTCAGCCAAGCGAGGAATTAAAGTGAAGAAAGTATTCGCCTTGGGGCGAGGCTTTTTTAGCAAAAAGTAGTTTGTTAAACCAAATCAATCTCATATATTTGCAATCCGAAACAGAGAGTTGGCAGAGTGGTCG
>JBGCEI010000097.1:0-14732 GCA_045106295.1 Cyclobacteriaceae bacterium
TTCATATGCATCATAATATACGGCACATATTTTTGAGCAACCAAAGTAAACATATCCTCACATAAGTCACCCCCTGAAATATCATTGATAATAGTAGCTCCTGAATTCAATGCTTCCTCTGCTACTTTAGTACGGTAGGTGTCTATTGATATTTCTAGTAATGGAAATTCTTTTCTAATTTGAGTTATAACAGCACACACCCTATCTTGCTCTTCTTCAATAGAAATTTCTTTTGCCCCTGGTCGAGAAGACATACCACCTACATCAATGATATCAGTTCCTTCATTGACCATTTTTTGTGCTTGACTCAAAATAGTTTCTTTCTGAACGTATTTTCCTCCATCATAAAATGAGTCTGGCGTTACATTGAGAATTCCCATCACCATAGGAGGTGTAGAAGTATTATTTAGTCGTTCAAAAAAAGAAGAGCTATCGGACATATCTTTTTCTAGTGTTTAATAAGAATTAGATAAGTAAAAATACAGCTTTTTCTACAAGCAATCCTTTTTTCTAACGGCTATTCTATATCACCTTGAGTAATTTTGTTTGAAAACATTCACTAAAAACAAAAATTCAATCGTACATTAAATAATTATATTATTATTAAAAAGTTTCAATCATAAGTTAAACTTTTATATATCGCTACTTCTTTTTTTTATTTAGTTTAGTCTTTTTATCCTCTGGTAAAAAATTCTCAGAATTAATCACTTTATTACCTGATTCAATTTCTAAAGCTTTTCTAGCATCGCCTGCAATTTCACCACCCTTTTTTGCAGCTTCTTTACTCTCTATAAATCCCTGAGCATCCGTTTTTCTTGTGATTTCCGTTGTTGACGCTTCACCCAACATTGAAAAAATTAGCTCAAGATCAGTCATATGGTCCCTCAAGTTCTGATTCTTTAAGCCTTTTACTTCTTTGTATTGAGAAGGAGTTAAACCAAAAGTGGCTTTTGAAATCTCGGCAGTTAAAATTGCATATTCGATTTGTCCTTCAACTCCTCGTTCTTTCCATTCATCTGTTAATTCTTCTCGAATTGCAATGCTCCGCATTCGTTTTTCAATCCAATCATCAGGATAACCTTTAGCTTTATATAATTCCTTAGCTCTTTTGGAAGCCAACTCTGGATTTTCAATTTCTTCTAAACGTTCAGACCCTACCTTTGCTAACCATCTTTTAAAAGGCTCTGCTTTTGGCGACGGAATAGACTGAATAATCCTCAATAGTCCTTCAGCATTTGCCGATTGAACTTTCCTTTTTTTACCATCTTTGGCAATCATTCCAACTGGGGTACAAATTGTACCCCAGTTAGAATTTAACTCATTATCACGAGTTCGCATTTTTTTGATGTATTGTTTTACATCTTTACTATCTGTAAGAATTTGGACTACATCAGCAACAGCGAAGTACCATTTCTTATCTGATTCGTTAAAAACGGAACGTATCTGATTATCCTGAAAAAGTTTGATATTATTCACTATTTAATATTTAGTACTTTAGTGTTACTTTCAATTCATCAGCTATTTTTATACGAATTGACAAACAAGGATTAATTTATCAATAGTCAAAATACTCCTAGTGAGACGTCAAAACTAGCTATCCAATCTTTCATATTAGTCCAGATTGAAATTTTGCATGTCCTTAATCAAGAATTCAATTGTTTCACTTCTTTTCAGTTTTGTATTACGATCATTTAGATCTTTTCTAATCATTAATAAAAAATCGCAAATATGTGTCAATATCCTACTATGTTTATCACACTTTACACAACATAGTTAGCGTATATTTCCACTAATCTAACCAATTCTTAACCCAATCCATACCTTGATAATTAAATTTAATCGGACACTCCTCATTATTTTTAGAGGATTTTGACTAAATTCCGCATTGGATTTAATAACAACAAACTATTAGCAGTAATACTCTATTTTGGCTACAGATACAGTAAAACAATTCGAGAAAGTAGTGAGTGCTTGTCGGTCACTTTTTCATAGTAAAACAAAAGATTATGGTACGGCATGGCGTATTTTACGTTTACCATCGATCACGGATCAGTTGTTTATAAAAGCACAGCGTATCCGTTCTATTCAAGAAAAGGGAACACAAAAGATAAATGAAGACATCAGTGATGAGTTTATTGCTATTGTGAATTATTGCGTGATTGCTTTAATGCAATTAAAATTAACCGCTAACGATTCGTCGGAATTACCTGTAGATGAGGTAATGGAAACCTACGACCACGTGATTGGGCAAACCAAAGAATTATTAGGCAATAAAAACCACGATTATGACGAGGCGTGGCGAGATCTGAGAATAAGCTCTATGACGGATATTATCTTAATGAAACTTTTACGAGTAAAGCAGATCGAAGACAATGCAGGAAAAACATTGGTTTCAGAAGGAATAGATGCTAATTATCAAGATATGATTAATTATGCGATTTTTTGTTTGATAAAATTATCAGAATAGAAATGAGCCTAATAGTAAAAATATCTAAATGGTTGGTAGGGCTTCTGTTTATTATCTCGGGTTACATTAAATTAAACGATCCGTATGGGACGGCAATTAAGTTAGATGAGTACTTCGTCGTTTTTGCAGATAGCTTTGCACCCTTTTTTAGCCTTCTTATTCCAGCAGCACTTTATTTGTCTGTTTTTTTAAGCACCTTAGAAATCATTTTAGGATTTGCTGTATTACTAAATTTCAAACCAAAAACAACTGCTTGGTCGTTACTCATAATCATTGTATTTTTTAGTTTTCTTACCTTTTTCTCGGCTTACACAGGTAAGGTAACGGATTGTGGTTGTTTTGGAGATGCTCTTCCTCTCACACCATGGCAATCGTTTAGTAAAGACATGATTTTACTTTTCTTTATTGGAATTTTATTCCTTTTCAGAAATAAAGTAAGCTACCCAAGTAACAACAGAAACACAAAATTGATTATAGGACTTACTTTCGCATGTTTATGGTTAGGGGTTTATTCTATTCGTCACTTGCCTTTAATTGATTTTAGACCTTACAAGATAGGTAACAATATCAAAGAACTCATGAACAACGGGAAGGCATCTGTTTATCATTACAAAATGGAAAAAGACGGTGTCCAGCAAGTATTCAAAAAGTATCCAAGCGATCAATCTTGGAAATATGTAGAATCTGTAGAAGTGGTAGCAGGAGAAGATCCTACTATCTTAGATTTCATGCTTTTTGATAAAGAAGGGAATGATTTAACGAATGAAATTTTAACAGGACCAAAGGTATTATTTGTATTTAATCACTTGGGTGAAATAAACAACGCTATTACTAAAGAAGAAATAGCCAATTACAAAAAGACATTGGGTGATAAAATTTACTTGGTAACGAGTAGCGACTTAGGCAATAGCCCATACAAATCAATAACTAACAACATAGTATCTATTGATGAAACGGTTTCTAAGGCGATGATTCGTTCTAATCCAGGGATAATAGCATTGAATGATGGGGTAGTAAAAGGGAAATGGAATAGCAACGATATTCCTGTAATAGGTGAATTAATAACCGAGTTATTTAGATGATTAATTACTGCATAAAAAAGTCTGTTTTTGGAGTGAGCATCTTACTGGGTGTGGTTACCTTGCTTTTTTTCCTTTTTCAAGTATTGCCTGGCGACCCTGTCTCTATGATGATGGGGCAGCGCAGTGACATTGCTACGAGACAGTCTATTGAAAAAGAATTAGGCTTAGACCAACCACTTATTAACCGTTATTTTTATTATTTGAATGATATATCGCCTCTTTCTTTCCATAAGAATACGGAAGCAAATGAAGTCAAGTACAACTACACTAAAGTAATTAGCGGAGCAAGTACGGCTTTTGTAATAAAAGCGCCTTACTTAGGTCGATCGTATCAGTCTGACCGATTAGTCTCTAAAATCATTCCTGAATATGCTGCTGGTAGTTTATGGTTGGCTTTAGTTTCTATTGCATTTGCTTCTGTAGTAGGGATAGCCTTGGGCGTAGTCTCTGCATGGAATAAAAATTCTTGGGCAGATCGTTTAGCTATTTTTCTTTCTACTTTAGGGATTTCAGCACCTTCTTTTGTAACGGGTATTTTCATTTCTATTCTCTTAGGTGGTGTTTTAGCTGCTTACACGGGACTTTCGATGACGGGTTCTCTTTGGGAAATAGATGCCATAAGAGGAAAACATTTGGAGGTTAAAAACATTATTCTTCCTGCGCTTACACTGGGAATTCGTCCGTTAGCAATTATTACTCAATTGACCAGAAGCGCTGTCTTAGATGTATTGAATCAAGATTACATCCGTACAGCAAAAGCAAAAGGATTATCTAACTTTCAAGTGGTATACAATCATGTACTCAAAAATGCCTTGAATCCAGTAATTACGGCTGTTTCGGGTTGGTTAGCCTCACTCTTAGCAGGGTCATTCTTTGTGGAGTTTATCTTTTCATGGAAAGGCTTAGGAATCGTTACTATCCAATCGGTAATGAAATTAGATTATCCTGTTGTAATAGGAACGGCTCTTTTCATTGCACTGATTTTTGTCGTCATTACTTTGGCAGTAGATATTTTGTATGCTATTGTAGACCCTCGTATTCGCTATGAATAATATTATCTATTTATTGGGACTGCCCGGTTCTGGGAAGAGTACCTTAGGGAAAGAAATTGCTGAACGCTTAGGGTATGGATTTGTAGATGTGGATCATGAAATAGAACTACAGGAAGGAAAGTTAATCAAGGCTATTTTCTCTGAAGAAGGAGAAACCTATTTTAGAGAAGTAGAATCTACCGTATTACAAAGCCTACTTCCTGAAAGTAATACCATTATTGCTACAGGTGGTGGTGCCCCATGCTTTTTTGACAATATGGATTTTATGATGGCTCATGGAACAACTATTTTCTTAGACATTAGTGTAAAAGAGCTAATGTATAGAATGGAAGCTAGTGATGGGCAGGAAGACAGACCATTATTAACGGGAAAAGGAAAGAAAGAATTAGAGAAAGAGCTGGCATTGAAAAGAGAGCAGCGAGGTGAGTTTTACGAGCAAGCAGACATTAGCATACAAGATGACAACATTAATGCAGAAATCATTATTCAATTGATTAATTCATAACCCATCACGACAGTAGAAAACAAGTGAGAAAAAGTAAAGAAGAAATAGCAAACGACTTTCAAGGAATTCAAGACTTTATCTGCGATTCGTTAAAGAAAGCTGATCACCTTGAAGCATTCCAAGAAGACAAATGGGAAAGACCTGAAGGCGGAGGTGGAAGAACTAGAATCATTAAAAATGAAGCTACGATAGAGAAAGGTGGCGTAAACTTTTCTGCGGTACATGGAAAAACGCCTGAAAAAATATTAGCAGCACTTAAACTAGAAGAAGCTGACTTCTTTGCTACTGGTGTTTCTATTGTGATGCACCCACAAAATCCATTTTGCCCTATTATCCATATGAATATCCGTTATTTCGAAATGAGTAATGGCATTTCTTGGTTTGGAGGGGGAATAGATTTAACGCCTCATTACATCAATGCAGAAGATGCTTCTTTCTTCCATTCTGAATTAAAAAAGAGGTGCGATACGTATGATGCTTCTTACTATGCAAAATTCAAACAATGGGCTGATGATTACTTTTTTATCAAACACCGAAATGAGACTAGAGGAATCGGCGGTATCTTTTTCGATCGCCTTTCCCCTACTGATGATAAATCTTTTGATGGCTACTTCAATTTTGTATCTGAAGTAGGTAAGTCGTTCCCTGTTATTTACAATGAGTTATTGAGTAGAAATAAAGACAAGCCATTTATCTCCTCACACAAAGAGTGGCAGGCATTACGAAGAAGTAGGTATGTAGAGTTCAACCTTGTTTATGATAAAGGGACTAAGTTTGGGTTAGATACAAACGGACGGGTAGAATCTATTTTAATGAGTATGCCACCGATTGCTCAGTGGGAATACGATTATCAGCCTACACCAAATTCTGAAGAAGAGTTTACGTTAAACAACCTCAAAAAGGGAATTGATTGGATTGCTTAAATGGAATGGATTCAATACATAGACGAACAGATTATCTATTTTATTAATGGGTTTAATAGTCTGTGGCTAGACCGACTAATGATCTTTTTTTCTGGTAAACTAGAATGGATTCCACTCTACCTTCTCATTATTTTAGGGTTTTATGATCGATTTAGAAAGGATTTCTGGAAGCCTGTTTTAGTACTCTTAGTTTGTATTGCTGTTTCGGATAGGGCTTCTTCTGGCTTAGCTAAACCTTTTTTTGAACGCTTACGCCCATGTTTTGAAGACAATATTGTTAGCCAAGTGCATTTAGTCATTAGTTGCAGTGGTAAATACGGATTCTTTTCTTCCCATGCGTCCAATTCATTTGTAATCGCCACCTTTTCTTATTTACTACTAAAAGAAAAACGAGGCACTATTTTATTGTTTCTATGGGCAACATTAGTAGCTTTGAGTAGGGTTTACCTCATCAAACATTATTTCACTGATGTCTTAGTTGGAGCTATTTTTGGTAGTTTAATTGGGTACTTAGTGTATTGGTTAGGAAGAAGAACTAATATCCTTTCGTAATTCTCTGTACGTACTTTCCAATAATATCAAATTCTATATTAACCGTACTTCCTACTACTGTTTGATGTAAGTTGGTGAAATCATAGGTGTAAGGAATAATAGCTACGGAAAGTTGTCCTTCTTTAGAGTCTACAACTGTCAGGCTAATTCCATTAATACAAACAGAGCCTTTTTCTACTGTCACATTACCTTTTGACGCATCATAAGCAAAGGTAAACTTCCAACTTCCTTGCTGATCTTCTACTTGTTTACAAACAGCTACTTGATCTACGTGTCCTTGCACGATATGTCCATCAAAACGAGCTTTAGCTTGCATGCATCTTTCTAAATTTACTTTATCACCTACTTTAATCTTTCCTAAGTTTGTTTTGTCTAATGTTTCTTGAATGGCATCTAAATAATAAACACCATCTAGTATTTCTACTACGGTAAGGCAAACACCATTATGGGCTACGCTTTGATCTATTGACAACTCATTTACAAAAGGTGCTTTTATACCGAATCGGATATTCGTTTTCACCTTCTCGATAGAATCTACCACTCCTGTTTGTTCAATGATACCTGTAAACATTATTTCCCTGTTCCTTTTAGTATGATGGGTATGGTAAAAAATATAATCCTTAAATCCATTGTTAACGACATATTTTCAATGTAAATAATATCGTATTTCATGCGACGTATCATTTCTTCTACATTCTGAGCATACCCATACTTTACTTGTCCTAGTGAAGTAATACCTGGCTTCACAGATAATAAATGATTATAATGAGGGACTTCTTTAATTATTTGATCAATAAAATAACGTCTCTCTGGTCTTGGCCCTACAAGCGACATATGACCTAATAATACATTTAGAAACTGAGGGCTTTCGTCGAGCCTTGTTTTACGCATAAAACGCCCCCATTTTGTAACACGAGGATCTCCGCTATACGATAGTAATGGCACACCATTTTCAGAATTGCAAAACATACTTCTGAATTTAATAATTTGAAAAGGGACATTATTCTTCCCTATACGTTCTTGTAAAAAGAAAATTGGTCCTTTTGATGTAACAGCTGTAATGATTGCCAACGATAAAAACACAGGTATACCTATAATCAAAATAAAAAGAGAAACTAAGGCATCAAAAACTCGTTTCAAGACACGCTGCCTAATTGATTGAACAGTTTGTTTTACTTCTACTAATGGTACGGCAAAGATATGTTCTACAGTAACAGAGCCTAATAGAGTCTGGTAGACATCTGGCGTGATTTGAATACGGATATTTAATCCAGCTAATTGACTTAAAATAGACTCTATTTTTTTATGCTCGTTTTTCTCTAATGCAATAATTACTTGTTCTACTTTATAATGCTGGGTTATTTTTATTAATTCCTTGTAACCACCTAAGTCATCCATTTTTTCAGAGAGGTATGGACTTTTGTTTTTCCCATTAACAAAACCTATAAAACGATTTCCTAATGTGTAGTTGATTTCTTCTACCTCCTTAAAAATAGTTTCCGCATTACTTTCTGCTCCTATTAATAAGGTGTTAAAATAAACTTTTCCTGACCTTAGTAATTCTTTGTAATAGGTAAGAAACAGAAGTCTTGCAATAAAAATGATCAAAAATTGCAATAAAAAATAGGTGCCTACTGTTTCATAATAGAGCGTGTAATCATCTACTCCTTCATCGTCCAAAAGGAAAACAAAAAAAACAACTATCACTCCTATTGTGGTGGAGAGAAATAATTTAATGAACTCACCAATTCTAGAATTTCTGTAAACATTATGATAAGATTCGGCAAGAGCGTAAATAAAAACCCAAAAAACACCTATTAAAACACCCCCTGTAATAGCTCTTACTGACACAAATGATTCTACCTGCTCTCCTAAAATTAACTTACGTAAATAATAAAAAATCACCCAGACAATACCCGACAATAAATAGTCAGTAATGATTAATGGATAAGGTTGTTTTTTACTTCTCAAAACAGTAGCTAGTGTGGAGGCTGATATTAAATGTATTTTTTATAAAATGGAAGTGCAAAAATAGGTACATTTGGTGTATTATTCGCTATTTTTTTATGTTATTTAAAGACGACTATAAGCAAAAAGGGTTACGGAATAAACTCGTCTCTACCTTGCAAAAAAAAGGCATAAAAAATGAAGCTGTTCTTCATGCTATAAATACCATCCCAAGACATTTTTTCTTGGATAATGTATTCACAGAACACGCTTATCAAGACAAAGCTTTCCCTATTGGTGATGGGCAAACCATCTCACACCCTTATACGGTAGCATTCCAAACTGATTTACTTAGTATTTCAAAAAAAGACAGGGTACTGGAAATAGGTACTGGTTCAGGTTATCAAGCTTGTGTTTTAGCAGAACTAGGCGTAACTCTTTTTTCTATTGAACAAAGTTTTTATCATTACGAAAAAGCAAAAGCTTATTTTAAATACTTCAACTATACTAATATTTTTTCTTTTCATGGAGATGGGTCCAAAGGATTGCCTTCAAAAGCCCCTTTTGATAAAATATTGGTAACAGCAGCAGCTCCAGTGATACCTGATGACTTAATCAATCAGTTGAAAATTGGAGGTATCTTAATAATCCCTGTAGGTGACATGGAAAAGCAAGCTATGATCCGTATTACTAAGACAGCTGAAAAGAAAATAAAAAAAGAAACTTTTGGAAACTTTCAATTCGTTCCTTTAGTAGGAGATAATGGATGGCAAAAGAAAACAACAAACATATGACACCCTCAAAAACACCTAGTGTTTCTGCCACTACAATGACAGAAATGATTATGCCTAATGATACCAATCCGTTAAATAACTTGATGGGAGGTAAGTTGATGCACTTCATGGATATTGCTGGAGCAATAGCTGCTCAAAAGCATGGTAACAAAATAGTGGTTACAGCATCTGTAGACAATATTTCTTTCCAACAACCTATCCGCTTAGGTAGTGTTGTTACAATAGAAGCAAAGTTAACACGTGCCTTCTCATCCTCCATGGAAGTCCATATTGAAGTCACTTCTGAATACATTCCAGAGGGAACAAAAGTTAAAAGTCATGAAGCATTTTTCACTTATGTAGCAGTGGATGAGAATACAAAAAAACCAACTCGAGTACCTGAATTAATTCCAGAAACAGAAGAAGAAAAAGGATTATTCGAAAGTGCTTTAACAAGAAGAACATTACGGCTAGTAATGGCAGGAAGAATAGCTCCCGAAGATGCAAGTTTAGATATTGCTTCTTTAGTTTCGAGCCGTTAACTAAACTTCTTTTAGGTAAACGATGTTTAAAATAATTAACAGTGAATAATTAGTAATTAAAAGAACTAGTATCCCATTAATTTAAATGAATAGAATCAATACTATACTCTTCTTTATTTTCCTTTTTGGAATAACAAATCCTATTGCTGTGTATGGGCAAAAAGAAAAAGAGCTTGTCCAAGTGTCCGGTTTAGTCGTATCTAGTGATTCTAATGCTTTTGGTATCATTAGCGCATTTGTATACGTAAAAAGCTCAGGGAGAGGTGCTATTACAAACAGTGTAGGGTATTTTTCTTTTCCTTGTTTAGCAGGTGACTTAATCACAGTTAGTCACTTAGGCTACAAAAAACAGACATTTTCAGTACCCTCAGATACTTCTGGAACACTATCCTACCTTATTGAAATGGTGAAAGACACAACCATTCTTCCTGTTGTAGAAATAAGCTATTTCCCTACAGAAAAAGCCTTTAAAAAAGCCATACTAAACGCTAGCCTTTCAAAAGATTATTCCAACCTGGATAATAACTTGAATAATCAGATTATGGAACGGCTAATGGCTAGTAGTGGAACAAGTGCAAGCCTTAACTACTCCTATTATATCAACAAACAGGTTAATGTAGATGAGCGCCGTTACCTAACTCCATCCATTTCTGTATTAGACCCATTTGCTTGGAGAAGTTTTATAAAAGGCTTGAAAAAAAGAAAGAAAAAGAAATAATGTTTTCGAAACTACTCTATGTTTGCTTATCATGCCTACTGTTCTCGCAGTTTACACAAGCTGCAACTCAAGACAGCTGTCTTTTTTCTATCCAAAACGATGAAAAATATTGGATAGAACCAATTGATACAAATGGTTTAATCTATGTACGTCTACAAGGAAATACCAGGCAATCGTTAGAACTAATAACCTATGACACTTCATTTACCGAATTAAAAAAAATAAACTATGCCATTCCTAAAAAATATTACTTCCGTTTAAAGAAACAGTACAACTCTTTTTACTATGTACTTGCCTCTGATAAAGTAAATAAAAAATATATTCTCATCACTGTTGACATAAAAAAACTAACTTTTACAGAAACTTATTTCACAACTTACATCAATAGTTCCCCTACAAAACTACATGTATTAGGAGACTACGCTTACATAGCTGGTATGCTCAAAAATAAACCAACCATAACACAAGTTTCTATTTCGAAAAAAAGAGCTAAAGTAATCCCTTTCCCTATGCAAGGACATGGTATGGTTCAAAGTATGGTATCCAACAAAAAAATGGAACTCTTAGATATTCTATTATACTCTTCCCACAAAAAAGAAAACTTTGCAGAACTATTATCATTTGATATGAATGGGAAACAAAAAAACCGTAGAAAAGTAAAGCTCACAAAAGAAAATCACCTACAGTCTGCTTCATTAGACAGGAAGTCTCGGGATATCATCAATGTATTGGGCACTTATTCTAATGATTTAAAAGGATCACATGGAATTTATCATATCACCTACGCCAAAGAAAGTACAATCAAACTATACCCTATTTCTTTATTCACTCACTACTATGATTTTTTACCTGAAAAGGCACAAACACAAATAAAACAACAAATCATTAAAAGGAAAGAAAAAAACAAGCCTGTTTCTTTTTCAGACCACCTACTGATTCATCCACTCGTCCGTTTTGACGACTATAATTTATTAATTGCAGAAGCTTATCAACCAACTTATAGACAGGAACCTTTCATCACTTACATATTTGGAAGACAAACAATTCAATACCGCACCGTTTTTGATGGTTGGCAAAAATCTCATTTCATTCATGCTACTATCCGGAATGATGGGGAAATGGTAGAAAATGGAAGTATTAAACTAACTAATAGTAAAAGTTTCACATTATCTAAAGCAGTACTCTCACAAGACAACTCTATCTTTTACAAAACACCCGATGGACTCACTAAATTAATCATTGATAAAAAAACAGGGCGTTTATCGAATGAAGAAAAAATCATACCTCATAAAAAAAATAATTCCAATAGTAACTATCGCTATTGGTATAGCAACACACTATTGGAATCATCAATATCTAAAGAACGGTGGTCTCTAATGCGATCATTCGCAAGAGAGACTATTACACTTAAAAAAATAAAGCTCCCTTAGCCTAAGTAGGGTTTCAAAGCTTTACTTCTTGAGGTGTGTCTCAGCCTTCTAATTGCTTTTTCTTTAATCTGACGAACTCTCTCTCTTGTGAGGTCAAATCGTTCACCTATTTCTTCTAATGTCATTGGATGTTCTCCATTTAACCCAAAATAAAGCGCTATTACATCTGCTTCACGTTGTGTTAATGTAGATAATGCTCGTTGAACCTCTCTCCTCAATGAATCGTTCATCAACTCAGAATCAGGAGTTACATCACCGTCATTCTCTAATACATCTAATAAGGTGTTATCTTCTCCTTGCACAAAAGGAGCATCCATAGAAACATGTCTACCTGATATCTTCAATGTATCCACTACCTCATTAGTAGTTACCTCTAATACTGTAGCTAATTCTTCTGGAGAAGGCTCACGCTCAAATTTTTGCTCAAGCTCTGAAAAAGTTTTTGAAATTTTATTCAAAGAACCTACTCTGTTTAAAGGAAGCCTTACAATCCTAGATTGTTCTGCTAATGCTTGTAAAATAGATTGTCTAATCCACCATACCGCATAGGAGATAAATTTAAACCCTCTTGTTTCATCGAAACGTTGAGCAGCTTTAATTAAACCTAAATTACCTTCATTAATCAAATCACCTAAAGAAAGACCTTGATTTTGGTATTGTTTTGCTACTGATACTACAAAACGTAGATTAGCTTTTGTTAATTTTTCAAGAGCCAGTTGGTCTCCTTCTTTAATTCTCTTGGCTAAATCCACCTCTTCATCAGGTGTTAACAGATCTACTTTTCCAATCTCTTGAAGATACTTATCAAGAGATTGACTCTCTCTGTTTGTTATTTGTTTGCTTATTTTAAGCTGTCTCATACTAACTTAAAAGTATAATGTCCATCTATTAATGAACGTAATTACTGAAAAAAAGTTTTAGAAAAGGCGTTTTTATTTTGCTGTTTCAGGTTTTGGTAACAAAACCTTTCTCGAAAGCTTAAATTTACCAGATCTCTTATCGATATCTAATAATTTAATTTTCAACACTTCACCTACCTCCATAATATCTTCTACATTCTCTATTCTTTCCCACTTGATCTCGGAGATATGAAGTAAGCCTTCTTTACCAGGCATAAACTCAATTACAGCTCCGAATGGTAGAATAGATTTCACTGTACCATCATACGTCTCTCCTATTTCAGGATCGGTAGTCATGTTTACAATTCTCTCTCTTGCTGCTTCTAATGCTGCTTTATCTGATGCAAAGATATTAACTTTCCCTTTTCCTTCAGGAGTTTCTCTTACCATAACAGTGGTCCCTGTAGACTTCTGTAGTTCTTGGATATTTTTACCACCTGGACCAATTACAGCACCTATCTTATCTCCGTTGATGATAACATCAACACATCTTGGAGCACTATCTTTAAAGTCATCGTTAGGAGCGTTAATAGTTTTTAGCATCTCATCTAAGATATGTAACCTACCTTCTTTTGCTTGAAGTAATGCTTCTTCTAATATTTGATAAGGAAGACCATCTACTTTGATGTCCATTTGACAAGCAGTAATTCCTTTAGTAGTACCTGTTACTTTAAAGTCCATGTCTCCTAAGTGATCTTCATCTCCTAAAATATCAGACAATACAGCGTACTTACCTGTTTTACTATCAGATATTAATCCCATAGCAATACCAGATACTGGTGCATCTATTTGAATACCTCCATCCATTAATGCTAATGTACCTGCACAAACAGTTGCCATTGAGGACGAACCGTTTGATTCTAAAATATCAGAGATCAAACGAATAGTGTATGAATCGTATTTATCGAATGGTATTACTTTTTTCAACGCTCTGTGAGCTAAGTTACCATGTCCTACTTCTCTTCTACCTGGCCCTCTATTTGGTCTTACTTCCCCAGTTGAGAAACCAGGAAAGTTGTAGTGAAGTATAAATGGACTAGTACCAGAATAAACAGCACCATCGATCATTTGCTCATTTAACTTAGTACCCAATGTCAAAGACGTTAATGATTGTGTTTCTCCTCTTGTAAATACAGCTGAACCGTGTGCTTTTGGTAGGTAACCTACTTCTGACCAGATAGGTCTTACTTGGTTCAAGTCTCTTCCGTCTAAACGTTTTCTATCTTCAAGAACCATTTCCCTGATGGCCTCTTTCTCTAGGTCGTGGTAATATTTCTTAGCTAAAGAAATAGTAATTTCTTCAGTATCTTCTGGCAACGCTTCGATAAATGCATCGATGATTGCTCCAAAAGATTTCTTTCTTTCATCCTTAGAAGGATTCTTTAGTCTTGCTGCTGCTAATACTTGGTCTTTCAACTCAGCAAAGATTCTATTTTTTAATGCTTCATCGTTTTCCTCATGAGAATATTCTCTTTTCTCAGTAGTACCTGCTAATTTCTCTAATTCTTTTTGTGCTTTACACTGAACTTTGATTGCTTCATGAGCAACTTTAATTGCTTCAAGCATTTCAAGTTCGGAAACTTGCTCCATTTCACCTTCCACCATCAGAATATTCTCTTCTGATGCGGCAATAGTCATATCAATATCAGATGCTGCTAATTGTGTTTGAGACGGGTTAATTACAAACTCACCTTCTACTCTACCTACACGTACTTCAGAAATAGGGCCTGCAAACGGAATATCCGATACCATTAATGCTGCTGATGCTGCTAATGCGGCTAATGGCTCTGGCATTACATCGTCTCCTGCAGAATGTAATGTTACCATTACTTGAGTGTCAGC
>JBGCEI010000098.1:0-2969 GCA_045106295.1 Cyclobacteriaceae bacterium
GACAATCAAGTATCACCTTATTACGCAGCTGCTCGTTTGTGGGTCGATGCCATCATTGATCCAAGGGAGACCCGCCAGGTAATTTCTACCGGTATTGAAGCGGCTAATCATGCAGAAATAGAGCGGTTTAACCCTGGGGTGATTCAAACTTAGACGATGCATTTTTCCAAGCCTATTATCTTATTTAGTTGTTTAATTGCTCTTCTGGCAATTGGCTTGCAATATCTACAATATCAGTACTGGATTCGTTCCTTATCTACGGAGGTATATGCTGGGATCATCGCTTTTCTATTTATGGTACTAGGCCTTTGGTTGGGCAGTAAATGGGGCTTTAAAAAAAGGCCAATAAAAACAATTTCAACTTCAACTACAGTGCCTATTGATTTAGCCCATAAATTTGGTTTAAGTAAGAGAGAAATAGAAGTGCTACAATTAATTTCTGATGGCTATTCTAATCAAGAAATTGCGGATCGACTTTATGTTTCTCTTAGTACGGTGAAAACGCATGTTTCTAATGTGTTTTCCAAGTTGGATGTACAAAGACGGACGCAGGCAGTTAGGAAAGTACAAGAAATGAGATTGTTTGAGAATACCTAATTCCAGTATTAGTAAAAATACTACAAAGGGCATATTCATTTAGCTACATTTTATTTTTTTCCAAATATCTACTTTTGTAAAAGAATAGTTTCTAAAGTAAAGTTTTTGATAAATTAAAAACTTCGTAAGAAGGCTATTCTAAATGTTAATACAGTGTAATGGTATTACTACATTAAAAGAAGCAAATGATCTACAAGATTCGTTTAAGAATTTTGTTATTTTTAGAATTCTCTATCAAGGTTACTGTAAATAATTTATCATTTTTTTTAAAAAAAATCTACCTAGTACCAAGAATTATATAACTATTTATATATCTAATAGTTAATAAGATATTTCAAATTAAAGTTGATTTTAGAATAATCTCAAAAACCTTACTTATTCAATCTATTGCGAGCATTTGGTGCACAGCACCAGCTTAGCTGATCACCCTTGTAAAATATTTAGATCAGTTAAGATTAAAACCAAGAATAATGAAGGACCTGCAAGATTTGGTACAAATCGTTACGCGACCTAAACTGAAATCTGTTCACCTATTAGATACGGAAGTAACCGATAGTTCATCAAAACTATCAGAGTTTTACCACCATTTGGTGGAAGGATCTTTCGAGAGTGATGATGAAGCTGCTTATCATTTTTATCAGAAAGAGAAATCCTGTCCAGCTTACCAAAAACTTAGGACGACAATCAAAGATCGTCTGGTTAAGAGTTTATTCTTGATAGATTTAAAAAAGGCCTCTTATGCTGTACGTCAAAAAGCGTACTATGAAAGTTATAGTGAATGGGCCGCTGCTAAAATACTTTTCGGAAAACAAGCCTCCACCGTTGCTATTTCATTAAGTCAAAAACTATTAAAACTTGCCAAGAAATTTGAGTTTACAGAGCTAGCTGTAGACATTACGCATACTTTGCGACTTTACTATGGGACGATCGAAGGAGACTATAAAAAGTACCAGAAGTACAATGAAATGTTTAAGTATTATGAGCAGCTCTGGATTTTAGAAAACAGAGCTGAAGAATATTATACAGACCTTTCTATACGATTTGTGAATAGTAAAGCTTCTGATGTTGATGTTCAAAAAATAGCCTGGGAACACTTTCAAGAACTAGCACCCTATCTTGAAAAGTACAATTCTTATCAACTTCACTTCTGTACTTATTTGATCAAGGTTGGTATTTATACACTCACCAATAACCACGAAAAAATTATCGAAGCATGTGAATCAGCTATTCTATTTTTCAGAGGAAAGAGCTATAGTGCTAGATTGCCTTTTCAAGCATTTTATTATAAACAAGCTATATCTTATTTTCAGGTCCGAAACTTTGATGCTTGTATTGAAGCAGCCGAAAAGTGTGAAAGCTTTATAGAAAAAGGCAGCTTTAACTGGTTTAAAGTACGTGAAGTATATCTGTTAGTTAAATTACATAAAAAGAATGCGGAGATTCCGCATGAGATATTGGAGACTGTCCTATCTAATGATAAATTTGATAACCTTCCAGCTAATGTACAGGAGTTTTGGAAAATCCTGGAAGCTTATTTACAATTTGTAAAATTCTGTCAAGAAGATCAAGGAAGTGATGGCCAATCTTTTCGAATCGCTAAATTTCTAAATGAAATAGAGGTTTTTGCAAAAGATAAAAAGGGTATGAATATTTCTGTACAAGTATTAAAGATATTAGTTAACTTGTTAAAACGAAACCATGATGACTTAATTGAGTCAATGGATGCCATCAACCAATATCGGAAAAGGTATTTACAAAAGGAAGATACCCAACGCAGTAACTTGTTTTTTAAAATGCTATTGGTTATTCCTCGTAAAGGATTCCAAAGAAATGAAGTAGAAAAAGCAGCCCAAAAATATATAGATGAGTTAGATAGAGTACCCTTGAAAGTCATGAATCAAACTTATCAGCTAGAAATCGTTCCTTATGAAAAACTGTGGGCTTTAGCCCTCGATCTAATTTAAAAACATTAGTGTTCCCTATATCCTCTAAAAATGAAACAAAAACCATCATTTCTTATTATCGACGACCACTTAGTCATCAGAAGAGGCTTGACTTTTTTGCTTAAAGACCGTTTTCCTGCAAGTACGATAGAAAGTACAGATCAAAGTAATGTTGTTTTAAGCAAAATAAAAAATCAACCCTATGACCTTCTGATTCAAGATTTGGCATTACCAAAGTTTGAACCTTTGAGTTTTATTAATATGGTACTGACTTTTCAACCTAAACAATCTATTTTAGTTTATTCTATGTCTCCAGAAGAGTTGTTTACTAGGCGTGTTCTAAATTTGGGGGCAAAAGGATATTTAGAGAAAAGTGCATCAGAATCTACTTTATTTAAGGCAATAGATACCATTTTAAAGGGCGGAAGG
>JBGCEI010000099.1:0-10338 GCA_045106295.1 Cyclobacteriaceae bacterium
CCGTCCCAATTGTTTGATGCTAAAATAGCACGAGACAACTGATCTAACTTCCGTTGATAGCGTTCTTTTGTCCAAGCTCTTTTTGCTTTTGGTAAAAATTCGTTGTCATTTCTATAAGGATCATCTTCTGTATCGAATAGGTTTTCACAGTTATAAAAAGAGACAACTAATTTATGAGGTTGAGCAACTACTTCTATTCTTAGAAACAGGAATAAACTAAGTAACACAAAGCACCTCATCGCATCAAAGAATTAATCTTTTGAAAACACGCTAATCCGTTTTTCAGCTTTTGCATATCACAAATCGTCTCAGATCGCTTAACTTTCTTGTAATCGAATGTTACTCCTGTTTCTATTTTATTTTTCTTTAATAGATCAAAACCTACCAAAGGAATGGCAGAAATAATAGCTAACCTCCGCTTAGTCTTACGTTTGTTTTTTTCTGAATACGTTAATTCCTGCAATAAAGAAAAGCATTGTTCTAATTCGGCATGGTAAAGACCTTCTAACTCATCAATAGAAATGAGGTGAGCCAACGTACAAATGCCATCTTCTTGATCGTCATAAACATCTAATAAGTCGTCTCCTAACTGACCTATCCCTCCATATTGGTAACAAAACTCTTTCTCTGTTTCTGTACAGTCTTGCTGCAGCAACATCCTAGAGAGCATAAATGCATAGCCGCATTTATTCCAAGTGATCTGTTTTAAAGCAGTCTCATCATTCTCTTTTGATTGCCTTAAGCTGTCTAACTGAAATAATAAGCTGTATTTCAACAGCTCGATTATTTCCTTTTTATCACCTACTGAATTTGACAGTATTTTTTTTACTAAAAAATAAATATTCTCTAAAACCAGAGAACGTTCAGTTTCCATAGAAGAAAGAAAAGACTCTAGCTGATCTAACGACGTAATTTGCTTGTCTATTTCTTCATCGACTATGGCTGCTAAAAAACTGAGATAGGTTTGTGTTTGTCTCTCTTTACGAGTCAAATCCTTCCCTCTAAGCATGGTATAAACTTGAGAAACTCCTGTTACAATTAATGTAGAGTAGGAATAGTACTTTTTACTATCCGATACTTTATTGGGTAAGCCTGATAATAAACCTTTAGTAACTTTCTTCTGAATAAGTAAGTCTTTGTAAAGAATAATGAAATGTATGACTATTGATATGTTCTGAAATAACCTCACCAAGAAGTAATAAAAAAGCGTTACAGTATCCTATGTTTTTATAAAACCAATAGTCATCAAAGGTACTAAATTCTTGATAGGTTTAACTCTATTCTCTCTTCCGGTTTATTAACTTAGGTAAAACAAAAAAGCCATGAAGTGCAATACACTTCATGGCTTCCAAAAAATCAGTTAAATCAATTACCTAACTACGATCTTAGTGCGTCAACACCAGTTTCACCAGTTCTTATTTTTGTTACAGACTCACAGTCATAAACGAATATTTTACCATCACCTAAATCACCTGTTTTTCCAGCTTCTAAAATAGCAGATACTACTTTTTCCAAGTTTTCACTGATTATGATTTCTAATTTTGTTCTTGCAATAGCTCCCATATCGTAAACAGTTCCTCTATAAACTGCTTCTCTTTTTTGGTTACCTACTCCTTTTACATCAGTATAGCTAAAAAAATCAACACCTACTTCATGTAATGCATCCTTCACTTCGTAAAAGCGTGAAGTTCTAATGATCGCTTCTATTTTTTTCATACAATTAAATTTAGATTAACAATTGTTAATCCAATATAGACAATTTTTATTCTAAAAAACAAAAGTAATTCGTTTTTTATCTATAAAAACCACAATTTATCTCTCTGTTATTAGCATTTTACAAGTTATATATTTAAAAAATACAATTTAAATACTAAACACATCAAAAGAACACCATTTCTAATCTTAAGAAAATGGTACTTAAGCAGCTAACATTTTGGCTACCAATTCTTTTAAAACAGCTCCATCAGAATACTGACCAGGAAGGATTCCTTTAGAACGAAGATCAGCTTCGCTAATAAAACCAATAATAGCCAATACAGAATGTAATTTATACGACCTTGATGCAGCCATATAATCTCTAATAAAAAAGCGGTTCACTTTCAATACCCCTGCCAAATGGTTCTCATTTTTGTTTGATGATTGATGGACTAACAGGATCTTAGTAAAGAAACCATACATAATAGCCAACATCGGAATAATAGGATGATCCTTCGCATTCTTATCGAAGTAATTTACAATCTTAAAACACTTGAGTGCATTTCTAGAAGTCAATGCCTTCTGCAATTCAAACACATTGTAGTCTTTACTGATCCCTACATACTTACTAATGTGTTCTTCGGTCACCTCTTCTCCTTCTTTTACATTGAGTAACACCTTATCTATCTCATTCACCATAGCAGAAAGGTTATTCCCAATGCTTTCACAAAGCATTGCTATTCCTTTCTGAGAGATGCTTCTTTTCTTTGCTTTCATTTGGTCAGATATCCAGTCAGGTACCTGATTATCGTACATTTTTTTACTCGTAACGAGTACAGCAAACTTATCTAATGTTTTAGCCAAAGACTTCCTCCCATCAAGCGTCTTGTTTTTATGACAAAACACCAAAATAGTGGATGCCTGTGGTGCTTTAGCATAAGCCTCTAATATTTTTACACCAGCTTCTTTATTGACATCTTTTATCTCTTGAGCTTCTTTTACAATCACCACTTGCCTATCTGACATCATAGGAAAACGCTTGGCATTAGAAATCACGGTATTCATATCTACCTCTTTTCCATAAAGGATTACTTGATTGAACCCTTTTTGCGATTCTTCTAAGGCATTCTTTTCAATAAAGTCACCTATTGCATCAATGTAATAGGGTTCTTCTCCTTGTAGGAAATAAAGTGGCGAATATTGTTTACTCTTTAACTGTTGAAGTATGTCTTGTGGAGCTGCAGGCATACTTCAAAGTAAGCACCAAAAAACGAAATCTCAAAAGTTAAACTATCAACACTGTTTTATCAGTTGTTTATCCGTAATTTGCACCTATAATTAGACAATAAGATTATGAGACTTTTAGATAACAAGACTACACTAAATACCTTTTCAAAAAATGTGTCAATAGGATCTCAGGCTATGAAAGGTCTTATTATCTCAAAATCTAATCGCCTTAAAGTCTATTAGGTATGATACTAACTACTAGATACTTGATACTAGTTGCAATTATGAACAGTTTTTTATTTTCTTGTTCCAACAAACACACTATGCCACACGCACAAGAGCACAAACACACCAATCAACTCATCAACGAAACCAGTCCTTACTTACTCCAACATGCCCACAATCCGGTGGAATGGTATCCTTGGAACGACGCGACATTGGCCAAAGCCAAAAAAGAAGACAAGCCTATTTTAGTTAGTATTGGTTACTCCACCTGTCACTGGTGCCACGTAATGTAACACGAATCGTTAGAAGACCAAGCTCTTGCAAAGGTAATGAAAAAAAAATTTATTTGTATTAAAGTAGACCGTGAAGAACGACCAGATATTGACCAAGTCTACATGGAGGCGGTACAGATGATGGGCTTACGAGGAGGCTGGCCATTGAATGTATTCCTAACATCGGGTACCAAACCATTCTATGGTGGTACTTATTTCCCAAAAGATCGTTGGATAAGTCTCTTGAATCAGATTGCTGATGCCTACGTAAACCAAAAAGAAGAAGTCATTACTTCCTCAGAGAAATTTGTAGCTTCTTTGGGTGAAAGTGAAGCCCATAAATTCAATTTAAAAGCAGGACCTTTTGAGGCTAAAAAAGAAGATTTAGACGTTATTTTTAATTTATTAGAAAAACGGTTCGATACCGTAGACGGAGGGACGGACAAGGAACCTAAATTCCCCATGCCTTCTATCTACCGCTATTTGTTGAGTTATTATTCCCTTACGGGCAATCAACGCGCATTGAAGCAAGCTACATTAACCCTCACTAAAATGGCGCAAGGTGGAATCTACGATCAAATAGGTGGCGGCTTTGCCCGTTATTCAACTGATGGAGAATGGCTAGCCCCTCATTTTGAAAAAATGCTGTACGACAATGGGCAATTAGTTTCTCTCTATTCTGAGGGGTACCAACTCACTAAAGACCCCTTATTCAAAACAGTGGTAGAAGAAACATTAGAATACATAGACAGAGAAATGACCAATAGCGAAGGTGGCTTCTACTCTGCACTAGATGCCGACAGTGAAGGAGAAGAAGGCAAATTCTACGTATGGGAATATGCCGAATTGGAAAAGATATTAGGTAATGACATCGCCTTATTTGCTGACTACTATGACGTAGCTCCTGCAGGGAATTGGGAAGGTGTGACTATCCTTAGAAACTTGGTAAACAAAGAAGCCTTCTGCAAAGCACATTCATTGAATATCGATGACTTTGAAAAGAAAGTAAAAAACTGGAAAGCTATTATTTTAAAAGAACGAAGTAAGCGAATTCGTCCAGGATTAGATGATAAATGCTTGACTTCATGGAATGGATTGATGCTAAAAGGATATTTAGATGCCTATCGTGCATTAGGAAATGAGGCTTACTTAAAAAAGGCAATCAAAAACGGTGAATTTATTGAGAGTAAGTTGCTGAATGGAAATACTCTTTTACGAACGTACAAAGACGGCAGAGCTAAAATTGATGGATTCTTAGAAGACTATGCGATCACGATAGATGCGTTTACACATTTGTATCAATTAAGCTTCGATGAAAAGTGGTTGACACATGCCAAAGCACTGGCGGACTATGCTATGGCACAGTTCTATGATAGCAAAGAGCATTTATTCTTTTACAGTGGGAGAGAGAATGAAAAACTGATTGCTACAAAAAAGGAATTGTTTGACAATGTAATTCCATCTTCCAATTCCATAATGGCAACTAATCTTTACTTTTTAGGAGCTATTTATCCTGAGGAATCGTATGGGGAAACAGCAGAAAAAATGCTTTCGGTGATCCATCCTATGTTATCAAAAGAACCTTCTTATTTAACACATTGGGCTAGTCTGTACAGCTACTACCTCTACCCTACTGCCGAAGTGGTTGTTTCTGGAGATCATTCTTCTTTCCTTCCAGATTTAACGGCTCATTACCTGACAAATGCGGTATTACTAAAGGCACAGAAAGGAAGTACCCTTCCGTTGGTAAAGGATAAAATAAGTACGAATAAAAAGCCTACGCTATTTGTCTGTTACAATAAAACGTGTCAGCTCCCTGTGTCAACCGTAAAGGAAGCGTTAAAACAAATTAAAGCAGCGAAATAAAAAAAGGGAATCCTGCCTGTAGCAAAATTCCCTTTTTGATGAAATTCTAATGAATTTAATTCCTAATGATCTTCACCTTCTGGTCCATGAGCATGTCTGTGGTCAATTTCTTGTTGTGTAGCTTCTCTTACTTCTACAACACTTCCTGTAAAATGTAAATCTTGGTCTGCTAATGGGTGGTTAGCATCCATAGTAACAGTCTCTTCATTGATAGACACCACCTTTGCTTGATGTACATTTCCATCTTGATCTTGTAATGGCAATATATTACCTATTTGTACTTCTTCTACTAGCTTACCATCTTTCATAATCATGTTTTGGGGTAAGTCTACAATAGCTTCTTTCATTACAGTACCGTATGCTTTTGCTGCTTCAATACCAAAAGAGAAGGTATCTCCTTTTGACAAGCTAGTAACATTAGCTTCAAAATCAGGAATCATTTGCCCCATACCAGACAAAAAGACCAATGGATCTTTCCCTTCAGTTGTTTCAATTAACTCTCCTTCAGCAGTATCTTTAAAAAGTTTGTAATCTACTGATATTACATTGTGCTTAGTATCGCTCATAATCTTAATTAAAGTACAAAGCTAGCATTATTCATCGTAACAGACAACATTACTTCTTTTACTCTCTTACATTTTCCTTCAAGCATTTGATTATTCTGATCAAGCAAGTTTTATAGATTCCGTTGTACATTAGAGGTAGTAAATTTAGAAATACTCATTATGAAAAAGTCATTCGTTCTCTTCAATATCATTTGTTCTTTAATTTTCATCTCTTCATGTAATTCTCCTGCTACTACTGAGAGTAAGAATGAAACAATTTCTAAAGAAGCAAAAGTATTTGCTCGCTTTGTTCCTGAACGTAACGATGATTTTGCTTGGGAAAACGATAAGATTGCTTTCAGAGCATATGGTCCAGCTTCAAGAAAAGGTACTGAGAATAATGGCTTCGACTGCTGGTTAAAAAGAGTAGAGTACCCCATCATAAACAATTGGTATGCAAACAACCTAAAAGGTATACCTTACCATGAAGACCATGGCGAAGGCTTAGACAATTATCATGTTGGCCATTCTGCAGGTTGTGGAGGAACAGGTATATGGATCAACAATAAAAGAGAAGGTTTAGAAGCTTACACCAAATACGAGATTATTGAAAGTTCAGATTCAAAAGCAGTCTTCAAACTATCTTACGAACATACTATTTCAGGTGTTCTTTACAACGAAGTAAAAACAATTACCATTGAACTAGGAAAACGTATGTTTGATGTTTCTTCTGTCTTCTTTAAAGAAGGGAAGCCTGCTAGTAATTTAGATGTATGTATTGGTGTTTCTACTCACGATGGAAATGCAATCACTCAGCACGATGAAGAAAAAGGAATTATTTCTGCTTGGGAAACAATGAATGACAATTCAGAATTAGGAACAGCTGTTGTACTGACATCTGGTAAAGGAATGGTAAAAGAAGTCACTTCAGAAGCAAAAGACGAAAGCCATATCTTTCTACTCACGACTACTGATAGCGAAGGTAAATTAAGTTACAGCGCTGGCTACGGATGGAACAAAGCAAAAGAGATCACTTCTTTCGAACAGTGGACAGCTTACTTAGCTAACTTATAGACTTATCTGTTTCATTTTTACAAATACATAAACCTTACAGGTTTTCCTTATCAAAAGGCACTTTTTCAGATGTAGTAGGAATAAGATATTTCTTTATTCTTTTAGAACGGTATTTTGAAGTAGTGAACAAATCCATGTATTTTTGTTTGCATGGATGCTAATGACAAGAAACAACCAAACAACGCCTTACACGGAATCAAACTAGCTGATATACTAGAACACCTAGTAAAAATATACGGTTGGGAAAATTTGGGTTACAGAATCAATATCCGTTGTTTCAACTATGATCCTTCTATTAAATCTAGTCTTACTTTCTTACGAAAAACCCCTTGGGCGAGAGAAAAGGTAGAACAGTTGTATTTGAGGTCTTTGAAGTACTAATTTAAAAAGAGTAAATTAGTACTCATATAAAACGGATAACAACACCTATGGTGATGTTATCCAGACGTTAGGCACAAGCAAAAAAAAACATCAATGGCGATAATTACAGAATCTGAATTTAGAAATATTGCTTCCCAAAATTCGGGAGCTAGAGGACTCAAGGGTTTTGTAAATGAATCTAGAACCTTTTCAAAAACAACATCAACAACTAGTATTTTTTTATCTCATTCCCATAAAGACAAGAATAAAGTAGAACAAGCGAAAATCTTTTTCGAAAATTTAGGGATTAGTATATATGTTGACTGGATGGATTCCACTATGCCTGAGAATACAAGTGGGGTTACTGCTACTAGAATTAAATCTAAAATACAAGAGAATGAAAAGTTTGTATTATTAGCTACAAACTTAGCGGTAAACTCTAAATGGTGTAATTGGGAAGTAGGAATTGGAGATATATACAAATTAAGCAAAGATAATATAGCAATACTAGGTTTAGCTGACAATAACAGACATTGGAACGGTAATGAGTATCTTCAAATATATCCTTCAATCGAATATGAAAATGGGTACGGTAAAACAAATGGAGGTGATTACATTCCAAAAGGATATTATGTTCTTTATCCGCCAAATTCAAATGGTAGTAGAACATTTATGACATTAGAAAAATGGTTAAAAAAATAAAATATGGAAGAATCTAAAATAAAACATCTTGAATTTATTCAGAATGTTATCACTCGTATGAATTCTAATTCTTTCCAAATAAAAGGGTTGGTTATTACAATCGTTTCTGCTCTATTAGCAGTTTATGCTTCAAACAAAAATGAAGAATTTATATTAATTGCTATTGCACCAACAATATTACTTTGGTTTCTAGATGCTTATTACCTACAACAAGAAAGGAAATTTAGAGGATTATACAATGATGTTTCAGGAGTTAATGAAAACCCGAAAGAAATCAAGAATTTCGAAATGAGGCCTGACAAATATACTGGCGGAAAATACAATTACTTGAGAGTGTTTTTTTCTCGTACTATATGGCCTATTTACTGTGTTATAGCTTTAGGACTATTATTAACTTATAAATTTATTACCTGTACAAATGGCTAAAAGAGTATTTTTCAGTTTTCATTATCAAGACATTATTGATTTTAGAGCAAACACCGTAAGAAATCATTGGCTTACAAAAAAAGACAGAGAGGTTGCTGGGTTTTTTGATGCTTCCATTTGGGAGAAAGCTAAAAAAGATAGTCCTATTGCACTTAAAAGACTAATTAATGGTGCTGTGAAAAACACTTCTAACACTTGTGTTTTAATCGGTTCTGACACTTCAAACAGAAGGTGGGTTAAATATGAGATTTTCAAAAGTTTAGCTTCTGGAAATCATATTTTTGGTGTCCACATAAACAAGATTAAAGGAAAAGACCAAAAAATTAAAAATTACGGAGATAACCCATTTGAAAATTTAGGATATCAGTATAGTGAAGATGGTAAAAAGCTACTACCCATTGAGTTGAAAAATGGAAAATGGATATTTTATACCGATTATGATTCATATAGCCTAAGTAAAATAGCTCCAAAAGAGAAATGGGGAAAGGCATATAAATTATCGAAAGACTATAAAACCTATTGTTGGAATAAAGATGATGGATACAACAATTTTTCTAAATGGGTAAAATAGCCAGTGCCTAACAATGGCTATAATTAATACGGGTTTTAGTTCTTAATCCAAAGTTTGGTGTATTTCTAGAGTGTCCGCCAAATCTTTTTGATTTGGCTTTAGAACAAAAAAGATAAAACAAAATAAAAAAGCTTTGGCTAAGTGCTTAATCGAAAGTTCACTACTTTTAATTCCCGTACTAACCATAGCCGAGTCGTTGTGCTTCATTAGAATAAATGACAAAAATCACATTAACATATAAAGATTGGAGCTTTGAAGTCGATAAGGAATTGACCCATAATGAATATTCTAGAATTGACAATCCTAGTGCTGAGAGTTGCGGTTGCGGAAACTGTTTGAACTATATCGCATTCAGGAAAAAAGTATTCCCAGATGAAATAGGTGATTTATTTGAGAAACTAGGGATTGACCAAAATAAAGAAATTGAAATTAGTCATATGGCAAAATTGGAAAACGGTCTACATTACTATTGTGGGTGGTTTCATTTCGTAGGAAATTTCAATGGAAAAGACTGTTCAATTCCTTTGCCAAATGGCGGATTCACTTTAAATTTTCACCATATAACAGACAGTTTTGGTATTGGGTTTACTAAAGCAAAAACAATGTCTGTATTCAAAACTGACCAAGATTTAGTTCAAGTAGAATTTGATTGTAAAATTCCTTGGGTCATAGATAAAGATATTGAATGCGAATGAAAAAAGAATACACCATATTTCTAAGTAATGAGAAGTTGGGAACAACTCGATTAGAAAAAGCAGATGCACCAATGGGAGTTGTTTTTGGTGAGATTTCATTTACAAAAATGAATATCGGATATGACTTCATTAAAGAATACTGTAAATCCAACGGAATTGAATTAGCAAGCGACTTTCCAGAAGACAAACTCATTTCAACTCGAACAATTGAAAATTTGTCGGTTAAGAACGATTTTGGAATCGAAATTAAAGGAATTGGAAATCAAATTAGTGGAATGGATAGTGACGGATTTGAAATTTCATTAGAAGGAATATCATATCCTTTTTATGAAGAAGAATTCCCACATCACGTAAAAGAATATAATGAGATGTTTAAATGAAAAAAATAACGAAAGCACAACAATGGCTATAGTTAATACGGGTTTTGGTGCTTAACCCAAAGTTTAGTGCTTTTAACCAAGTCCGCCAAATCTTTTGATTTGGCTTTAAAACAAAAAAGATAAAACAAAATAAAAAGTTTTGGCTAAGTACTTAATCGAAAGTTCATTACTTTTAATTCCCGTACTAACCATAGCCGAGACGTTAGCTGCAATTTATAAATGCATAAATATAATAGATGACACTCGGAGTAATTATTGCAATTTTGATTTTTCTCGGAATGATGTTATATGAAGTAATAA
>JBGCEI010000100.1:0-6109 GCA_045106295.1 Cyclobacteriaceae bacterium
GATTTAATGTCTATTTCTGAGACTATAGACCTAACAGTGTTTTTAAAATTTAGTGGGTTACCATCTCTTAAAGTTCCTCTTTCAATATTATCTTTTTTTGAACTTACCAAGAGTTTACTCCCAGAAGGAGATATAACAACATCTGTAAGTATGTTGGCAACACCCCTTCCGCCTTCATCTAAATCTGGGCCTGGGTCTTTTTGAATAATGAGTTGATCTTCTTCTTTTAGGCTAAGAACATTCACTTTACTAATGATTCCTTTTCCGTTTTGTTGAAATAAGTGAGCTACATATAATGTTTTATCATCCACTGCTAAAGCTAATTCTCCAGGAGAACCTCCGATTGAAACAAGGTTTTCAACCTTGCCAGCATCAACATCAATCACAGCTATTTTACCAATAGCATTAAGGGATACATAAACCTTCTTTCCGCTATAACTAGGAACAATTGCAAGGGGTTTAGAAAACTTAGGAAGTGAAATAGAACGTGATTTTTTTAGCTTTTCAATTATTTCTCCCCTTTTCTTTGTTGGAGTTTTTTCAAAATAAAACTCAGTGATTGTTGCATCTCCCTCGTTTACCACCCATATATATCTTTTTTCGGGATCAAGACCATTTACTTGTGTAAGAGAAGTCGGTTTTTTTCCAGAGTATGATTTAGATCTAGTTGCGCTTCTAAAAACCTCACCCCTTTTAACAACAAAATATTCTACTTTATTATGATCTGGTAAAACCGTTACAAAATGCTCTTTATACTTATTAAAAAAATGTCCATTAAATCTAGTATTGTTCTCATCTTTAAATGTGATTATTTTTTTAGATTCTATTGGTTTTCTTTCTTGTAATGACTCATAAACAGTAACTAATTGGTTACAACTACAGTCTGATCCTTTTTGCTTTACTACTACATTGTAATGCCCTGCTTTATCAAAAGCATGTTTTACATATCTTCCAATTCCATTAGTCTGGTCTCCAAAGCTCCATTCCCATTTTGCTCCTTTAGATTCATCAAAAACAGATAAAAATATTTTTTTTCCTTTTTTAACGCGGAAATTATCAACTACTATTTTACAAGGCTCTTGAACTAATTTTTCATTTGTTGTAAAGCTATATTGATATGATCTTTCATTGGTGTTTCCCAACATATCTTTAATAGTATTATTTTTAACACTTACTTGATAAGTGGTATTTGATTTCAGTGGAGAACTAGGAGTGAAATTCACAATCCCTTGCTGACAACTAAACATTCCTTTTACTATTTTTTCAGTGAATTTTTCTTTAATAATAATATTTTTAGCATGAACAGATTCATAATCCAACAATTCACTAAAGGCAAAGCCTAAAACAATATTTCTGTTTACTATTGATTTGTTTTCTGGATAAAACACATCTACCCATGGACCTGTTTTGTCTCTTTTGCCATCATGATGCATGAGTAATGATCCTCCATGATTATGATCGTTTCCTAAATGTATAAGGTTTCCAATTGGATTTAAAAAATCCCAATCTGTATATTTGATATTTGGCTCATATACTTTGTAGTCTGATAAGTCTTTTATATTTACTTTAGTCACACTTGAAGACATCCCAGCAAATAAGTATCCACTCTGATAAGAAGCATACCCCCCTCTACTACCTAATTTATCAGTTTCCCCCTCTAATTTTAAATTATATGGGTCACTTACGTTTACAACAGCTATCTTTCCATTCTTCCCTAAAGAGAACACTCGTCCGTTGGCATAATTAGCAGAATAATTTTCCGATGGATAATCAATTGTTGAGTTTAATGATAAAGTTGTTGGTGTAGTTAAAGTACCAACTGTTAGTTTACTATCACTCGTTAAATACATTGTATTTCCAAGAATATAAATACTATTTGCGTTGGTATTGGCTAACTCTGAAAGGTAGAATTGTTTTACTAAAACTGGTTTTCCTATATCAGAAACATTTATCACATACAAACCATTTTCTCTCCCACAAGCGTATATGTGGTCTCCACTCCAAAAGACACCCCACACAGCTGCAGAATAATCAGATTCAGGCACAATGTCAGGAAGTGTCATCTCTGCTACTAGAATGGGGTTAAAAGTATCTGTAAAATCAAAAACAAGAATTCCTCTAATAGACTGCACAGCAATATAATCTCTTCCATTTCTTTTGGATATAGAGAATTGGTGAGGTTCCCTCATTAAGTTGGTTTCTTCAGTGTAAATCGACTTAACTAGTATAGGTTTTTCAGGGTTAGATAAATCAAAAAAGTTAAACCCCCCACCTTCTTTTCCACTATCTCTTCCGGTAGGAATTAGTACATAACCTTTGAAATAAGCCAGTCTTCCTTGCGCATCTCTATTCTTCGAATGATTAGAAATAGAAGAAAGAACATTTTTGAATACCAGTGTGTCATTGTATTCTCTATTCGATATAAAAATCTTAGTCTTATTATTAAAGACAAAGGCACTGGAAAGAAAAAATAAAAAAAATAATAAGCATAGTTTTTTTCTACTAGAATTCATCATAAAAAAAATTATTTAGTATAAATAATAACTGGATTAAACCCATTAGCCATTCCGGTATGTTTTCCTTTTTTTTGTTTTTTAGAAGGAACAAATGCTTTCGAAACTGCCCCTGTTACGATGATCTGTCCTTCTTTCAAAAACTGTCCTCTTTCTTGTAGCTTCTTAGAAAGCCATAAAACAGAATTAAATGGATGCCCCATAACACTATTACTAGGACCTTCATATACAAGTTCCTCATTAAAAGTTTGTCTAATAGTAAAAGAGTTAGTTTTAAAATGTGATTCATTGACGGCGATACCTTTACCTAAAACGAAATATTTGGCTCCAGAAGCAGAGGCTGCAATGTCTTCTGGGTAAGTTTTAGAGTCAAAAATATTATCCGGAATATCAAATGATAAGTAAATAGTATCAATATATCCTTTTAAATCATCCATTGACATAATTTCTTCTTCTATATCTTTATTAATATGAACAGCCACTTCTGTTTCGATATGAAATTGAATGTATTTGTCAAAATCTATCTTAGAACTTTGATCTAAAAGTTGTGTATTAAGAAAGCCTCCGTAAACGGGCTCTGTCATTCCCCACCTTTCTTGTGAGGCTTTACTTGCATAAGCTATTTTATAACCGGCTAAATATGCGTTTTCAGAAAGGTAGTTCATTCTTTCAGTTAAAAATTGATCATGAATATGATACGCTCGTTTCATATCGAATCTACCTAATCCTCCAGTAAGAGGGCTCAAGCTTTTTTCTTTTATTTTTGAATTCAGAATATTGTTAACTTCAAAGAAATTATCTAACAAAACAAAGTTTGTAATCGCATTAGCTTTATCATGATCTTCCCAACGCCATACAACCTCATTCTGTTCATTGAATTCATATAAATGAGAGCTTGTTCCTTTTTTTCCATGTCCTAACCAGTTAGCGGCGATAAGTCCATTTTCAGATACTTGAAAGCCAGAAAACCAATTCAACTTCAATTCTGTAAAATTTGATTTACCTCCATACGTTTTGATAGTTTTTCCATCCTCATTGATTTCAAGAATCTCACATTTCGCCCCATTAGAAAGAAGAATATTACCTTTAATATTTTTTAAAAATAAATATCCTTTACCATTCAAAGGAATAGTTTTCTTGATTTCAAGCTTTGAGTTTAACTCAAGAAGAAAAAACTTTTTTTCTTTTGAACCTGATAAATAAAAACTCTTTCCTTGTTTTCTGACTAAGCGTACATTTCGATATCCATGTAATACTACTTCCTTTTCAAAAGTATCGTCTTTCCCATAGAATGAAAGTTTAATTCCTTCTTCTGTATTTGATGCTAATAGTGTTTTTTCATTAATTATTTGTGCAGATTGTACATTGCTGGCTCCTGAAAAGTTATGAATTAATTCGCCATTTTGCATACTCCTAATTTGGTAACCTTTTGAATAACTAATCATAAATTTTGAATTATTAATTATGAATAGGTCACGAGGTTGGGGAGGCACATCAACTTTCCAATTGTTACTTTTGTCGAATTGATCAATCAAAAAAACATGTCTACTTAAATTATCTACTGCAATGAACTTATGCTTTATTTCTTTCGGAGGTGTTTCTCCGAAAGACGGTATGAGAGTAAAGAATACTAATATGCTTACTGTTAACTTAATCATGATTATTATTTATTTTGGTACCTAATATTTCTGAAACCTTATCTGCTGCTGCTCTTAATTTTTGTCCGCAATATTCAAATTGATCCAGTGTCAATCGGCTTGCAGGACCGGTAATCCAAATAGCTGCCACTGGGTGATTATAATGATCAATTATGGGAGCAGAAATACAATGACAGCCTTCTAATTGCTCCTCATAGTCATATGCGACTCTATCAGCTTTGATTTTTTTTAATTGCTTTTTTAATTGGCTTACATCAGTAATGGTATTTTCATTGAAACGAATCATATCGATGGACCTAAATATTTTATTCTGCTCTTTTTCTGTGAGATGAGCCATAATAGCTTTGCCTGGAGCGGTACAATGCATATAAAATTTAGCTCCCCTTTCTACTCTAAAGTTAAAATGGTGAATACCAGCAATTTCTTCCAGAACGACTCCTTCAGTTTCCATTAAAGCTCCAAGCACTACTGTTTCTTTGAATTCATCTCTCAAATCACACATCACATCTCGAGCTATTTGTACAATATTTTGGTCTGATATAGCTGTATACCCTACAGTAAATAGTTTTCTGCTTATTATTATTTTTTGAGAATTAGGTACATATCTTAAGTAACCTTGATTGATTAAAGTATTACATATTCTAAAAACAGAATTTTTAGGATACCCTAGTTTTCTAACAATCTCAGCAGTAATTAACCCTTCTCTATGTTCAGCTAATAATTCAAAAATTTTAAGTGCTCTTTCGAGGTTAGGAACAGAGTATCTTGAAGCGTTTTCTTCTTTTTTGATTTTCATCTCTTATCAAAGATACTAATTTCAATACCTACAAATACTAAATATAGACTAAAGTTTTAAATATCAATATTTAATCACCCTATGTTTGATACTTTCACCTACTCCACTCGTATTATTGGTAAGTTTTTAAAATGATTTGATGCTCGTTGCTACTAGCTACAAATAGTCGATTGCCTTGCCTGTAAATATCTACAGGAGTGCTGCTCGTTATTCGCCTTTCAGATAAAGAAGATAAATTGTTAATAATAGCCTTTTGGCTTCTTTTATTAAAAACAGACACATATTTACTATTGTTAAATGTGTAAAGCTCTTTTTTTGCAGAACTCGTAATATTTAATTCTGTTGTGTAAATCGTTTTCAAGAAACGATCTTTGATGGTGAAGTTCTTTCCCTTTCGATACAAGTAAACATAATCTGTGTGAGAAGCATTTGAAACCATTTCTACAGATTCATTAGAAGAATTATTTTTCAATAAATCTTGCCTACTCACTTTACCATGAAATGTTACTTTGATGTATTCACCTTTTTTTGTTAGCACCCTAATAAAAGAATTAGACAACTTACTTCCTTTTTCATAATTGTAAGTTTCCTGTAGCGTTTTTCCAGTTTTTATTGGGAAGCCATTTGCTTGCTTACCATTTCTCCGAAGTAAATTGATCGTGCCTTTTTTTTCAATCGCTAAGAAAAAATCGTTTGATCCAATTCGAATATGTTTAGGACTTCCAATTAAGCTAGTATTAGTCTTCTTGGGAAACCAAGCATTCAATTTTTTTCCATTTTCAGAATACAAATAAATATCTCCTTTTCCTTTCGTTGCTAACAAACGGTAATTCTTTGAGCCATCATAATCTACCGCAGTTAATGAATTGATATTATTCAGACTCAAAGGAAAGTCAGCCATTCCGACTGAGTTACAAATTAACTGATTAGGGTTAATTTAGCTACTTTTTCAGGCTTTGATTTTCGAGCTAATTTTGATGAGAAGTAAGCAAGCCATGTTGAAAAAATAAACGACTGATAATCAAATTATTACAGCGGGCACAGCAAAGCCATTAGGCTTTTTCCTGTCTTTGTGTATGCATTATTAAAATAATGTTTAGTTAAAAAAAGAAGAAAAGATGCTTTTGCATCTCAGCAAGGGA
>JBGCEI010000101.1:0-5281 GCA_045106295.1 Cyclobacteriaceae bacterium
GGAAGAGATATTCATGTAGGTGATACCATTATTGGAATAAAAGGGAGGGTGGGCTTTGAAGCACCAGCACCTATGGTGATTTTAAAGGCACACCATGCCTTAGAGAAACATGTTCTAACAAAACAGCAAATTGTTATTAAAGACCAGCTGTCCAGCTATTACGGAACTATGGTACACGAAGGGCAGTTTATGGAGCCTGCTATGCGTAACATAGAATCGCTATTGGCTGATTCACAAAAGAATGTAACAGGAAAAGTAACTGTTTTCTTAGCACCACACCGTTTTTATGTAGTAGGAATTGAGTCTGACTACGATTTGATGTCAGATAAATTTGGTAGTTACGGTGAAATGAACAACGCATGGTCTGGAGAGGATGTAAAAGGATTTTCTAAGGTATTGAGCATACAACCGAGTATTTGGAGGAAGATTAATGAAACGAATTAATCTTTAATTAAGGTAATTAAGAAATGAAGTAAGCAGTTATCTTAATTAATAGTTAATAATGAACAATTAAAAATGACTAATAATGTAATTCTAAATAAATCATTTGAGTTTGCAAAAAAGATAATATATCTATATTCTGCACTGAAAAATGAAAAGGAATTTGATTTAGGAAGACAGTTACTTAGAAGTGGAACTTCAATTGGGGCGAATATAGAAGAAGCTCAAGGAGCAATATCAAAGAAAGATTTTATAGCTAAAATTCATATTTCATACAAAGAAGCACGAGAAACACATTATTGGTTACGCTTATTAAAAGACTGTTCAATTGTTGAAAAGATAAGTCTGATCAACTTTTAAACGATTGTAATGAGTTATTAAAAATATTGACTTCAATACTTAATTCATCAAAAAAATAATTATTCATTTTTCATTATTAACTATTAATTAAAAAAATGGTAAAAGTTGGAATCGTAGGAGGAGCAGGGTACACAGGAGGTGAATTACTAAGAATATTGGTAGGACATACCAAGTCTGCAATTGTATTTGTAAACAGTAACAGTAATGCTGGAAATCAAATTTATGATGTGCACCAAGATTTAATAGGGTATACTGACCTTAAATTCACAGATCAATTGCCTTATGAATTAATTGATGTCTTGTTTCTATGTGTAGGACATGGAGACGCTATTCCTTTTTTAGAGAAAAATCCCGTTCCAGACCAAATTAAAATCATCGACTTGAGTCAAGACTTTAGACATAAACGAGCAGGAAACGACTTTGTCTATGGATTACCAGAATTAAACAGAGAAGAAATCAAAGAATCTTCTAGAATAGCTAATCCAGGTTGTTTTGCGACTACTATTCAATTAGGCTTATTGCCTTTAGCAAAAAATAAATCCTTAACGGAAGAAATACATGTTTCTGCTGTAACAGGATCTACTGGGGCAGGGCAGAAATTAGCTCCTACCTCTCACTTTAGCTGGAGAAATAATAATATGTCTATTTACAAGGCATTTGAGCATCAACATCTAAAAGAAATAGGTCAGAGTTTAGAACAGTTGCAAGGAGTGTTCGATCAGAAAATTAACTTTATTCCCTTTAGAGGAGACTTTACAAGAGGAATAATAGCTTCTACTTATTTAACTAGTGATTTATCAGAGAAAGAAGCTACAGGACTGTATTCAAATTATTATAAAGACCATCCGTTTGTACAGGTAGTAGGTAAAAACCCACACTTAAAACAAGTAGTGAATACAAACAATGTATTGGTCTATGTGAAGAAATACGATGATAAATTACATATCATCAGTATGTCAGATAATTTAATAAAAGGAGCGTCTGGACAAGCTGTTCAAAACATGAATCTGATATTTGGTTTAGACGAAAATGAAGGCTTACGATTGAAGCCAGTGGGCTTTTAAAAAAAGTGATTAGCTTTTGACTTTTAGCCTCTAGCTTTATCTCGTCAATATGATAAGAAATCTCATGAACTATAGATTGAAAATTAAGCAACAACGAATAAGCTTATGGAAGCTATGTGTTCTTTTTTTGTTTCTTCCATTTCAGTTACAAGCACAACGTTATGCTGCTACGAAGAAGCTCGAGATTGATCAGCAAATGCACTGGGTAGACAGTGTGTACCAATCCCTTACTGTGGATCAGCGGTTAGGTCAACTGTTTATGGTGGCAGCTTATTCTAATAGAGATGAGGCACACCACCAATCTATTGACCGTTTAGTAAGCAAATATGGAGTAGGAGGTTTGATATTTTTTCAAGGAGGACCGTTAAGACAAGCTCGCTTAACGAATAGATACCAGAGGTTAGCTAAAGTGCCTTTGTTTATGGCAATGGATGCCGAATGGGGTTTGGGTATGCGACTGGACAGTGCTATGAATTTCCCAAAACAAATGACACTAGGTGCCATTCAAGATAATCAGTTGATTTATGATATGGGAAAAGAAATTGCCAATCAATGTAAACGGATTGGTATGCAAATTAATTTTGCTCCTGTAATAGATATCAATGTTAATAGAAAAAACCCTGTGATTGGTTACCGTTCGTTTGGTGAGAATAAGTATTTGGTAACAGAAAAAGCCCGTGCCTACATGAAAGGGATGCAGCACCAAAAAGTATTAGCGAATGCCAAGCATTTCCCAGGTCATGGAGATACGGACAGTGATTCTCATTATAGCTTACCTGTAATCAAACACAGTGTAGAACGCTTGGATAGCTTAGAACTGTATCCATTTAAACAACTGATTAAAGACAGTTTAATGAGTATGATGATTGCTCACCTTCATATCCCCGCTTTAGATAAGGGGAAACATACTCCTTCCACTTTATCAAAGAAAATAGTAACTGATCTTTTGATTAAAAAACTAGGTTTCGAAGGGCTGATTTTTACAGATGCCATGAATATGCATGGTGTCACCAAATATTTTAAAGCGGGACAGGCAAACAGTAAGGCGCTAGAAGCAGGGAATGATGTGCTGTTGTTTCCTTCGGAAGTACCAAAAGCAATTGAAAGCTTGAAGTCGTCTATTAGGAAAGAGAATATTTTAGAACAAGACATTACTTACCGAGTAAAGAAGATCTTAAAAGCAAAGTACTGGGCTAGTTTACACCAATTAAAACCGGTGGTACTGGATAGTTTGTATGAAGACCTAAACAATCCCAAGGCACATGCTTTAAATTATAAACTGTATGAAAAAGCATTGACTGTTGTTAAAAATGAAAATGCGTTATTGCCCATAGAACGATTAGATACCAATTCATTTGCAGTAGTTTCTATTGGAGAGAAAAAAGGAAACGACTTTCAACAACTCTTGAATCGTTATGTAGGGTTTGATTTTTATGAGTTAGATAAAAAAGCGAGTAATTACGTGTCTTTGCTTGCCAAGTTGTCAAAATATAAAATAGTAGTAGTCGGTTACCATAATATGAGTAATCGTCCGTCTAGAAAATTCGGTGTGACTCCTGAAAGTGTAGCGTTTTTAACTCAACTATCAAAAAAGACGAATGTGATTACTTCCGTTTTTGGGAATGCATACAGTTTGAAGTATTTCTCTAAGCAAGAACAGTTAATTTGTGCATTCGAAGATAATAACTACACTAGAGCATTGGTGCCTCAATTGATTTTTGGAGCCATAGGAGCAGATGCTAGACTCCCTATTTCGATTAATAATGAAATTAGAAATGGCGCTGGTTACACTTTGAAATCCTTAGCTAGACTAAAATATGGATTGCCAGAACAAGTAGGAATAAATTCTCAAAAGCTGAATCCTATTGATACTATTGTAAACTGGGCTATCCGTGATACGATGACTCCCGGCTGTCAGGTTTTGGTAGCAAAAGATGGTAATGTGATTTTTGATAAATCCTATGGTTTCCAAACCTATGAAAAAAAAAAGCCCGTCGATTATGCTACCATCTATGATTTAGCCTCCATTACAAAAGTAGTTGGGACTACACCTAGCATTATGAAATTATTTGAGAGTGGTAAGTTGAAGTTGGATAAGCACCTTTCTCACTACTTAAAAGAATCAAAGAAGTCTAATAAAGCAAAAATAAGAATTAGACGGATGTTTACGCATCAGGCTGGATTGAAGCCGTACATTCCTTTTTGGTACCATACCATACATCCAGATTCTTTAGCTTCTGTGTATTACAGTAAAACGAAGTCTGACAGCTATTCAGTAAAAGTAACAGATGATCTATATGCCTTAAAAAGCATAGAAGACTCGTTGATTCATTGGACGCTAGAAACAGAACTTCGTGAGACGAACGATACCAATAAATTATTTCCCTATTCGTACAAATACAGTGATTTAGGTTATCATTTAATGAAAAGAGTTGTTGAACAATCAATGGATGAGTCTATTCCTGATTTTATGAATACTAACTTTTATGAAAGGTTAGGTATGTCTTCTACGAGTTACATTCCGTTAGAAAAGGGATACGATAAAAGCACCATTGCACCTACTGAACTAGACGAATCATATCGTATGCAAGAGGTTCGAGGAGTTGTAAATGATCAGGTAGCGGCTATGATTGGTGGAGTAGGAGGTCATGCAGGACTATTTAGTACAACGAATGATTTAGTGAAGTATTTGCAAATGATGTTAGATAAGGGGAGATATGCTGAGCACCGTTTCTTAAGCCCTTATACAGTAAACTTATTTACTCAGAAGCAAAATAAGTATTGTAGAAGAGGGCTTTGTTGGGATAAAGTACAATTAAAAGGACTTGGTCCCTCTTCTGAAATGAGTTCACTAAGCTCTTATGGTCATTCAGGCTTTACAGGAACCTTGATATGGGTAGATCCTGACTACAATTTGATTTATATTTTTCTATCTAATAGAACGTATCCTAAAGCAGCGAATTATAAACTACTTAAAAATGATATCCGAACTCGGATTCAGGACGTGGTGTATGAGGCATTGTTGAAGGAATAGGGTTTCAACCTATCATAGTCATTTCATTCAAAGTAAATTCTTCTACAGCTCCTTCGGTTGCTTTCACGTAATCTTGTAGATGAGTATTATTCATATGAACTTGCCATAATTCACGACTCTCCCAGTTCTCATAAAATAGAAATAGGTTTTAATTCTCATTGTCTTGATGGAGATCGTAATTGATGCAACCTTCTTCTTGTTTAGTAATAGCAATGAGTTTGAGTAATTCTGCCTTTACCAGCTCTCTTTTTCCTTCTTTTGCTAAAATTTTAGCTACAATGGTTAGTTGTTGATCTGCCATGATTTGATCCTCTAATAATGAGTGATACTACCTAAAAATAAAATGTCTGAGAGTGAATAAAATCTATGTGGACACTTTTTA
>JBGCEI010000102.1:0-5289 GCA_045106295.1 Cyclobacteriaceae bacterium
TTAGTAGCGCCTATGCCTACTGCTTCTACGTCTCAGATTTTAGGTAACACAGAGTGTTTCGAGCCATTTACTTCTAATGTGTACACAAGAAGAGTTCTTTCTGGAGAATTTGTAGTTGTAAACAAGTACTTATTAAAAGACTTGATCAAAATAGGATTGTGGGATGATGCTATGAAGAATAAATTGATAGCTGCCAATGGTTCTGTACAGGAAATCAAAGAAATTCCTCAGCAAATCAAAGATATCTACAAAACGGTTTGGGAGATCAAGCAACGTACATTGATCGATATGGCTGCTGATAGAGGAGCTTACATTGACCAGAGTCAAAGTTTTAACGTTCACATGCAGAACCCTAACTTCGGTAAACTGACTTCTATGCATTTCTATGCTTGGAAGAAAGGATTGAAGACTGGAATGTACTACTTACGTTCTAAAGCTGCTGCTGATGCTGTTAAGTTTACAGTAGAGCAACAAGCAGATGTAGCTTTAAAGCCAGGTATTACAGCTCAATTATTAGAGCAAAACCAAAAAGACATGGCTTGTTCTTTAGATAACCCTGAAGACTGTGAAGCTTGTGGATCTTAAGTCATAAGACACACTAAAAACACAAAAGCCTTTCTTCTTTTATTAGAGGGAAGGCTTTTTTTATTTACTTTTACATGAAGTATTAAGGTGAATATCAATTTATCGTCATTTCCGAGAAGTCGGGAATCTCAAACAGTTAATCGCTGAAATACCAATTGTTAAAATGAAACACATACCAAACATATTAACCTTTGCTAGAATAGCGGCTACTCCCCTATTCTATTACTTTTTGGTCACACACCAACTCACTGCTGGAGTAACTACTTTTATTCTGGTTGCTCTAACAGATATTGCAGATGGCTATTTAGCTCGAAAATTTGATGTAGAGTCAAAGCTAGGTCAAGCATTAGATCCTTTTGCAGACAAATTCATGGTAGCTTTCGCTTTAGTAGCTATTGTAACTACTTATGACTTCCCTATATGGGCAATTCTCCCTTTTATTGCCAGAGATATAGTTTCTGTGCTGGGTAGTATTTTGTATGTCTTACAAAAGAACCCCGCTAACTGGAAACCGAACAAATGGGGTAAATATACTACTGCAGGACAGGTAGTCACTGTAGTGGGTTATTTAATAGATCATCCTGCAAAGGAAGAAGCCTTATGGATCACCTTGTTTTTAAGCATTTTCACAGCGGGAAGTTACTTATGGAGAGGAATACAATTTGTAAGTGGTAGAACGTCAGAATAAAAGGAAATGGAAGAAAAGCAATCTGTACGTATCAATAAATACTTAAGTGAAATCGGCTACTGTTCTCGTAGAGCTGCTGATAAGTTGATTGAGGAAAAACGAGTTACTATTAATGGATCTGTTCCAGAAATGGGAACTAAAATAACTCCTACAGATGAAGTACATGTAGATGGGCAGCTTGTATCACAACCAAAATCGAGTCAAAAGCCTGTTTACCTTGCCTTTAACAAGCCTATTGGTATTGTTTGCACCACAGACACCAAACGTGAGAAAGACAACATCATAGACTATATCAACTACCCTAGCCGTATTTTCCCTATTGGTCGGTTAGACAAACCTAGTGAAGGACTTATTCTGTTGACTAATGATGGAGATATCGTAAATAAGATCTTACGAGCTCGTAATAATCACGAAAAAGAATATTTAGTGACAGTAGACAGACCTATTACAGATAGTTTCATTAAAGAAATGAGTGATGGTGTGCCTATTTTGGATACTGTAACACGAAAGTGTAAAGTAGAAAAGGTAGGTCAACGAACGTTTAAAATTATCCTAACACAAGGACTAAATAGGCAAATCCGTAGAATGTGTGAATATTTGGGTTACAATGTGACGAAACTAAAACGTACTCGCATCATGAATATTTCGTTAGATGTTCCTATCGGACAGTGGCGAGATTTAACGAAGAAAGAATTGCAGGAAATAGATCGTTTAGTAGCTGAATCAGCTAAAACTCACGATAGTTAAAATCTAAATAATCAATTTAATTGGATTGGATTGCTTCACTACGTTCGCAATGACGTTGAACATGAGAAAAACTCATAAAAAAAGCCACACTAGAACAGTGTGGCTTAAACCTAAACAATTGTTAACCTAAACTAAGGTGACGTATGAAACGCTTACCTTACTCTATAGATAGCTAATAATATGCCAAAGTTGCATCTATTTAGAAAGAGTTCTTCCACATCATAGATTCAACTGGCTCGTTTGTCTTTTCGTTGTACTTTGCAGAAGGCTTTTTGTTGTAGTAATTCTCTACATCTCCCTCTACAGAAAAGTAAATCAATTGACCAATCGGCATTCCTGCATAAACACGTACTGGTTGCTTTACAGAGATCTCTAGTGTCCAGTGGTTACAGAAGCCTACATCTCCTTTTCCTGCCGTAGCATGAATATCTATTCCTAAACGACCAACACTTGATTTTCCTTCTAGAAAAGGCACATGAGCTAAAGTCTCTGTATATTCCATCGTTACTCCTAGATAAAGAATATCTGTTTGTAACAGAAAACCTTCTTCTGGAATAGTAAATTTACTGAGTTTGTTGTGCTTTCTAGCATCTAGTTCATGATTTTCATAAACAGCCAGACAAGAACCTAAATGTACGTCATAAGAGTTAGTACCTAGCTTACTTCTATCGTAAGGATCTAATGTGATAGTTCCTTTTTCAATCTCTTCTAAAATCTGCTTGTCTGATAAAATCATCTGTTTCTACTATTTGCTACAAAGATAAGGAGAAGCTTGTTCCTGTAAAACGGAAATGAGGGTTTTAGTTATCCTCAATTGGGAATATGAATATTCATTTTTTAATTTAAAATGACTGTATATTCTCTTTATTCCCATTTTATTTCATATTCTCTCATAGAACTTCTAACCTTTAGCTCTAGATTATTCATTTCATTTAGCCAATCATTCAAATAATTCTTTGTAACAACATATATTAATGAAGAAGTCGGTGTATTCTCATAATGAAAGTTTACCATTAATTGAGAATACTTTACTTTCTCTAATTTTTGTTGGCCGTTATTAATATCTAACTCGTATAGATCATCATTAATAAGCAATACTGGAACATATAACCAATGTCTAAAATATTGATTAGTCATTTTTTCAAATAGCTCGTTAGTTTTAGTTTTTGAGTCTTCACAATACCAACATAACTTAGATAGACTAGAGTATAACTCATCAGGGTGTGAAGCCATAAACTCATTATTCTTTTTCTTTGAAAACGAACAATATTGAGTATAAATTTTCTCTTCAGTATTGTAAACTTTTTCTTTCCAAGGAGAATAAAAGTTATAATCAATATTTGATGGTATGGTTAAAATCTCTTTTATGAGTTCTTCGGAAGTATTCGGGGTAAATTGAAATCTAGTTAGTAAAACTAAGGGATAACTATTATTCTTAAGCTCAAAGAAGTAACGGGTTATACAAGACAACTTATCGGTTAAGGAGCCATTATAAGACTCTGCAACAATGTCGATTTCTCTATTCTTATTCGTTAGAGGATCTTGAAATATAACGTTTGATTCAACAAAATACCTATTTTCAGAAAGAAACTTAACTATTTCAGATTCGAATAAATATCCTGATCTTGAAATTGATTCCAATATTTCTTTTTCTGTCATATATTGGTTTTAATGGTTTACTAAAAACTAAATAAGCCTTACCCCAACAACTCCTTAGCACTCTCCACTGCATGGGAAGAAGCATTAGCACCGCCAATCATCTCTGCCAGGTGAGCTAGGCGCTCTTCTTGCGTCATAAGCTTCATTTTACTTTTAGTTCGACTATCTGAATTGTCTTTAAATACAAAGTAATGGTGTTCTCCTTTTGCTGCTACTTGTGGAAGATGTGAAATACAGATCAATTGATGGTGGCTTGCCATCTTTTTCATCATCTCTGCTAGTTTTATGGCTATTTCTCCAGAAACCCCAGTATCTATCTCATCAAAAATAACGGTTGGCATGGCTGTTTTTCCTGCCATTACATATTTTATGGCAAACATGAGTCTAGAAAACTCTCCACCAGAAGCTACTTTTACTAAAGAATCTGGTGCTACGCCTTTATTAGCAGAAAATAAGAATTCTACCTTGTCCAAACCTGTAGGAGTAGGTTCTACAGCAGTAAACTGTAGTTTAATTACAGCATCAGGCATTCCCAATACATGTAAGAGTTTTTCTAATTGTTCTTGAATAGTTGAGGCTACTTTCTGTCTAGAAGTAGTTAACTCTCCTCCTATTCGCTGTATTTCGTTTTGTAGTGCGTTTCTTTCTGTGCGTAAGTCTTCTAGCTGCTCATCTAAGTTCTCAGTCGCACTAACGGACTCTCCTAGTTCTTGTTGGATCGTTAATAGCTCTTCTACTGTGTTTACTCTATGTTTTTGTTGCAGCGCATAGATAGTACTGAGCCTTGTCTTTAATTCATTAGCTGTAGCGGGGTCGTAGGCTAAGTTTTCGTCTTCGTTTTCTATCTCACTACACAGATCTTTTAATTCATAAATCGCTTGATCTATGCGTTGTTTGAATTGGACGTATTTTTCAGAGAATTGTTGGATTGGACTTAGTGCACTAGATACATCATACAGATTATCTAGTAAAGATGGCTCTGCCTTTTCTAAAGCAATAAGCACCGTATTCAACTGAGTTTTAATCTCTTCGGCACTTTCTACTTTTTTGGTGTTCTCTTCTAGTTGATCTTGCTCTCCCTCTACTAAATTAATTTCTTGTAACTCATTGAATAAGAAGGAATTATAATCTAATTTCTCTTTTAATGATTCAGACTCTTTGAGCAACTCTTCATACTTAGAATCGACCTGTTTATACTCACGAAAGGTAGTTTGATACTCCTCAAGAAGTGACGGTTTGTTCACAAAGGAGTCTACAATCTTTAATTGAAAATCTTCCTTTCCCAATAGTAAGGTCTGATGCTGGGAATGAATATCTACTAAGCGCTCTCCCAGTAGTTTTAAGACGGGTAAAGTAACAGGAGTATCATTAACAAATGCCCTAGATTTTCCAGAAGGTAAAATCTCTCTACGTACAATAGTTTCATTGTCGTATTCTAATTCTTGCTCTTTGAAAAAGGGTTTAAGCTTATACGCTTTAATATCAAAAGTAGCCTCAACTACACACTTTTCTTTCTCTTCCAGTAATACAGAAGTATCTGCTCTATTCCCAATCAATAAACCGATTGCTCCTAGCATAATCGACTTCCCTGCTCCTGTTTCACCCGTAAT
>JBGCEI010000103.1:0-29485 GCA_045106295.1 Cyclobacteriaceae bacterium
GAATCTAACTATCTGCAAATCAGTCGCTTTGCTAGTTTAGCCAATTTAACCCTAGCGGTGCTAGGCTGAAATGAGCTAAACCCCTGATTTCTTGCTAGTTAACTTCTCATAACGAATTCTAATGCAAAATCCGGGTTTAAAAGTAAACAAACAAAATAATAGAAATTACCTTGTAATTTTAAAGCATTAGGTCTTACATTTGTGCTGTATTTGGTAACCGGCACTTGGCAAAGTGCTTGTTTTAATAGGGAATCCAGTTAAAATCTGGAACTGTCCCCGCAACTGTACGTTCTTTTAGATTTTATTGCATCCTCATAGCCACTGTCTTTTTTGATGGGAAGGCGCAATAAACGGAACAAGTCAGGAGACCTGCCTAATATAGTTAGTAGAACAACTTTCGGGTGAAAGGAAAATTCTCAGGTTAGTTTTTATCAATAAAAAATAATTAGATAATTAGTGCATTGACGTGTCGATGTAAAAGGATGCTTTATTCTTTTCATTTGAATACTTTTCACTGCTAAAGTTATTGTAAATAGATGCAAAAGACTTTTACGATATGTCTTTTATTCTCGGTGTGCTATCGTTCTGTGGTTGCACAAGTGGAGGATACTGTTTTACTACAGCAAGTAGTAATTCAAGGATCTGCTACTGAAAATTTTTTGGCAGGAAATAAGGTCGAAGAAATCGATTCTTCAGCTATCAGTGAATATCAGACGCAAGATTTAGGAGCCTTACTTCAAGGGAAAACACCTATTTATTTAAAAGGGTATGGGTTAGGACAACTATCTACGGTTTCGTTTAGAGGAACAAATGCTAGTCAAACAGCAGTATTGTGGAATGGGATAAATATTAACTCATTAACATTGGGGCAAACAGACTTCTCACTACTACCTGTATCTGCATTAGATGAAGTAAAGATAAGTTATGGAGCGTCTACAGTGGAAAATGGTAGTGGTTCCATAGGTGGTGCTGTTTTGCTTAATAGTAATTTAAAAAATATAGTAAATTCAGAATTTAGTTTCATTACTACTTACAATTCTCTGAAAAATAAGACATATAGCATAACTGCTAAGGTTAAAAAAAAGCATCTTAAATCTGCAACAAAATTATACTCTTTAGATTGGAAAAATAACTTTGATTTTGTTAACAGGTACAAAGTAGGGAAGCCAACAGAAAATTTAGAAGGAGCGGGAATTAATCAAAAAGGAGTTACACAAGATTTAAGTTATAGTTTTAAGGATTTTTTAGTTTATGGACACTTGTGGGTGAATAACAGAAAAAAAGAAATTCAAAAACCAGCTAGTATTTTTAGCATAGGAAAAGATGTACAAACAGACTTGAATTTTAAGAGTCAAATAGGCGCTAAATTCTACTTTGAAAAATCAGATTTAGATGTAAAATATGCATTTGTTCAAGATGAACTAACAATTGATTTTTTAAATAATAACTTAAATGTAGCACATGCAAAAACTAATCAACAAGTTATATTAACTCAGTACAGTTATTCTCCAAACAAAAAGATAAAGGTTAAAAGTAAAATTTCTCATAGTTTCATTAAGGCTGATTTAGATAACTATGTAGATAATCGAGTAAAAGAACATCGTACATTTGCTAATTTAATGGCTAATGCCAATTTATTAAAATCAGTACATTTTACATTAGGGATACAACAAGAGTGGGTTACAAATTATGTAGCTTCATTACCTTCTATTCACTTAGGTACACAAGTAATTAAAAAAATAGGCTCATTAGTCTTTAGTACTCAGTTAGCCTACAAAACTGCTTATAGGCTACCAACTTTAAATGATAGATTTTGGACAAGTTTTTCAGGAGAGGGGAACCCTAATGTAAAACCAGAAAGTAGTCAGTCTATTGAAGGAAGCCAAAAAATAACATTTTCAAAAAGAAAGTGGTCAATGACTTTTCAATCTACTTTATATCGAAATATCATTGACAACTATATTCTTTGGCAACCTCTTGATGGTCAGACATGGTCACCTCAGAACTTTCAAAAAGTAGAAAGTCATGGAGCAGAAACTACTCTTAATTTTAACCTACAAACTAAAAACCTGAAACTGTCAGTAAATGGTTTTTATGCTTATACTAGAACATTTTTATTAGAATCTGATAGACAAAATATATTTCAAGACGGTAGGCAGTTATGGTATGTTCCTCTTAAAAAAAGTGGGATTGGATGTAGCATATTATTTAAAGGTAATACTACACTATTTGCTCATTATAGTTACTCTAGTAAGAGAGGAGCAAGCGGAAGCATAATATTAGACCCATTCGATGTACTTGATATAGGTTTTTCTCAAAAAATTAAACTTTTTAAAAATACTTCTACGCACCTTAAGGTTAAATTATACAATTTATTTGATGAGCAATATGAGCTTTATCAATCATTTGTACAACCAAGGAGGTACGTAGAAGTACAACTTAATATTAATTTAAAAATAAATAATTCATGAATAGATTTAGATTTTTAGGAATAACCCTAATTGCAGTATTAGTAATGTTATCGTGTAAAAAAGATGATGAAGTACAGCCCCAAGAACAAGATTTTGGTTACCCTGATTTAGCTTTGTCTACCAATTTACTTATTACAAATGAAGGTAACTTTCTAAACTCAAATGCTTCTGTTGACTTTTTAACATTTAGTAACAACAAACTTATAAATGCGCAAAAGAGTGTTTTTAAAGATGTTAATAATGTTGATGGTATAGGAGATGTCTTACAATCTGCATTAGTTAATGATTCTCTTATTTTCTTAATTGTTAATAATTCTAATAAAGTACGTATTGTTAATAAAAACACATTTAAGGAAGTAAAAGAATTGAATGCTAATCAACCTAGATATATGGTGAAAGTCAGTGAATCTAAAGCATACTTATCTGAGTGGGGACCTTTTACAGGTTATGTTGATGATGTTAAGATTATTGATTTAGAAACATTAACCATTACGGGGAATATTGATTTAGGTGTTAATAGGCCAGAATATTTTGAGCTTGTAAACGGAAAAGTTTATGTGACTTGTGGAGGTGGATTTGGTGGTAACGAAAAAGTAGTAGTTATTGATCCTAATACAGATATGGTAACCAAAATGATTGATGTGTTTCCTAACTCTATTGGTACAACGGTTGATGCAAATAATGATTTATGGGTTATGTCAATCGGTTCAGGTAGTGGTGGATCATTGGTTAAAGTAGATTTGTCTACTGATTTACCAGTAGATACAATTAATACGGGTAATTTGGGTTCTTTCAATAATAAGCTACTTAATACAAATTCAGCTAAAGATATTTTATATTTTTTAACTCCTAATGGTTTGTATGCTTTAGATGTAAATGATTTAGCTAGTAATCAGTTCATAGCATCTAGTGCTGCATTTATCCCAGGTAGTTTCAGAGGTTTTGGTATAGCTAAGTCTGATAATGACGTGATTTTTGTCGGAAAAAATAACTTTGCTAGTAATATTAAACAAAATGGAATTGAAGTGTACTCACAGAATCAATCATTACTTTATAGTTTTCAATCAGGTATTGGTCCAAACGGATTTTATTTCTTTGAATAAATGATTCACTACCACTTATTCAACAATTAAGTGACATATCTATTATTATTTAACTGTAATTAGGAGGGTTATTTAACCTTCCTAATTAAATAGTTTTGTAAGTAAGAAAAAGCAGTAGGATGGTACCATAAACTCCCTTTTTCATGAATAGGAGTAGCTGTTGAAACGGTATCTAAATTGCTTGATAGTGCTTTTTTTAGTAAGATAAGACCTTCTCCTAATTGGATAAAAGGATAGGTGTAAAAGTTATCTTTTGGTGTAATTGAAATAGTAGTTTGGCTAATAATATTACCTGTGTCTATCCCTTTATTTACTTGATGGACAGTAACTCCACATTTTTCTATCTCATTGTTTATTAATGCCCAATACCCACCATGTACACCTCTGTAGTAAGGTGTGATCCCCGCATGAATATTAATAAAAACAGCAGAGGTAGCCTCTAAAGTAGCTTTAGAAATGATGCGTGTTCCATGTATCAGAATTATGTCAGCTTGTTCTTCTCGTAAATACTCTTGTACATTGGAATCATTCACAGAGTTGACATGTAAAACAATATTTGAAGGAATGGTAGAAGAGTTAAAGCTATAGGTATTGAAAATAGCTGTGATTCTGTTTTTTGCTCTTTTTTTGATAAGTGGAACAATACAAACGATGAAGAATAACTGCCCTATTGTTTTGAAGAGGCCTAACTTTTTAATTCGTTTACGAATAATTATCCACTTACTAACAGACTGTTCTAAAACAACTGACGAGATAGTGTATTCTTCCGAAATGCTGTTGTAGAAGCAGTTGGTAGAAAGGCTTTCTTGAGCAAGTATGATTATTTTTTTGCTCATAAATTACTCAATGTAGTATGAATATCTTTCATATTTTGGCTTTTGAAACCGTAAGTGGCGTTTAATTCTTGGTAGTGGTCGAGTATTTTCGTTAAGAAAGCCATGTTCTTTTCTAGATTAGATCCAAAATTGTGTGGATGCCACCATAAATGGTAGGTTAGTTTATTCTTTGCAGCATACGTCATGGCTTTTCTAATCCTTCTAAGCTTGAGTGCTTGCAAACAAGCTAGTTTGGAAGAGTAAGGACGTAAAAAACGACTAGATGGAAGATTGAGGAAACCATTAATTAGCTGTGGTTTATAAGTGTGGTTTCCTGTTAAATTAATGTATGAATCTATCAGTCTAATTCCTTTTTTGAACAAAGTCTCTTTGCTCCATGCTTCGGGCTTATATATCCAAGACTTTTCGTTTCCTCGGTAGATAGCGATTCCTAATTTTTTACAGACAGCAAGGTAAGTATCATTGTATTGATTTCGAGGAAAGACGATGGATTGGAGGTCTATTTGATGTTCGTTAGCAATAGAAATAGCCGAGATGAGGTCCGCCTGAAACTCACTAGCTTGCTGTCCTTCTTCTAAGGTGTAATAGTGAGAAAATGTATGGCTTGCTATTTCCATACCAGAGGTGGTTGCTATTTTTTTTATAAGAGGTAAGGCAAAATAAGTATCTTCCGTATCAGCAGAATGCTTAGTTAGTTTTTGGTAGGGCGATAGGTTTTTGTTCGTATAAGAAGGGAGTAAATCAGAGAAATGTTTTGATATGTCAGTGTCTTTATTCCCCATAAGGAAACCTACGGTAGCAAAAGTGGCGTGAATAGAGTAGTCTACGAAAGTGGCTAATAAGCGTTCTATTGCTTTGGGTGTTTCTTTTAAATTAGAATGGTATGCTGAGGCTTTTTTTTCATCATGAACTCCCCAAAAAAGTTCTAAATCTAATGATATAATAAAGTTTCCGTTCAAATTAGTACGTATTAACTAGTAGAGTAACCCCTAAAAATTTTTATCTTTCGGATAGCAAGTTATTGGGTTTGGTTGGATTAGCCAAACAACAACATGGTTTAAATTGCTCTCTCTTGGATTGGACAGACCTTATATTATTCCCTCTTTTTTATTTAGTTGTCACTATTGTATTCTCTAGAGTATCGAATAAAATATCGTCTCCTTTAGATAGAAAATATTTTAACTGGGCATTACATGCTAAAATCTGGGGAGGAATAGCCTTAGCATCTGTGTATCAATTCTATTACGGAAAAGGAGATACGTTTCATTTTTACCATGATTCTTCATTTTTATATGAGCTCTTTTGGGAGGATCCTTCATTAGCCTTAAAGGCAGTAGTTTTTAAATTACGAGACTTATCTCCTGATTATTCTAAATTCCGAATGTATTTCCCTAGCGATCAGGCCAGCTTGGTAGTGATCAGATTAGCTTTTATATTAGGCCTCTTCTGTTTTAATAGTTATACCGTTATAGCGACTGTTTTTACACTTATTTCTTTCTGTGGGATATGGTTAATTTATCGTGTGTTTAGAGAATTGGTCGGAGGTATAGATAAGAAAATGGCACTTGCTATACTGTTTTTCCCCTCTGTGGTGTTTTGGGGTTCAGGTTTTATGAAAGACCCCATTACGGTAGGGGTATTAGGAATTTTTTTTTACTGTTTCTATACTCTTTTTATTAAAGGTAAAGTGAGGTTTAAATATTTACTTTTCTTACTTATTTCATTAATAGTATTAAAAACATTGAAAGTATATGTGTTGTACTCTTTTTTACCTGCTTGTGGAGTCTGGATCTATATAGAATACAAAAGCAAGATCAAGAATAAAGCGTTAAGGTTTTTTTCAATTCCCTTTTTATTGGCTTTTATTGGGGGGATGGGGTATTTAGTATTGAATAAAGTACAAGCAGAAGGACGTTATTCATTAGAGAATGTAGCCTCGTCAGCAGTATTGATTTCAGATTATTTGTATAACGTAAGTACTAGGGATGGTGGCTCTGCTTTTACATTGAGTACTACTTTTGATGGTTCTATTACTAGTGGCTTAAAAGTAGCTCCTGAAGCTTTGATGGTGGCGTATTTCAGACCTTTTTTATGGGAAGCTAGAAACCCTCTAATGCTCGTTTCGGGAATAGAAAATACGTATATCTTATTTTTATTTCTTCAAGCAGTTTTGCTTCTTATTTCTAAAAAGAAAATAAATAAGTTGACTAGAAACTCAGGACTATTGTATACGGCTATTGTTTTTTCAGTTATTTTAGGTGTAGGAATCACTATTTCTACGGCAAATTTAGGGTCGTTGTCACGATACAGAATTCCTTTTCTGCCATTTTTGATTTGCGCCCTGTTTTTAATAATAGAAAGTAGAAAGAATAGACAAAACGAATTGTATGATTGATTTTCTTAAGACATTAGACCAAACGGATAAACAAATCCTTCAGATTCTTCAGACAGATGCTAAGATTACCAATTCTCAGCTGGCTAAAGAAATAGGTTTATCACCAGCACCTACCTTAGAAAGAGTTCGTAAGTTAGAAACTAGTGGCGTAATAGAAAGCTATCATGCCGTTTTGAGCCCCGAAAAGATGGGAGTAGGTGTAGGTATTTATTTGTCTATCTCCTTGTCAAGTCATAAAAAGAATCAAATTAATGCACTGGTAGAGAAAATGAGTGCCATAGATGCTGTCGTAGAATGTCACCATGTAACAGGAGTCGGTGATTTTCTGATTAAAATTCTAGCGAAGGATAGTAAAACCTGTCATGAATTGATTTTAAATCAGTTAGTAGAAATTGAAGAGATAGGAAATATGCAGTCTATGATTATTCTTAAGACCTATAAGAATGAGCAGACGTTTAACGTAAATTAAAGATTACGTCGTTTTCTTTTTTTCTCCTTTTTAAAGAATGACCTAGCTTCTTTATGATACGAACTATTCTTCTTTGAATAGTTTAATACCTTTTCGTAGTAGCTAGATGCTTGCTCCATATCATTATTTTTAATAGCATTTTTAGCTAAAATAGTAAGAGACAGTTTGCAATAACCCCTACTGGTAAAAGCCTCCCCTAATTCTTCGGAAATACTAACGCATTGTTTGTAGTAATACATAGAAGAGTCAGTGTTGTGTTTTATTTGATTGTATAACACACCTAAATGATAGCTTGCTAAGCGACCATTTTGTAAACCGTACCCTACTTGTTTGTGTTCGTATTTGTCATAGATAGATTGAAAGTGAGTCAACGCCTTTTTTCTTTTGCCTAAGTAAAAAGTATACTTAGCTAAATGGTTTTCAAAATAAGAATTTTGAGGATATTGGCTGTGTAAGTAAGCAGCAATGTTAGATGCCTTTTTTATATCTTTCTTTTCTTCAAATTCACCAATCACTTTCATGTGAAAAATCATGGCTTCAATGCGTGAATAAAAAGCGTTATTACTTGCTTCCCTTAGTTGTGCGAGTCCTTTTCCTCTATCCCCTTTTTTGAAAAAAAGCATAATAGGTTTTAGAAAACGTTTGTTATCTGAAATCCATTCTCTAAAGTAATTGTACATTCCTTCACCAAATAGAAATTCAGGACTAAGCAAAGTGCGTTTTTGTTCTATTTCTAGGTACTTTAAAGCACTGCTTGTAGCTGATAGTGCTTTGGTATAATCATCTTGGTCCGAGTGTCTTCTTGCTTTTAGCCCATAAGCAGAAGCTAAAAAAAAGTCAGCCTCTTCATTAGTGGGATCTTCTTTTAATAACTGTTTAGATAAACGAACAGTGATATCTATGTATTTATAGAATTGAGTATCGTTTGTTTTGATATGGTCTTCAGGTAGGATTTTCCACCAGTTATTCATAGCAAGAAGTAGATAGCCAAGAGGGTGATTTGGGTGTTCTTGAGTGATCCATGTAAACTGTTTTTCAGCTTCTTGAAAAGAAAAGTTATACATAGAGTCAATGGCTTCGGTAGACTCTAGTTGGATGGAAAGGTCTGTTAATAAATAAGCGGGTTGTGCCCACGAAAATTGATTAAAGAGTATACTGAAAAGGATAAAAATGAATCTTCTTTTCATGAAATAGGCGATGTTATTCTTGTTTTTTAGGAAAACTATCAACAAAATGGTTAATTATATGACATATAAGTTGTCATAGATAACAAAAAACTGTTAATTTATCAATATGAGTGATACAGTATTTGAATTAGAGTATGAGATTAAGGCATCTATTAAGATGATTTTTCCGTACATCAGTTCTGCCAGTGGATTGGCTAATTGGTTTTGTGATGATGTAGTTATTAAACCTAACGGGAAACATGATTTTATTTGGGATAATGAAAGTCACATAGGTGATATCAATATTAAAAAAATGAATAAGAGTGTTTCGATTGTCTATGACGAAGGAGATAATAATTACGTGAATCTTGAATTGACAGAAAATGAATTTACTCAAAGTATTTTTATTAAAGTAGAAGACGCTTCAGACATGGCAGATACGCATGAAGATTGTGATGATATTTGGGTTGCATTAATAGACGATTTGAAGGAAAATTTCGGAGGATAATATAATACCTATCCTCTCAGTTTAGCGGTAATGAAAAAACTACATTCCTTTGTTATAAAGTCCATATTAGGTCCTTTTATTGTTATTATTACCGTCTTAGTTTTTATTTTTCTCGTTCAATTTTTAGTTAATTATATGGACGAGCTAGCAGGGAAAGGTATTGGACCGTCTTTTTTTGCAGAACTCTCTTTTTATTTTAGCTTTAAGATGATTCCTAAGTCTATGCCAATAGCGGTGCTATTAGCTAGCCTCATGGCTTATGGGAATCTAGGACAGTTCAATGAATTAACAGCTATCAAAAGTGCTGGTATTTCCTTACCAAGAATTATGGTCTCCTCTTTTTGGTTTTTTGTAGGAATGGCCATTTTCTCTTTCTTATTAAGTAATTACATTATTCCTAAAACCAATTTAAAAGCATACAGCCTTTTTTATGATATTAGACATAAGGAAGCAACTTTTGATTTACAAGAAAAAGTATTCTCCTCTAGTTTACCAGGTTATAGTATTCGGGTAGATAAAAAGTATGAAGATGGGAAATCATTAAAGAATGTCATTGTTTATAGCCACTCTGGAAGTCAAGGAAATAGAGATGTTATGATAGCTGATTCAGGTCAGATGTATACCATTATGGACGAAAAGTATCTTGTATTTAAAATGTTTAACGGAACAAAAAATACGGAGACGAAAGATGGAAGCGATGGGGCTATCTCATCAAATAGGAACAATGCCAGCAAAAAAGGGTATGCTATTTCTAGGTTTGACTCTTCACAAATGGTGTTTGACATGTCTTCTTTTAAAATGGATGATACCCCAGAAGAATTGTTTAAGAAAGACAAACGCATGTTGAGAGTAGAGCAATTAGTTGTATTTGTAGACTCGATAGACAAGAGAAGTGAAAAGCTATTAAATGATATAGGAGGACGTGTTAAACGGCAACATGTTTATTATAGTAAAGCAATTGACTCTACTCAATTACAAGAAATAGGTAGTAATGACAGTGTTTTGTTACACGTATTAAATGCTAAAATAACTAAAATAGACACAGGAAAGGTCTGTAGAGCAGCAGCTACAAATGCAAAAAATTGCTTTAACTCCATTGAATCTATGAACGAAAACCATGAACGGGTAGTAAAGAGTCGTAAAAATTATGAAATCGCTATGTGGCAAAAGATCACAGAAGCATTTGCCTGTATAGTTATGTTTTTAATAGGAGCACCTATAGGTTCAATTATTAAAAAGGGGGGGCTAGGAATACCTGTATTGGTAGGAGTTTTATTTTTCATTATTTACTACATACTAACAGAATCTATGCGGAAGTATGCGAAAGAAGACGTTCTAGAACCTGAAATAGCACTTTGGATTCCCAATATTATTCTCTTCATAGTGAGTATGTGGTTTTTAAACAAAGCGAGAAAAGATGCTCGCTTATTTGAATTAGATGGCTTTCAAGTTTTAGTTAGAAAGCTATGGGCTAAAATAAAGCCAATAGAGGAAGCTACTGAATAGTTTTCAGTAGCTTTTGAAATTACTTCTATTCTAATACTTTTTTTAGATTAGACAAACCCTTTTTAAATTCGTCTCCAATCATTTGTTCAAAGTCCATAAAAAGTAGCATGAGATTCATAGGGTATTTCATCTTACCAACAAAACCCCAAACAACCTTAGTCTCCGTTTCTGATACTGAGTCTGTAGAAAAGTAACCCAAATCTCTTGCTTCAAATGGTTCAGAGAAGCGAAGTTCGAAATTAATTCGTTTTCCATCTATTATCTCTTTAATTTCTTGTTCACCACTGCCTACTTCTTTTACCTGACTAGTCCAAGCAACAGTAGAACCAACTGTACCATCTGTACCAGTGTATGTTCTTTTCATATCCAAATCAAGCTCAGCCCATGGGCTATACGCCTCCATATTTTTAATGTAGGTTAAATAATTAAAAACATCTTGTTTTGGTTGATTAATGACTATTTCTCTTTCAACAGTATATTGCTCTTTGACGAATAGAGCAGCTACTAAAGGAATAGCAATGATGATAGCAAGAATAAGAATTACCTTTTTTAATAAATTCATAGTGTGCCTTGTTTAAGTATTAGTTAAGTTTAGTTTAACTAATTTATCATTTTTTTTAATAAATGGAAACAAGGATTTCAATAAACCTAAATTGTAGACTAGTACTTACGAGTAATAATCTATTAAATTGCAGTTATTCTAACAAGAAATATGTTCAGGACAGAAGTTACGCCCAAAATACAGTCAAACTTTTTTATTGATTATACGACTAATATTCTTTCATTAGGATCTTGTTTTGCTACAACGATAGGCAGTGAGATAGAAAAAAATAAGTTCGTTATATCAGTTAACCCTTTCGGTGTATTGTTTAACCCATTGTCAATAACTACTATTTTAAAGTGTTGTATGGAAGAGACTATCCCTGAAGAACTATTTATTGAGAAAGGAGGCGTTTGGAACCATTTTTATTGTCACTCCTGTTTTTCAGGAATGAAAAAAGAGGAGCTAGAGAATAATATTAAGCATGTATTTACACAGACAAAACAATTTGTAGAGAAAGTAGACACCTTATTTTTAACATTAGGTACAGCTATTGGGTATATCCATAAAAAAACAGGTTTGTTTGTAGCTAATTGTCATAAACAATCATCCTCATTATTTGAAAAGAAGATGTTGTCAGTAGCTGAAATAGAGCAGCAGCTTTTGTTGCTTCTTTCTTTATTACCTAAAAAAACAAAAATAGTACTTACATTAAGCCCTGTGAGACATGTAAAAGATACATTGGAGAGCAATTTAGTGAGTAAGTCTCGTTTACGAGTGGCGATGGATGATTTTACAAGTAAACATGATCGAGTAACGTATTTTTCAGCATACGAATTGTTGCAGGATGATTTGAGGGATTATCGCTTTTATTCAGATGATTTATTACATCCTTCTGAAAAGGCGATAGCGTATGTGTGGGATAAGTTTGTAAGCTGTTTTATGAACCAAGAAACACAGACTACGCTTCATACTGTGACTCGTTTAGTAAAAGCTTGCCAACATAAGCCATTTCATGTAGCGTCAAAAGAACATCAAGAATTTTTGAGGAAGACGTTGAAAGAGCTAAAACAAGTCAAAAAAATAGACTTCTCATATGAAATAAGGAGTCTAGAAAATCAATTGACTTAATTCAGTATTTATTCAGTCACCTCTTTTTTGCAACTCTCCCCTACTTTTTGACAACATTCATGTCCGCATGAAACAGTAGCTTTACTTGAAGAATCTTTTTTACAACAAGGTTTGGTACAATTTGAAGGGCATATTTTTTCACTTGTTTTCTTACAGCAAGGTTTAGTACAGTCTTTTGCACATGTTTTATTCTCATCCTTTTTGCAACAAGGCTTTGTACAATCTTTTTTGCACATTTTACTATCTTCTTTCTTACAGCAAGGTTTGGTACAAGATGAATCACAACTAGTTTTTGTAGAGTCAGAAGCTAAACAACATGCTTTACCTCTTTTTTTACAACAGTGTGTAGGAGTATTATCGTCTGTTTTTTCAGCAGGAGAAGAACAGGAAATGATAAAGCCAGCTAAAAGGATATAGCCAATAGATATTATGTTTTTAATTATTTTCATGTATTTTGAGTTAATACTATTAGATAAAAGAAGCCAGTTTCCATTTTAATTATTTTCATTATTTCATCATTTAATTTCTTTCTTGTTGTGAAAGTATAATTTCATAATTCAACCTGACTTGTTATGCCGTGTAAATTATTCATTCACCTCTATGAACTTATCGACATCAAACGTTTTCCCTAATATAATGATAATATCAGTGTCCAACAAGATGGTGTCTCCTTTTGGTACACCAATAATATGTTCGACATCTATAAGTTTGCCATCTTTCATTTCAGAAAAAGTTCGTTTGATAGTTACTAAATTTAGGTTGTAACGTTCACGTAGTCCTATCTCTTCAATGCTTTTATTAGCTACACGCTTAGGTGTTTTCACCTCGATAATTTCGTAATCGTCTGGTAAAGGTAAAAAACCTTCCACCGTAGGATGAAGTAGCATTTCGGCTACCGTTGAGCCTACTTGCTCATCAGGAGAGAAAATTTCTTCTATGCCCAATTTTTTAAGAATCATTTTCTGGTGGTCGTTCTGAGAACGGGCAATGATTCGTTTAGTACCTAATTCCTTTAATAAAACAGTAGTTAAAATAAGGCCTTCAAAATTATGCCCAATAGCTACCACTACAGCATCCATATCCTGAATATTTTGAGCCTTTAGCGCCCTGCTATCCGTACCAGACATCACTACAGCATGTGCTACACCTGTTTTTACTTCCTCCACTTTTTCATGGTCAGCATCAATAGCTAATACCTCAGCGCCTCTTTCAGCTAGTTTTTTTGCAATAGAAGTACCTATGTATCCTAGTCCTATTACAGCAAATCGTTCGTTATTCATACCTATTAAAAAATGGTTTTAGACCAAACCGTACTTAATTGCGAGTACTAGTTTACCAATTACTGCTTATTAATCCTAAAAATCATCGATATTCTCTTCTATTACTTTCATCTTATTTACTGTATATGCACCAGTAGTTTGGTGAATTATTTTTCCGGATTCATCCAATAAAAAAAAGTAAGGTTTGTCTTTTTGAATCATTTGTAGAGAAGATTTATACTCTTTGATCTTTCCTTTAAAGAATAAAATGTAGGCTTGTAATTTTGGATCTACATTTTGAATCGCTTTTTTCTTCGCTTTTCCTTCTGCCGCAGCAGCAATTCCAGTGAACATAGGTATAAAGTAAGTATTGACATCATAAGAAAAAGAAGCAAACAAACCATCATTCTTTCCTAATTTAGGCTGCAAGAATTTCTTAAAAATAGGTGAATACCAAGTAGATAAGTCTTTTTCTGCCTTTTTAGAATAAGCTAATCCCAACAGCGTATACTTTCCATTACAAAAATCCGGAAGCATTACCTCTTTGCTCTGTAACGTTTCCACTTCCATAACAGGAAAAACATCTCCTATTTGAGCGTAAGACAAAAAGAGGGTAAAAATAAGAATGTGCAGTAAAAGGAAGCATTTCATTTGTAGTCTATAGTTAAGAGTTATAATTTAGAGATAATAACTACCATTATCAATAATGGTTCCTTAATTTCAATTTTATGCACTTTTCTCTTATTGTACCCGTTTACAATCGTCCCGACCATATCGAAGGCTTGTTACAGTGCTTGACAGAACAAACATACAAAGACTTTGAGCTAATAGTAGTAGAGAGTGGCTCTACCGTTCAATCCGACAAAGCAGTTGAGAAATACAAAAATAAACTCCAAGTCAAATATTGTCCTACAGGAAATAATGGGCAAGGTTTTTCTCGAAACGTTGGAATGAAACAAGCCACAGGAGACTACTTCGTAATTTTAGACTCCGATATTTTATTGGCAGATGATTTTATATCAAACATTCACCAAGGAATCGAACAACAACACTTAGATGCTCATGGAGGTCCGGACAAACTACATCCACATTCATCTTTGATGCAAAAAGTAATCAATTACTTAATGACCTCCCTTTTCACAACAGGAGGCACCCGAGGAAAAAAGAAGAGTGTAGGGAGGTATTATCCAAGAAGTTTTAATATGGGGTTCTCCCGTAAGGTATATGAAAAAACACAAGGCTTTAGATTACCCTACATGGGAGAAGATATTGAATTAAGTAGACGAATTTATGAAGAAGGCTTTTCTGTAGGTTTAATAGAGAACGCATATGTGTTCCATGAACGAAAAAAAACATTTACTACTTTTTACAAACAGATTCATTGGTTTGGTCGTTCGAGAATCAATACATTTAAAATGTATCGAGATACCTTGAAGCTAGTCCATTTACTGCCCATTTTCTTTTTAAGCTACTTTATCGGGGTAGTAGTAGCTCTATTATTGCCTGGATTATTTGCGGTAGCTATCATATTTCCATTAATAGGTTATCTACTAGCTGTTTTTGTGGATTCGTTTATTCAGCACAAAAATCTAGTTATTAGCTTTTTGAGTACGGTAGGAGTCTTTTACCTCTTTTTTGGTTATGCCTTTGGTATGATTACAGAGTTTTTAAAACCAATTAAAATCAATCAAACAGAGAAGATTTCATGATTAGTAATGAATAATGAAGAATTAATAATTAATTTAGTTATTATAAATTATTCATTACTAATTCTTAATTACCAAGAATGAAAGTATTAATACTGGCAGGAGGATACGGCACTCGTTTAAGTGAAGTAACAGAGGTTCGTCCAAAACCTATGGTCGAAATAGGAGGAAAACCCATGTTATGGCACATCATGAAAATATATTCTAGCTATGGATTCAATGATTTTGTTATTTTATTAGGTTACAAAGGCTACTTCATAAAAGAATATTTCGCCAATTATTTCTTACATCAAAGCGATGTGACATTTGATCTAAAAAATAACGAGATGACTGTTCACAACAATACATCTGAAGATTGGAAAGTGACACTCGTAGATACAGGAAAAGATACCATGACAGGTGGTAGAATTCGTAGAGCGAAAGACTACATCAATAATGAACCTTTTTTATGTACCTATGGTGATGGTGTTTGTGATGCGAATATTCATGAACTAGTTAATTTTCATAAGGAACATAAAAAGTTAATGACCATTACTTCGGTTCAACCAGAAGGAAGGTATGGTGCTTTAGAAATGGAAGGTAATGCTATTAAATCGTTTATGGAGAAACCAAAAGGTGATGGGTCGTGGATTAATGGAGGCTTCTTTGTTTGTCAACCAGAAGTGATGGATTATATTGATGGTGATGAAACAATCTTTGAACAGACACCGCTTCAAACGTTAGCAAAAGAAAATCAATTAGAAGCATTTAAACACGAAGGTTTCTGGCATTCTATGGATACCTTACGGGATAGAAACAGGTTAGAAAGTATCTGGAATAAAGGAGATGCTCCTTGGAAGGTATGGTAATGGTTTCAGCTACGAGCTTAGTGAATTTTTAAAACAGAAATGAAAAACATGCAATCAGTTCTTATTACAGGCGGCTTAGGGAACTTAGGTTCTTGGCTTACTCATTTTTTTGTAGAACAAGGATTGGATGTTACCGTTCTGACGAAGAATAAAAGAAAAATGGAGTTTGACGCTTCATTTAAAACCATAGCATGTGATATTTCAGATTTATCGTCTTGTCAAAAAGTATTAACTCAGGCATATGACGTTATTATTCATACAGCTAGTGTGAACGACAATTTTGTAGATGATTACGCCAACAAAGCATTAAAAGTAAATGCTTTGGGAACCCGAAATATATTAGAGTCTATACAGGATAATCCACCTAAGCACTTTATTTATTTCTCTACTTTTCATGTGTATGGAAAATACAGTGGAGAGATCACGGAAGAAACAGAGCTAGTCCCAATGAACGACTATGGAACTACACATTTGTTTGCTGAATACTATGTAAAGCAGTTTAATAAAACGAACGGAATTCCTTATTCTATTATTCGACTGTCTAATAGTTACGGTTGCCCAAAAGACTATGCTTCTTCCAAATGGTACTTAATTTTGAATGACCTGAGTAAAATGGCTTTCACTGAACAAAAGATTGTACTCAAAGGTAATGGATTAGCTTCACGTGACTTTATTTGGATGGGAGACGTCTGTCGAGTGATTCATGAATTATCTCAGTCAGTTCCTGAAAATGAGGTGTATAACTTAAGTAGTGAACAGGCATACTCGTTATTAGATGTGGCGAAGGAAGTGCAAAAGGCATATAAAGAAACGTACGATAAGGAAATAGAGATACAAACGAATAAAGAGGATGCATCTCAGCCACGTCCTCCTGTAGCTATTTCCTCACAAAAAATTAAACAGAAAATACCTTTTGAAGGCAATTCAAAATTCTATTCTGAGGCATTGAATATATTTCACTTTTTAAGTAAAGAATGAGCACATTACTAAGTAAATACAAAGGCAAGAAAGTATTTGTTACAGGAAATACCGGTTTCAAAGGATCATGGCTAACCATTTGGTTACTCAATTTAGGGGCAGAAGTCTATGGCTATGCGTTGGAACCCAAAAATGACCAAGATAACTTTGTAAGGTGTGAGCTAGAATCAAAAATGAATCAAACCTATGCAGACGTAAACGATGCTGACCGTTTGAAACAAGAAATCAAGAAAGTGCAACCGGATTATATTTTTCACCTAGCAGCACAGGCTTTAGTGATTGATTCTTACCTAGATCCATTAAATACGTTCAACACCAATATCATAGGAACGGCAAACTTAATGGAGGCAGTCAAAGAATGTCAGAACTTGAAGTCGTTGGTGATCATTACGAGTGATAAATGTTACGAGAACAAAGAAGTCGTTTGGGGATACAAAGAGAGCGATGAATTGGGAGGTAAAGATCCGTATTCTGTTTCTAAAGCGTGTGCCGAATTAATAGTGAAAACCTACCAAGAAACGATCTTTCATGAAGCACCTTTCGCTATTGCGACCACACGAGCAGGAAATGTAATAGGAGGAGGAGATTGGTCTGATAACCGATTAATCCCCGATATCTTTAAAAATATTGACTCCAATTCGGTTGTAGACATTCGCAATCCTGAGGCCACCAGACCATGGGAACATGTGTTAGAACCTCTTTCCGGGTATTTACAATTAGGGATATTGTTAGGCGAATCAAAAGAGTATGCAGGATCATGGAATTATGGTCCGAGTACGTATACCCACTATAGTGTGTTGGATATTGTAAAAGAAATAGAGAAACATACAGCTATTCAGTATCACGTAGCTCAGAGTGATGGGGCGAAGACATTTCATGAAGCTCATTTCTTGAAATTAGACATTACAAAAGCAGCCAATTTACTAGGTTGGTTACCTCAGTTAGATTTTTCTGAAACGATACGTTTTACGGTAGAGGGATATCAGGCACAGGAAGACAAGCAACTGTTTACAAAAAGAGTAGAACAGATAGCTGAATACACGGCTATTGCACGTAAAAATAAAGTAACATGGGCAATCTAAAATTTACAGAAACCAAACTCAAAGGAGCGTATAGCATAGACCCTGTGACAAGAGGTGATGAAAGAGGCTTTTTTGCTCGTACGTTCTGTGCCAACGAATTTGCTGAACATGGCTTACAAACTAATTTTGTACAAACGAATATGTCTCGCAGTACTGAAAAAGGAATATTGAGAGGGATGCACTTTCAGACACAAGGTGCTGAAGAGTCTAAACTGATTCGGGTAACCAAAGGGAAGATATTAGATGTAATTATTGACATCCGAAAAGACTCACCTACATACTGTGAACACATAGCGGTAGAACTATCTGATGAGAACCATAAGATGTTGTATGTGCCAGAAGGCTTTGCGCACGGTTTTCTGACCTTGACTGATCTTGTAGAAGTAAACTACCAAGTATCTGCTTTTTACTCACCAGGAAAAGAAGCTGGCATTCGTTGGAACGATCCTTTGTTTGGAATCGATTGGCCTATTGACAACCCGTTGCTATCAGAAAAGGACGGTGCCCATCCTGATTTTGTGAGGTAGAAGAGTTGATTTTAATGAAAGTGATTAAATAGTAATTCCAATCAATTGGATATCATCTATTTGATGGTTTTTACCTTTCCATTCGTTATAGAAGTTCTCTAGAATAGCTTTTTGTTGTGCCATTGATTCATCTTGACTAGAGAAAATGAGGTCACACATTTTTTTAAGGCCTAGTTTTTTCTTATTGTCACCTCCAAACTGGTCTTGGTACCCATCAGTAAATAGGTATAACTTATCTCCTTGTTTGAGATCTAAATCAATAGATTGGTATTTTTCAGTTAAGTTGTTGGATGCAATATCTCCTATTTCGTATTTAGCACCTCTTACTCTGTAAAGCTCTTTGTCTTTTATTAACAAAGCATTTGATTTAGCTCCTGAAAAGGACATTTTTTTTGATACCTTATTGTACACAGCAATACTAATATCCATTCCATCTCGTATATCAGAAACTCCATATTTATGGAATAAATCAATGATTCTTTGGTCAAGTCGTTCTAATAGAATAGCAGGATCAGTTACTCCATTACTTAATACGAGCTCTCTAATAGCCATTCTACCAATAATAGTCATTAATGCACCAGGAACTCCATGGCCAGTACAATCTGAACAAACAGTAAAGAAGTGATTACCAGTGTCTATAAAAGAATAGAAGTCACCACTTACAGAGTCTTTTGGTTTATTCCAAACAAAGTAATCTGCAAACGTATCTTCTATTTCTACAGTAGACGGTTGTAAAGCAGTTTGTATTTTTTTAGCGTAATCAATACTATTAGAGATATTGGTGTTTCTTATTTCAATCAGCCTCCTTTGCGTTTCTATATCACTATAGAGTTTAGCTGTTTCATGAGAAACGGCTAGTTGTTTGGTGATAATTTTAAATAGTTCAAACTGACTTTCAGATATTGACTCTCTATTTTCATTGGCTATTAGAGCAAAACCAAAAAAACGATTTTTACTAGAAAGCGGTAAAAAAGCAATTGAATCTCCTTCTTTGAAATCTTTAGTAGGGTCTAGGTAATTCTTGTATTTTTCGATTAACTCTTTGCTATTACTTTTAATCTGTTCTTGAAGCTTTTCGTTATTCGTTTTATCTTCTCCGTGTAGTATATATAGCTTATCTTTTTTTGAATCAAAAATAAGACACCTTTCTACACCTACGTCGTTTAGCACGATAGAAGAATAGCTATCGGCTAATTGTTTCATATCGACAATGGCTGATAGTTTACGAGTAGAAATATTAACCTTTTTTAAAACTTTAATATTTTCATTAGAGGTCTCTATTTGTTCGTTTGCAGATGCTATTTGTTGTTTTGCGAGGAAGCTTTTAGCCGCTTGTTTTACCGTTAGGATCAGATCATTCATCTCCCATGGCTTACTAATGTATCGGTATAAGTTAGCTTTGTTTATCGCATTTTGTATAGCAATAAGACTTGCTTGCCCTGTTAGTAGTATCTTTGGTATTTCTGGATCTGTTTCATGAATTTTTATAAGCAATTCATCTCCTTTTAAACCAGGCATAATTTGATCAGAAATGATGGTAGCTACTTTTTGTCCTTCTTCTTCTAATTCTTTAAATAAAATTAACGCTTCATCCCCACTACTTGCTATTTCAATATCAAATTCATCTTCTAAACTACTCAAGAGTTGTTCTTCTAATGTACTTAATACTGTTTTTTCATCATCCACACAAATAATCACAGGTTTAGACTTCATAGGGAACTATTAAAGTTAATAAAGGTTAAATTAAATGAGACAATCTCTTTTTAAGATCTTCCATTTTCCATGGCTTTTGGATGTAATGATCTAGTTTAGCAGCATCGTATGCTCTTTTGATGGCATCTTCTGGCGCCTGCCCTGTTAAAAGTACTTTTACTATATCATCATATTTGCTGTGTAGGTGAGCTAAAAATTCATCTCCTTTCATCCCAGGCATACTCCAATCAGATATAACGGTAACAGGAGCATATCCTTCTTCTACTAAGTCAGCAATTAATTCTAGTGCCTCAGCACCACTTTCAGCCACTTCGTAGACATACTTTCCTCCGAAAATACGTTCTAATTGTTCTTCTAATGTTTTTAATACTGTGCGATCATCATCAACACAAACGATAGCTTTTTTACCCATGATAAGTATGTTTAATTACTAATTTAAGTGGTTCTACCTATTATTACTAGATAACCACTTAAAATGTTGCATTAGTTAGACTACTTAGCGAATTTTCTCGGTGAATTAATTTTCATCTTTATCGTTTTCTAATGAGATTTTTTCCCCTTTAGTAGGTAAAGAAATTTTAAAGACTGTCTTCCCTGGAACTGAGTCCACTTCCAGTGCTCCACCATGCTTATCTATTATCTTTTTACAAATAGGTAAGCCTAAACCAGAGCCTTCTCCTTGAGATTTAGTGGTATAGAAAGGATCGAAAATTTTCTTAAGAGCTGATTCTGGAATTCCTGGTCCACTATCTTGTATGGTGACAACCGTATTTTCACCTTCGTAACCAGCACCAATCGTTAGGCTTCCTTGGTAATCCATTGCTTGAACAGCATTATGTATAATATTGGTCCATACTTGATCTAACTGATCTTGTAGGCAGACAACAGTTACTTTTTCTGATTCGTAATTTCGTGTTAATTCCACACCTAATTTCATCTTGTTTTGATAGAGTACTAATACATTTTCTATACCATCTATGATGTTTATTTCTTCGGCTATCTCGTCTGTTTGGAAGTGGGAGTAGTTCTTCAGTGAATAAACAATTTTCTGCATTTTACTTACAGCAATAGACATGTTGTTTACGTTGGATTGTAGTTTACCCATTCGTAATACCATCTCTACTGTACCATCGCTTTCTCCTGATTCGAAGATAGGAATGAACTTATCTATGTCATCTTGAAGACCTACACGTACAATGCTTCGTGCAATCCCTCTAGCATCAGGTACGTTTTTACTCTCTAGTAGTTCAGTAACTGTTTTTCGTACTTCTCGTTCTTCTTTCGTAGATCGAGTCTCACCTTTTGTGTTTTCTGCAGATATTTTTACCATTTCCATGAATAGCGCTTCATGATCTGCAGGAAGTGTCTTAAAAAAAGCTGGCATATCATTTACTACAGAGATAAGCGAATCGTTTAAGTTTGTAATAGAACCATTGATTACACTCAGAGGAGTGTTGATTTCATGAGCCACTCCAGCAGTTAACTGACCAAGTGATGCCATTTTTTCGGATAAGACCAGTTGACTTTGCGCATCTTTTAGTTCATCATATGCTGCGGCAATCTCTTTTTGCTTAGCCTGAAGTTCAGTATTTGACTGTTGAAGTTCTTCTGACATAGCAGAGAGCTTCTTAGACTCCTCTAATTTATCTTGTGTACTTGATAAATCTTGCTTGTTTTGCTGGAGGTCATCATTCAAGTGACGCAACTCTTTGATACTAATATCAGTAGTGTTTTGAAGAAAGGTTCTATCTTTCTCAAAATCATGATAGGTCTCATTTACTTTTTCAAATAATTCTTCAAAATCTGGTGGAATAACAGGGTTGTCACCAAATATTTTACGGATTTGGCGTCTAAAAACTCTGTTGTATGAATCTGTTTCGTTTACTCTTTTTCTATTTACAATAGATGATAAAATACCCATTTACTTATTTTTTTAAAGCTGATTTTATTTATAATTCACAAAAAAGTGTCACAGCAATGCAGTGACTGTGGACTTCTCCAGATCTATATTTTCTATGTGGGCTTATTTCTCCGTGCCCATAAAAACCACTAATTGGTATTTCACCACTTAATTGTGTGTTTATTTCCTCTAATTCGTCTTCAGTCCATTGTCGCATGGTCATTTTTCTACCTAACGAGCTTACTAGGAAAGCAAATTCTGGTTTTACTTCTTTTAATTTCTTTAAACATTGACTGGCGGCTGTTCCAGCTTTTAAAACGAGTGAATCAGTATCTGCCTTCATAAAATACATAGACGAACCTTCTGGAATATTTTGATTAAAGATTAAACTTTTATTTCTTCTATCTACATCTACAAGACCTGCCATGGTAATATCAAAAGAATTATCATCGATAAGTCCAATAGGAATTAACATCCCTGAAGAAGGGAGTTCGTCGGATAAGGTACCTAAGAACGATTCGAATAAGTCTAGCGCAGGTGCTCCTTCAATACCTGTTACAATATTGGAGCTAGATTCTGTTACTTGACGTTTTACACCAAATGTATTCCAACCAGAACCGACGTCGCTACTTATTTTTAAGCTTGTTCCATACAAACCAACGGCAACCATCTTACTCTCTTTTGGAGGATTGTTTAAACCTATTAAAGTTCGTTCTGCAGTAATTCCATCAGCAGCGAAACCACCGTTTACGGTCACTCCAGTTAATGTTTCGTCTATTGCTAAAGTCAATTCTGTACCGTTGGTAAATGTACCATCGGTAAAAAGCATGATGTGTTGTAAGTTATCGGCTGTTAAGCTACTGAAAAGTTCTTTGGCTGTAGAATAGGTATTACCTGTTAAAGGCAATTCTATTACACGTAAGTTTGTTTTTTCAAAATGAATGGCGTTTACTACTAAGGAATCGTCTAGCACCTCATCTTGTAAGATAGACCCTGCGGTGGTACAGCTCACTAACTCGGCATTAGGATACAATGAGGATAGTTCAGCATATAGTACGTCGTCTTCTAAAAGACTTCTGCTACCAAATGCTAAGACTAGTTGTGCTGACTCCTCCAGTCCTTGGTCGAGTACCATCTCCCATTGGTTTTTGGGAGTCCAAATGATTTGTTCTACTGTCATTAATCTGAAAATTTTTAATATTTACCGAAAAAGTAGGTAATTTTAATGAAATAAATATCATATTTAAAAAAAATTAAAACTAAAAAACGACAAACCGTTCTTTTTACTGGATGTGTTTAACTTATTAGAGGTTAATGAAATTAATAAAAGCAATTATACGTACCGAAAAATTTGAAGAAGTAAGCAATGCTCTTCAAGAAATCGGAGTAGAATATTTTACATTTTTCAATGGTCAACGGATCGACAAGTCAGATACTCAAACTGTATCTTACAGAGGTAGATCTACTGATCAAGTTGTCAATATGGATATTATGGAAGTTCAGGTGGTGATAGCAGATAACATATTACAAGAAGTAGTAGTATGTATCAAAGAAGCTGCTTACACTGGTTTACCAGGTGATGGTAGATTATTTATTTCTTCTATAGAAAACTCAATAACAATAGAATAATACAGTACTAACAATTAATCATTTACATTTTATGAATTGGATTACTTTCCTTGTCGCTGAAGCGACAAAAACTACAACAGGCGCTCAAGCCATTGTTAGAGCAATTAAGAGCTCAAAAGTATTAATTGACGAGAACACATACAAAATAGATAACCTATGGATTGTCGTAGCAGGATTTATGGTATTTATGATGCACCTTGGTTTTGCTATGTTGGAGACGGGTTTAACTCGTTCAAAAAACACAACCAACGTATTGTACAAGAATGCCTTGGTACCTTGTATTGCTTTCCTTACGTATATTATAGGGTATAACTTCTTATATCCTGGATTTACAGAAGATTCATTAGGTGTAGTAGGGTTTAAAGGGTTTGGCTTGGAGCGTTTAAATTTAGAAAGAGCGGGACTTTCTGGATGGTCAGTTTTCTTTTATCAGGCATTATTTACTGCAACGGCTACTACCATTGTATCTGGAGCGGTGGCAGAGCGTATTAAATTAAGTGCATTTATAGTTTTTGCTTTTTTATTCATGATTTTAGTGTACCCTATTATCGGTAGCTGGACATGGGGTAACGGTTGGTTAGCTGGTTTAGGCTTCCACGATTTTGCTGGAGGTACTGTAGTACATAGTGTAGGAGGAGCAGCAGCTTTAGCAGCAGTTGCACAACTAGGGTCTAGATTAGGTAAGTTTAATGGTAAAGTAGTATTGCCTTTACCGGGGCACAATATGTCTTCAGCTACTATTGGAGCCTTTTTATTATGGTTTGGTTGGATTGGTTTTAACGGAGGTTCGTTGTCGTTAGAAGATAATACAATGGCTGATGTCGCTAAAGTAATTGTAATAACAATGATTTCTGGAGCTGCAGGAGGGGTAGTCGCTCACTTTGTAATTTACTTTATAGGTGGAAGTTTTGATTTAAGTATGCTACTAAACGGTATATTAGCAGGCTTAGTATCCATTACAGCTGGTGCAGACCAAATGTCGTTTATAGAAGCCATCATAATCGGTGGTATAGCAGGAGGTATAGTGGTACCGTCTATTTTTATGTTTGAATCCTTAAAAATAGATGATCCTGTAGGAGCACTTTCTGTACACTTAGTCTGTGGTTTCTTTGGAACATTATGTGTAGGTATCTTTGGAGATAAAGCAGGGATTAGTCAATTGGTGATACAACTAATTGGTTTCTTTGCTTCTGTAACAGCTTCTTTTATAGCTACGTCTATTATCTTTTACTTAGTGAAAGTAAGTATTGGAATTAGAGTATCTAAAGAACAGGAATTAACAGGTCTTGACCTAACAGAACACGGTATGAAAGCCTATACGTTCGTAAGTAAATAACGAACGTAACGCGCTATTCCTCGAAAGAGGAATAGAAAAACGAGTTTAATAAAGAAAGCATGTAACGCTGGTTGTCTTCCAGATTTGTTACATGCTTTTTTATTTCCTCTTCTGACTGAATAAAAGGGCTTTCTTCCTTTAATTCGTGCTCGCAGTTTGTCAATAAGTCTTCCAGAGAATTAGCTGTAGTTTCCATATGAAATTGCAAACCCAGTACATGTTTCTGGTATAAGAAACCTTGGTTTTTGCAGGTGTCATTCTCAAAAATGTGAGTAGCACCTTTCGGTAAACTAAACGTATCGCCATGCCAATGCATGGTAGTAAAAGTTTGTGGTAGCTGAGATAAGAAATCGATAGTAGCTGCTTCTGCTGTTAGAGAAACAGGAAAGAAACCAATCTCTTTGTGTGGATTGGCTGTGATTTCAGCTCCTAATAAATCAGCTATTAGCTGAGCGCCTAGGCAAATACCGATTATTTTTTTCTTTGCTTCAATGGCTTGTAGAATAAATGCTTTTTCTTGTGGCAACCAAGGATGTTCGTCGTGATCGTAAATATTCATTGGTCCGCCCATCACTACTAAGCCATCGAATTCATCCATGGAGGGGAATGAATGAGTTGTTTCATACAGTTTAGTCCCACTTTTTGTGTACTTATTTTCAGTAATCCAGTGGTCTATGATACCTATTCCTTCAAAAGGAACGTGTTGTATGTAATGGATATGCATGGCGTATTTTATTTTATTGACATAAGGTAAGAAATTGACTTGTTTGGATCAAGTCGTAGAATCACATGGACTTTTTTTGTAGATTTGAAGGAACTTATTGGCACATGATACGAATCAAACTCTTTTTCTTAGCAGTAGTACTTATCCCAAGCTTCTGTTTTTCTCAAAATAAAGTAACCATTAGTGGCTATGTGAAGGATAACTCCAATGGAGAAGATCTGATTGGTTCTACAGTCTACATCAAAGAAACAAAAGCAGCCACTACCACCAATGTTTATGGGTTTTATTCGTTGACCATTCCTGCCGGAGAATATACCTTGGTGATTCAGTCTTTTGGTTACGAGAAGCAAGAGTTTAAGCTGAAGGCTACCCAAAACATCAAACAAGATGCTGATATGACAGTAGAAACAAAACTGCTAAAAGAAGTGGTGGTAACAGGAGAGAAGAAAGATAAGAACGTAACCAGTACAGAAATAAGTACCGTAGAAATGGATGTGGAGACCATAAAAAAGATTCCACAGGTATTTGGAGAAGCAGATGTCATTAAAAGTATTCAGCTGTTACCAGGGGTGAGTAGTGTAGGAGAAGGGGCATCTGGATTTAATGTAAGAGGTGGAAATACGGATCAGAACTTGGTATTGCTGGATGAAGCACCTGTTTATAATTCGTCTCACTTTTTTGGTTTCTTTTCTACCTTCAATACCGATGCAGTAAAAGATGTGAAGTTATACAAGGGAGGGATTCCTGCCGTATATGGGGGAAGGCTTTCTTCTGTATTGGATGTAAGGCAGCGAGATGGTAATAAAAAGAGATTTGCAGGAAATGGTGGAATAGGGATTATCTCTAGTCGATTGACGTTGGAAGCGCCTATTGTAAAGGATAAGAGTTCCTTCTTAATTGCAGGAAGAAGAACCTATGGAGATGTTTTAGCTAAACCATTTTTAGAAACAGATAATACCGTGTATTTCTATGATTTAAACACAAAAATAGATTACCGGATAAACGACAATAACAAATTGTTTTTATCAGGTTATTTTGGAAGAGATGTATTTAAGTTTGGTTCTGATTTTGGTTTTAACTGGGGGAATATCACTAGTACACTACGCTGGAATCATGTATTCAATGATAAATTGTTTTCTAACTATTCGTTGGTTTATAGTAATTATAATTATTCATTAGGAGTACCAGATGGTGTAAATGAATTCGAATGGACGTCGAAAATCACTACTTGGAATGCAAAGGCTGATTTTAACTACTACATCAATCCAGATAATACACTACATTTTGGAATTCAGTCTGTTTATTATCGTTTTAGCCCTGGAAATTTTGAGTCAAAATCAGATGGAAACTTTAACACAAGAGAATTAGAGAAAGAGTTTGCTTTGGAACCTGCTATCTATGTAAGTAACGAGCAGAAAGTAAATGAGAAACTGTCTTTAAATTATGGATTACGATATTCTACTTTTCACAGGTACGGAAAGAATTCTGTTTTTCAATACAAAGAAGGTGCTCCAAGAACAGAAGACAATATAGTAGGTACAGTTAACTACGGTAAAGGAGAGAATTACAAAAACTTTTTTCAAGGCTTAGCTCCTCGTTTCAGTGCTCGCTATCAGATCAATAAAAGAAGTTCTTTAAAAGCGAGTTACAATAGAATGTATCAATACATTCACTTGGTTTCTAATACCACTTCTGCTACTCCTGTAGATGTGTGGACGCCTAGTGGTGAGTACATAGATCCTGCACATGCAGACCAGTTTGCAGTTGGGTACTTTAGGAATTTTAAAGACAATACAGTTGAGCTCTCTGTGGAAACGTACTATAAATCAACAAAGAATGTATTAGACTATAAACCTGGTGCAGACTTATTTTTAAATGAGTCGCTTGAAACAGAATTGCTGGTAGGGAAAGGACGGTCATACGGATTAGAGTTGATGCTTTCTAAAAAGAAAGGAAAATTCAATGGATTTATTGCGTATACCTTGTCTCGAACGGTATTAAAAACGGATAATGGGCCTACTTTTGAAGAAAAAATCAATAATGGAGAGTGGTATTTTGCCAATTGGAATAAAACACATGATTTAGCTATTTCTGCTTCATACAAAGTATCTAAAAACTGGGAATTCGCTACTAACTTTGTATTTGCTTCAGGAAGACCTGTTACGCTTCCAGTAGGAAAATGGGAGTACGAAGGAAGAACCAATCCCGTTTATTTAGATAGAAACAATGGAAAGATACCTGCTTATCACCGACTAGACTTTTCAGCCATACACGATTTCCCAAAAAAGAAACCAGAGCAAAAATGGGAGAGTAGTTTAGTGATAGGCTTGTACAATATCTACGCAAGGAAAAATGCGTATTCGGTTTATTTTAGACAAAATGAAGATAATGCTCAGTTAACAGAAGCTGTAAGGTTATCTATTTTTGGGTCAATTATTCCTTCTATCAGTTACAACTTTAAATTTTAGATGATGAACGTACAAAAACATGGTTTAAGATCTACTTCGGTTTATTTAGTAAGTGTATTCACTTTACTGTTTTTTGCTTCATGTGAAGACGTGTTGGAAGATTTCGAAGTGCCTAATGAAGGAGAAAATATAGTAGTAGATGGACGGATTACAGATCACGATTCTACTGTGGTTAGAATTAGTAGAACAGCTCCATACTTTAGTGATGCAGCTACTTCTTTGGAGACTGGAGCTACCGTACGTTTAAAGAGTGATATGGGCTTAGATGCGTTGTTAGCGGAATCAAGTCCTGGAGTTTACTCATACCCAGACTCTGGAATAATAGATAGAAGCTATCACATAGAAATCACGTTAGCTAACGGAGATCAATACATATCTGATCCTGAACTATTAAAAGCTGTACCTCCTATTGATACGGCGTATTGGGGAGATGTAGAGGAAGATGGAGAGACAAAGTATGAAATCTATTTTACCTCAACTGATGTTCAAGAACAAGAAGATTATTATAGGTGGTTATATTATGTTAATGGCGTATTAGGAAATATACCTAATGATATTGCTATTTCTGATGATGATTTATACGATGGGAATGAAGTAGACGAAATTACCTTAGATAATGATTTTTTAGAGTTAGGTGATAAAATGAGTATCGAACAGTTATCCATTAGTAAAGAATATTTTTCCTTTTTAGAAATCTTGTTTAATAATACAGCTGATCAAGGTTCCCCTTTCAGTTCCCCACCTGCACCTTTGATAGGGAATGTGCGTAAAGTAGGTTCTACAAGTGAATTTGCGCTAGGTTACTTTAATGCTTCAGCCGTAGTGTATGCAGAAGTGATAGCAGGGGTAAAGAATTTTTAAGTTTAATGCATTTTCATATTGATAAAAGATTCTTTGTCAATATGAAAATGAACAGGATAGTCTTTTTTATTGTTACGATTTTTATGAACAGCAAAAGCACACACTATTTTTCATTTCTAATTGTACCCTTCTTTCTTTCTTGCGAAGAGGTAGTCGAACTTCCGTTGCCCAGTCAACAGAAACTACTGGTAGTGGATGGTAGTATTACGGATAAAGATAGTGTGTTTGTTAGGTTAACTATTTCTGGGGATGCGAATGAAGATATTGCAAATATTGGGGTAAGTGGGGCTACGGTTCAACTATTCTTTACTGGAGGAGATACACTGTT
>JBGCEI010000104.1:0-16747 GCA_045106295.1 Cyclobacteriaceae bacterium
AGGAAATAGACACGGCTTAGTAGCAGGAGCTACTGGTACAGGGAAAACAAAAACAGTGCAAGTGATGGCAGAACAACTGTCTAAACAAGGAGTACCTGTTTTGTTGATGGATTTAAAAGGTGACTTGAGTGGTTTAGCACAAGAAGGTGGGACGAACAAACACGTAGAGAAAAGGCATTCGGCTATTGGTATTCCGTACCAAGAAGAAGCGATGCCAGTAGAACTGTTGAGTATTTCGGATGAAAAAGGAGTTCAGCTAAAAGCGACCATTTCAGAGTTTGGCCCTGTTCTTTTTTCTAAGATTTTAGGATTGAACGATGTCCAATCAGGGATTACGACTATTATTTTTAAATACTGTGATGATAATAAATTACCCTTATTAGATTTATCAGATTTTAAAAAGACCTTACAATACCTGAATTCAGATGGGAAAGAAGCAATAGAAGAAGAGTACGGAAGAATAGCTTCGTCATCAGTGGCGGCTATTATGAGAAGCATAGTCGAATTGGAACAACAAGGAGCAGATACGTTTTTTGGTGAACCTTCGTTCGATGTAGACGACCTTGTCCGTTTCGATGATCAGGGGAGAGGGATGATTTCTATTATTCGGTTAACAGATATCCAAAATAGGCCTAAACTATTTTCCACTTTTATGCTGTGTCTATTGTCTGAAATCTACCATTCTTTTCCAGAAGAAGGAGATATGGATAGACCAAAGCTAGCTATTTTCATAGATGAAGCACATTTGGTTTTTGAAGAAGCATCCGATGCTTTATTAGATCAGTTGGAAGCCATTATTAAATTAATCCGTTCAAAAGCAGTAGGTATTTATTTTTGTACGCAGAATCCAGAAGATATTCCAGATGATATTTTAGGACAGTTAGGGCTTAAAATACAACATGCACTAAGAGCATTTACAGCAAAAGACAGAAAGGCTATTAAGAAAACGGCTGAAAACTATCCGTTGAGTGATTATTACAAAACCGATGAAGTGCTTACTTCTTTAGGAATAGGAGAGGCCTTGATTACAGCTTTGAATGAAAAAGGAATTCCAACCATGTTGGCAGCCACTTTGTTGAGAGCTCCGTTATCTAGAATGGATATCTTAAGTAAAAAAGAAATAGATACGCTAGTAAGTGATTCTAAATTAGTGAAAGAATACAACCAAGAAATAGATAGAGAAAGCGCCTACGAAATCTTAAAGGGAAAGATGGACGAAGCAGCTTCAGAAGAGAAGCAAGAGGAAATCAAGAAAGTACAAGAAAAAGCCAAAAAAACATCTACCAGACGTAAAAAAGCAGAGCCTAGCTTTGTAGAACAAATGAGTAAAAACACCATGGTCCGTCAAGTAGGTAGAACCGTAGCAAGAGAATTGATGCGAGGTCTATTAGGCGTAATGGGTGTAAAGAAAACCAGAAGCAGTTCTAAAAGCTGGTTTTAATTAGTTCGTTCATCACTCATGTTTAAAAATAAAATAATCAAGTACAGTTGCTTACTTTTTTTAGTTAGCTGTCAACCCAATAATTTTCCAAAAGAAAAAATGCAAGAACTTCACCCTGGCGATAAGCTAACTACCCTTTTTTATAACGTAGAAAATCTTTTTGATACCATTAATAACCCTCTTACCAGAGACGACGACTTTACACCATACAGTGAAAAAAGGTGGGATACCGAACGTTATTTTGATAAACAATCTAAACTGTCTAAAGTAATAGCTGCTTCAGATAAGAAGTTGCCTGCATTCATAGGGTTAGCGGAGGTGGAAAATAAACGAGTGTTAGAAGATCTTATTAATACCAGAAGGTTGAAAAATGCGGGTTATGGAATTGTCCATGAACAAAGTCCTGATACACGAGGAATTGATGTAGGGTTTTTGTACAAGAAAAGTGTGTTTGCCGTAGATCACTACGAGGCAATAACTGTCAGTTTTCCATTCGACCGTACATTAACGACTAGAGATATTTTGTATGTAAAAGGATTTACAGCAGCAGATGAGAGAATTCATTTTTTTGTAAACCACTGGTCATCCCGAAGAGAAGGAAAGGAAGAGACCGAACCCAAGCGTTTACAGGCAGCAACAACACTTAGAAATAAGATAGATCTGATTTACAAAGAAGATAAAAACGCTAAAATCATAGTAATGGGAGATTTTAACGACTACCCCTTTGAAAAAAGTATTGTTAATGTATTGCGTTCTACCTACGAATGGCCACAGCCAGAAGATGGATTATACAATCTAGTAGCAGAAAAAGAAGAAATAGGAGGGGGGACACATAACTACCGAGGAGATTGGGGCTTTTTAGATCAAATGATGGTTTCTCCTTCCGTCATTGCTACCGATAGTGGATTGAGTACAGACCGAGATGGAGTTCGAGTATTGAAAGAAGAATGGATGCTTTTCTTCCATAAACGCTACAGAGAATACAAACCCAACAAAACCTATGTTGGTAGAAAGTACGCAGGAGGATATTCAGATCATCTACCGTTAGTACTAAAATTAAAAATCAAGTAAGAACCTTCTTATTACATATTTCGTTTGAAAAGATGTAATTTTGTCTTTTCAAATAGTGTGATGAGTAAAAAAGGACGTGTTTTAGTGGCAATGAGTGGAGGGATAGATAGTTCCCTTGCTGCCGTATTACTTCATGAACAAGGGTATGAAGTAATAGGTATGACCATGAAAACATGGGATTATGCCTCTTCAGGGGGTAGTAAAAAAGAAACAGGCTGTTGTAGCTTAGATTCCATAAACGATGCCCGTGAAATTTCCGTTTCTCTAGGGTTTCCGCATTACATACTCGACATCAGAAACGAATTTGGTGACTATGTCATAGACTATTTTACAGACGAATACCTAGCAGGAAGAACCCCCAATCCCTGTGTGTTATGCAATACACATATTAAATGGGATGCACTATTACGAAGAGCCGACAAACTAGGATGTGAGTTCATAGCCACCGGTCATTATGCTCAAGTAAGACAAGAAAATGGACGATATGTCATTTCTAAAGGAGTAGATACGAACAAGGATCAGTCTTATGCTTTATGGGGAGTATCTCAAGAAAGTTTGAGTCGTACCTTATTACCATTAGGACAGTTAAAGAAAACTCAAATTAGAGAGATGGCAACTGAACGTGGCTTTGTAAGTCTCGTCACTAAGTCAGAATCGTACGAAATATGTTTTGTGCCCGATAACGATTACCGAGGGTTCTTGAAACGCCGAGTAGATGGATTAGAAGAGAGAGTCAAAGGAGGAGAATTCGTGTTGAGCAATGGCGAAGTAGTTCGTACTCATGAAGGCTACCCGTTTTACACCATTGGTCAGCGGAAAGGATTAGGGATTGCACTGGGTTACCCTGCGTATGTGACAGGTATTCAGAAAGAGACAAACCGAGTGGTGCTTGGTCCCATCGATGAATTGGCAAAAAATGCCATGAGAGTCAAAAAACTGATTTTTGGAAAATACGCCTCTCTTCAAGGAAAAGAATACGATACCATCACCAAGATACGCTACAATCACGATGGTAGTCCTGCCAGTATCAAGCAAACAGAAGAAGATGAAATAAAGGTCTATTTCCATTCAAAAGTAGATGCCATTGCTCCAGGTCAAGCAGCCGTCTTTTACGAAGGGGATGATGTGATAGCAGGAGGGTGGATTCAAGATAGTTTTGATTTTAGAAGTCACGAATAAACAAGTGTCTAGGTACGATTGTTGAGGGTTAATACACAGATGCTGAAATCATTGAATAAGTATTTCTTTTTTTTCTTTGCTAATGTCGCGGTGTTTTGTGCCTGCAACAAAACAGATTTTGTAACGCTTTCTGAAGATCAGACCGAACAATACATCATTAGACAATTAGAAGATACATTAGTCTACGAAGTCAACAAAGCCTCAAAAGGGACATCGTCAGAAACAGATACGACCTACGATCTACAAGAAATTGTTAATCAACAAGTAGTTTCAACCGACAAAATAGTTAATACATTGTATCGTTTTTCAAAAGCTACTGCAGCTATTACTTATCCTGTTTTACCCCAAGCAGTATGGAAATCAGAATTATCTCCTTTTCGATATGTGAAAGTAGAAGATAACGTTCGCTACGTGCGTTTAGAATTCCCTTTGAGTCAATCTAAAAACTGGGATGGAAACGATGAAAACATCGAAAACCAAGAACAATATGAAGTGAAATGGGTAGGTCAGCCGTATGCATTAAACGATTCTGTTACCTTCAATGAAACGGTGTACATATCTCAAAAGAAAATAGAAACTATTTCGGATACCATAAATTTTTACGAGGTATACGCAAAAAATGTTGGCTTAATTGAGAAGTTTAAAGACGAAAGGAAGTATGAGATCATTGAAACATTGATTGATACAGTAGATTTTACGATAACTTATATTACAGAGCTAGAGAGTTCCTCTTTCTTTCATCAAAAGCTAAAAACCAATGCTACGAATTAGTCTTTTGATCATAACAGTATGTTTACTGGGGCAACGAGTATTTACTCAGTCAAATCATTACTTAGTTTATTTTACAGATAAAACTAGTACACCCTATTCCTTAAGTAACCCTATCAATTTTTTAACACAGAAAGCCATTGACAGAAGAGCCAATCAGGGGTACCCATTAACAGGTTTAGATTTACCTGTAGATCCTGCCTATGTAGATTCTTTAATAACGAATGGTGTGGATGTCAGAAATACATCGGATTGGTTTAATGCGGCTTTAATCTTTGCAGATACTTTACAAGCAGATACCATTGGTCAGCTTAGTTTTGTAGACAGTGTTCAGATTCTTTCTAATTATGGTAATCAGTTATCCTTACGAAAAAAGCAACAACAAAAATTAGAGACCGCTCAAAAAGGAACTATTGTGAGCAGTACAGAAAACCTACCTCAACTAGACATGTTAGGAGCATACAATATGCATAAAGCAGGTCTAAAAGGTCAAGGGATTACCATAGCCGTAATAGATGAAGGTTTTGAAAATGCTGATGTGATGACGGGTTTCGATTCCTTACGAGCTAATAATCAGATTTTAGGAACTTATGATTTTATAGATAATGAAACCAATGTGTACGATAATGGGGCTCATGGCAGTCAAGTATTATCAGTAATAGCAGGAAAAGATGGAGTCAATAATTTAGGGACAGCACCTAAGGCGTTCTTTTATTTATTTAGAACAGAACAAGCAAGTAGCGAATACCCAGTAGAAGAAATCTTTTGGTTGTTAGCAGCTGAAAAAGCAGATAGCTTAGGAGTGGATATTATCAATACTTCCCTAGGTTACTTCGATTTTGGAGATGAAGGCGATTTAGATGATATTTATTTTGATTACACCTATGCAGATACTGACGGGAATACGAGCCTTATTTCAAAAGCAGCAAGAATAGCTACCAGAACAGGGATGCTTTTAGTGAATAGTGCAGGGAACTCAGGTGCTTCAGTAAATAAGTACGTGGCGATGCCTGCAGATGTAGATTCTGTTTTGTCAGTTGGTGCTGTAAATGCGAATGAAATGTACTGGCAACTAAGCTCGGTTGGTCCTACCATATCTGGAGTACTGAAACCCAATATTTCAGCTATGGGGCAAAGTACTGTTGTTTTAGATCCATCAGATGGGCTTAGTACAGCAAACGGTACTTCTTTCGCCTCTCCGTTAATCGCAGGGTTTGCAGCAGCTCTTTGGCAGGCATACCCAACACTAACCAATATGGAGTTGAAACAAGCAATAGAAAATGCGGGGAGTTTAGAAACCCATTCTACATTAGTAGGGTATGGAATACCGTCTTATTGCCGAATTAATATTGATTCGGCAATAGTATGTCCAGTAGAGATAAGCGAAAACGAATTATTTAGAGTAACTAACCCTATGGTAGAAGAACTAATTATTCACCTAAGTGATGAAGTGCTTCCTGCTGAAGTCACCCTTCAGTTAGTCGATTTAAATGGGAAAGCACTTTTTAGAGCTAATGATTCACTCACTGACGTTACGAATACTATCCCTCTTCCTTTAGATAAACTAGAGTCAGGGCTTTATTTTTTGCAACTGAAAACACCTAATAGAACAGAAACCAAAAGAGTGATTATCCAATAAGTAAGGTATTACTTACTCCAAGGGTTTAATCTGTAGCCGCCTATTTTTCCATCCTTGTCTATACTTACTACAACCTCTACTTTTTTAGCTTTAGAAAATGTAGCTTCTAAAGTGTAAACTGTGTATTCTGTATTGTTATACATTGCTCTTGCATGAGAATAATATTTTTGAGAAATATAATCTCCAAACATCAATTTAATCTGCTTTTCGTAAGCCATTTCTTGTAACTGAATGGTGAACATAGATAAGAACAAAGGGCTTGCTTCTTCTTCGGTTAGTTGGTAGTAGTTTTTTGATTTTTGTCCCTCCATGATTTTTTTTGACAAAGAAAGAATACGTTCCCTCTCACTTTGATGAGTTTCAGCAATGCCAGAAAAATCTTTTTTGGCTTCGGCTAAATGTAAAGATAGAAATAGGGTAAGGGTAGCTATTAATATTTTCATAGTTGTTCAGGTAAATTGATTACAAACAAAACACTAATCTACTACTTTTCCTCTTAGCCCCAGTTCTATCACTTTCATTTCTGTGATTTTCCCTTGGTGTAACGTCATATTAATAGCTGTCTTCATTTTATGGAATCCATGCTTACCAGCAGCACCAGGGTTTATGTACACCATGCCATTGTGTTTGTCATCTTTCTCTACCCTAATTAAATGAGAATGCCCACATACTAATAATTGAGGGTCTAATTTTTTAATTAATTGATTCACTCTAGGGACGTACCTTTTGGGATTGCCAGCAATATGAATTAGTAATACACGTAATTTTTCTACTGTGAAGAAGCGGTATTCAGGAAGCTCTGTTCTACTCTTTCCATTATCAATATTTCCGTAAACTCCTTTTGTAGGCGCTATTTGATCTAATTGTTCAATAATTAAATAATCCCCAATATCTCCGGCATGCCATATTTGGTCACAGTCCTTGAAATGATCTTGCATAATGGGATCTAAGTAGTTGTGTGTGTCAGAGATAATCCCTATTCGAGTCATATTCCTTGATTTAGTAATTTTATGAAGGTTTTAAAATGGAATGTTACTCTGGTTTTATCTTTTCTACACGATTAACCTGATAGGTTCTGTTCAAGCCGTTTTCTCTAATTTACACTGTTCGACTTTTTAGTAAGAGGTCAGAAGTGTACGAATTGAAATAAATAATAGAGCCTAAACTTCTAAATTAACTACTATCCCTTCGTTACTTCTTACATTGAATACAATGTCATCATCGAAGATGAGGTATTGTCCTTTGATACCGACTAGCTTACCGCTGTAATCTGGTGTTTTAGTTAGATTGAGGCTTTTTACTTTTATAGGGTAGCGCTCAATTGGGTAGTCCAATGTTAACTCTTCATCATTTACTACAAACTCTTTAGCTTCCTCGGGAATATGACGTAGCAAGCTATCTCTTACATCCATCAAATCTTCTTCAGCAACATCGTTCTTGAGCATCTTTCGCCAATTCGTCTTGTCTGCAACGAAGTTTTTCAAGGCGACTTCTGTAATTCCTGCCAAGTATCTGTTTGGGGTTTCTACTATGGGTAATGCTGCATTCGCTCCTTGATCTATCCAGCGAGTAGGCACTTGAGTTTTTCGGGTTACGCCTACTTTCACATCGCTCGAAAGAGCTAAGTACACCACATGAGGTTTTAGCTGTACTTCTTTTTCAAACTCTAAATCTCTTTCTTCAATACCTAAATGTGCTTTAGATAATTCTGGTTTCATGATCCAGTCAGCTGTCTGAGGGATTTCATAAAAACAGTCGTAGCAGTGCCCTTGCCGATACAGTTTTTTACGAGTACTGGCACAATTCAAACATTGTGTTCCTGTTGCTTGGAGATGTACATGAGAACCAATTAGATCGTTCATTACTACTTGATCTTCACCTAAGGCTAAGGTGTATTGGATTGGAGAACCAATTTGAGTATTCATCTTTAGTAGTACGCCAGCGTATTCCATTTTACTTGCTTTATTTTGAGTAGCAATTTAAGGATGAATATTGTGTAATGAAAGAAGACTATTAGATTATAAGGCCGTAAGATTTTAAGAAAAGAATGTCAATTAACGAACAAAAGTGTCGGTGTCGCTTTAAGCGACACCGACACTTGATCTTTTTCGAAAAACAACTTCGTACAACATAACTCCTATTACAATCGGATATTCTACCCACATAACTGCTTGCACTTGTTGCATCTCAGGGTTTCCATAAGTGAGGTAGGTAAATACAGAAAAGAAGGTCCAGACGATGGGAAACCGATAATTTGTAAACAAAGAGAAAAATAAGGGAAAACAGATGTACCAAGGATGTACCGATTGTGAACTCAATAAATAAGCAGTAGTCATCCAAAGAGCGGTTAATAACACTTGTTTAATGCTTTTCACTTTATTCACTAATACAATAACTCCTATTATCAATAAAAAGATAACTTTCAAAATGATTAATGAATACTCATTCACTTCATAAGATGCCCATTTAAAAAGGTAATAGAAACTGGCATTAAACTCTAAGTAATTGAAGTACAGTTTGAGGCTGGATAAAAAGTTAAGGATAAATTCTGGCGTCCAAAAAGGAATGAAACTGAGTACTACTACACTCATTGTAACTAACCCATAAACTATTGTTTTTTTAAACCCTAAAAACTGAATAAACGCAGGCAATATGAGTAGCGGAATTAGTTTGGAACAAACGGCTAATCCAAACGCTATGGATGAACGTATGTTTTGTTGTTTGACTAACCAATAAATAGCTAAACAAGTAAAAAAAATCATAAATCCTTCGGAATGTGTATTCCCCGTAAACTCTACAATCACCAATGGATTTAAGGCATAAATAAATACTTTGTTAACATTTAACTCTAGCTTTTTAAGGATCTGAACTAGCAATAACAACGTTCCTACTTCACAACAAAAAGTAATGAATTGAAGAATGAAAGTAGCTATTCGCCAATTACCTCCACTCGCAAAATTGGCCAACCAAAAAACAAGTTGTCCAAAGGGTGGGTAAACGGTATAAAACTGAGGTGAGTTTAATAATTCTATTGAAAAAGGTGTCGTAAAAAAATCTTCTGTTACAATTTGATTGGGTGGATACATAAAAGGATTCAATCCTTGATAAGATAGGTTTCCATCCCAAATGAATCGATAAAAGTCATCTGACAACCACGGGATATGAAATAAGAGAATGGCACGAAATAGAATAGTAAAAACAAAAAGTAGCCGAAATAGACTATGCTTCTCTTTAACGGATGTGCTTTTAAAAACACCTACTCTATGTAAGACATAGAAGTAACACACAAAGAGTAATACAAAAACAGCAACTGTAAGCCCTGCTTGTTCTCTTGGAATGTAGGTCGAAAAAGTAAAATAAATGCCTAACTGAAGGATTAAAAATAATGCCCAACCTATGTTAGACCTACTATCTGAAAGTTGAAACCGCAGATTCATTTATTCTTGCATGGCATGCTTCATGGTGTAGATACTGACTGTACCAAAACCAAATGTGAGCATAATATGTAAAAGGATGAGTCCGTAGTCTTCTAAAATGAAAGCGAGTCCAATTCCTCCAAGAAAGTAAAGACTTAATAATGCTTCTAGTAGGGTTACAAAACCTACTTTCTTAATTCGGTAACTGTTTTTTTCCCATTTGTCTGTTTTGACTAGCAGGTTGAATTTAGGTGTCCGAATAAACGCTGACTTCTTACCTAAATAACCTTCTATTACAGCTATGGTATTGTGTAATGATAATCCCATTGACATAGATAAAAAGACTGGGAAAAAACGGATCAACTTAAGAAATCGTCCTTTTTTATGCTCTGTTACTCTGTAAAAGGAAGCTCCGTAAAACATCATCAGAATTACAAAACTCAGTAAAAACAAAGATGCCCAATCGAACAAAACGCCTAATTCTTCTTTATGAAAATGCTTTACAAACAACATAGGAATACTTAACATGGCCATGGTAAAAACGCATAGAAATACAGAACTATTTAGTAAGTGAAAAAAGGCATGTATTTTCGTGTTGAAAGGAAGCTTTGCTTTGGTAACACGAGCCAAGTTTTTACGCACATTTTCTGCTGCTCCTTTGTTCCAACGAAATTGTTGAGATTTTAGAGCTGTCATAGTAGCGGGTAGTTCTGCTGGAGAACCTTGATTTTCTAGGTAGACAAATTCCCATCCTTTTATTTGTGCTCTGTAACTAAGGTCTAGATCTTCGGTAAGCGTATCTGCTTCCCAGTTTCCTGCATCAAGAATACACGATTTTCTCCAAACACCTGCTGTTCCATTAAAATTAATGAAATGTTTATTGGTATTTCGACCTACTTGTTCTACAGTAAAGTGTGCGTCTAAGCCAAATGCTTGTATCTTTGTTAAGAGAGAGTAGTCTTTATTAAGGTGTTCCCACCGGGTTTGGACGACACCTACTTTATCATTAGTAAAGAAGTGTGGAATTGTTTTCGTTAAAAAGTCTTTTTTAGGTAAAAAATCCGCATCAAATACGGCTATAAATTCACCTTTTGCTTTTTCTAAACCATACTTTAGTGCGCCTGCTTTGTAGCCTACTCGTTCTGGTCTAATCACTAATTCAAAATGCTGTGCTTTACCTCCTAATTGTTTTAGTTTTTCCCTAATGATCGTCGTAGTTTCATCGTTGGAGTCGTCTAGAATTTGTATTTCTAATTTACCTTCTGGATACTCTATTTCTGAAACGGAATCAATTAATCGTTCTACTACATACAGTTCATTGTACAATGGTAGTTGAATGGTGACGGTTGGCCATTCTTTTGGTTCTGAAACATGTACTACTTGCTTTCTTTTTTTCTTCTGCTTCCAATAAGCAAATACAAGCTGTAATTGATTTAAGCTGTAAAAAAAAACAAAAAGAAGGGCTAGCCCATAAACAACTAATGCTGCAATTGCCATTTATCTGTATTTCAAAAGTGTCCAAATAATTTTGTAGCCTGCTAAGATAGCACCTTTTATGGTACCTGATATCTTAGAGACTCCAATTCTGTTTCTGTAATCTACCGCTACTTCTGTGTAGCTCATTTTTTGTTTTACGGCTTTTATTTGCATTTCAACTGTCCAACCGAAGCTAGTGTCTTGCATATCTAGTGCTAGCAATGAAGGAAATCGAATGGCTCTAAAAGGTCCTAAATCTGTAAATTTAGCCCCGTAAAATAGTTTGAGTAAATGGGTAGCTAACCAATTTCCAAATAGTTGCGGAATGGTCATTGACCCTTTCTCTCTATTTCCTAATGCTCTTGAACCAACCACCATATCCATTTGATTATCTTGAATAGGCTGTAACAAATCGGGCATCTGCTCTGGGAAATCAGAGTAGTCGGCATCTAGAAAAACTACTACTTCAGGTTGTTTTTCTTTCGATTGAATGTATTCAATACCTTTTAAACAGGCGGAACCGTATCCTTTTCTTGTCTCTGAAAGTACTTTCGCGCCATTGGCTGCAGCCACAGAAGCCGTTTTATCGGTAGATGCATTATCTATTACTACTACTTCTCTCACCAATTCGGAAGGAATTGCCTGAAGAACTAGAGGGATAGAATTTTCTTCGTTGTAAGCTGGTATGATACAGTCAATAATCATGCAATCACAAAACTAAGGATATCATTTTCATTTCACTATTATGGATTGAGTTTATTCGATAAATGATGGGGAGATCACGTTTTTCTTATTACGCTGTACAAGAAGTGTTATTCCTTCATTATTAATTCTTCATTATTAATTCTTTATTATCAATTTTCTTTTTAGGTTTCTTTCTTTTAAAAATATCTTTTAGGCTATTGAAATTTTGGGTGTACAAAACACTGGCCCCATAGGTCATATTGGAAGCATTATTCTGGGTGGCATTAGTAAATGTATTTAATGCTTTATTAAATGCTTTTACTCTAAATTTTCCTTCTGGTGTGATAGCATATTCTACTGTCCAATCTCCTACTAAGTTATTTGCAGCAGAGTTTACTGTCCCATCTTCATTTATACCATTGTCTCCATTGGAAAAGCTACCTGATCTGGTTACCCTAAACCGACCTTGAAACAAGGAATATGAAAGGCGTAAACGTACTTCGTCTTGTGTGGTACTATTTAGATCAGCCAAGTCAAGGTCTATCTCTAAATTTTCATCTACTTGTGATAACACATTACTCAGATAGTTACCTAAAAACTCACTCACGTTACTAGCTGCCGCTCCTCCTTCGGGGTTTCCTAGTGAATTTGTATAAGCTAACCTTTTCAAAATGATTAAACTAAAGACCTGTTTATTTAACTCTTGTTCATTACTCTGTACGGAATTATTGAACTCATTAATCATATCTTCTAGGGACACTACTGTGTTACCTTTTCCAGATACCGTAGTGGGATAATCTTTAAATTCAATATCAAATTTTAAATCAGGAGACAATAATTCTTCTGTAATGTGCATTTTCACAGAAACAGGGTATTTTCTTCTAACTTCAGAAGCACTAAGGTCTACCAAGGCAGAATCTAATATAGGGGTTAATGAAGTGTTTTGTAAATAAGTTGCTCTAATGTCTAGCGCTCCTTGATAAGGGTCTCCTGACCAACTAATGGTACTGTTAGGTTCTATAAGGAATTCTTTATTGACTATCCCTGCTAAGGTGAAATTGTATGTTCCTCTATCGATAATATAATTTCCAAACATATTAAAGTCACCCCTTGTATCTAGTTCTATTTTTAAATCTCCTGATCCATAACTTTTAATAATATCGCCTGTTTGTTTATCAAAAATAATTTCAGAGTACGTCTGGTTTCCTATGGCTAAATTCAAATCCAGCTTCACTCCTGATAGATCAATGTCTCGCCTAGTTAAATCCACTGGTAAGGTATCGGTATTACTTACAAAACGGATATAACTTTTATCTTCGATCGTTTCAGAATAATCTAAGGGGATATAAATTTTAGTTTTACTCTCCGAGGTTAGTTTGTCTGACTTAATAATAAGGTTATTAAATGGACCTTTGATAGATAAATCACCAGAACCAAATATATCTCCATAAAACACATCTCCACCTTCTGGACTTTCTTCTTTGTCAAAAATATTGAAATCATCAAAATCAAAATTAAGATCGGACCAAAACTGCTTATCTGCATACATTAGTTTACCGTTTAAACGTGTTTTACTCTTTAATCGATCTCTAATTACTACCTCTTTAAATAATAACTCCCTTTCTTTTAATTTAAGCTTAGTATCTTCTATTGTATAATCTGTCCCTAGGTAGTTTATATGACACCCAATGCTATCTAAAAAAAGCTCTCCGCCTAATACAGGTGCTTCTAAACTACCTTTGACAGTCGCTTCTCCATGTATGCTTCCTGCTAGTTCACTTACACTTTGTTGAATAAATGGTTCAATATTACTTGTAGCGTAATCTGATAGTTCAATTTTTAAATCTAAGGTGTCATCTTCTTGAAAAGGGTGAAAAACAGAGCCTGTGATTTTTAGTAAAGGTTCTCCTTCAATTAATTGTTTAACCCAGACTGACATCTCTTCTTTTTCATCTACCCAGTGTAAATCACCTGCTAATGTTCCTATTGGTTCTCCGTCATACTTGAGATCTCTCACTACTGTTCTACTACTTAATTTCAATTGATTGTAGACATCAAATACATCGGATTTCATGAATAATCTCCCATCTATTGGTATTTTCTCATTCAATCTAGCGATTAGTCCTAAATCAAAATTATCTACTAACAGATGTGCCTTTTTAGTAACGTCAGGAGATAAAACCCCGTCTAATTTAATCCGCTGAGTTTCGTTTTCTAATTTGATGTTATTAAAAAAGATTTCTCTACCTACAATTTCAATCGTATTATTTGGTTCAAAATGCCAATACTCGTTAAATAATTGAACCTCAGAAGTATCGAAATGAAAATCAACGGTATCTTTTCTTAAAAAAACATCTCCACTTATGTTCATGTGATTGGTAGATTCTTGTTGGACTGCTACTGCTTCAAAATCAATTACGTTGTCCTTCCATAATCCTTTTACCCCAAGCGTTTCGGTTAAAAATCCTCCGAAATTTTGTTCTTTAGAGTCAAAAGAAAAAGTAGAAGAAAGCGTTTTACTTAACGCTTGTTTATTAGCAGAAAAGGTAAGTGAATTAGCGACAAATAGCTTTTTAAAATAGGTGATTGTAGTTGCCTTCATCTCTGCATTTAAAGACATTTTTTCACCAGACGAAAAGGTTCCATTAACATAAGCTCCTTTCGATATTTTTACCTCTGGCATACTAATATGAAGAATAGGGTTAGGCTGTTTTAATACTAAAGAAAAGTCGACATAATGAGGGAAGTGTTTCGCTCTTTTCTCTTTATTAGCATAATAATTAGCAATAGAATCTGAGTTATTTTGTATACTTAACATGTATTCATCGTAAAGATCTTGAATTGCTAAAGGCAGCGTACTCAATTGATAATCTCCTTTTATAAACGCATGTAAATATTTAGAATCTAGCGTTATCTCTTTATTAGTAGCGCCATTTTCCTTTGCTTCTATTACGCTTTCGTCTAAATCGAATGTTCTTCTTTTATAAAAAAACTTCCCTTTTTTTATGATTGCCTTACCTGAAAAGTCATCTACATTTTTCTTTTTTATAATATTTTTCCCTTTTATATCAATATCCATTTCACCTGATAGCAAGGCTGCATCAGATGTTAAGTTGATGGTATTCAGATGTGCTTTCTTAATTATGGTTTGCACATCAATTACTTCTTCTTCTTCCCTTATATCAAAAACACCTACTACCTCTCCAACTAAATTAGAATCATTTACTATTAAACTTCCAGATGCATAACCTCCTTTCAAGGAAGCATTAGCTTCAATATTGTGATATCCATACCCATTAAGCTCAAACAAGTCACACTTTGCTTCTGTAACTAAACTGGCGTTCTCTACTTTTAATCCAGAACCCTTTACATTTCCAGAGAATGTTAATTGACCCAAATAATCCCTTTCTAGGAATTTTCCTAAATCAAATTTTCTAGTTTTTAAATCTCCATCATAAAATGTTTTCTGATTTTCATTTGGCTTGAATTTCAAATCACTTTCGATATACCCTAATGCTGTATTGAAGGTTCCATTAGCTACAAAATCAGAGATGAACCCGAAAAAATTAGCATCGAATTTTACTTGTTCGAATTTCTCTACCTCTTGGTACACTTTTCCTGGTAAATAAGGTACTAAATCTGCTACATCAATAAACGAATCTTCGCAATCGGCTTCAATAAATGCTTCTTGAATAGTAGGTAACCCATCCATCGCTAGCTTACCTTTAATACGACTTCGTTTACCGAAACTAATATCTAATTCTCTGTATTTAAATCGATTAACCCTTCCACTGATTTTACCACTTAATGTAATTACGTCATTGTATTCCTTAAAAAATGGTGCAAACAATGCGAGGTCTTTTGTATTAATTTTTGAAGGGGCTAAATGAGCTTTTATTTTCACTCGCTTTGTAAAATTTTTAAAATCTGCGTACGACCTAAATTTAAAAGAAAAGGTTTCTCGTTCTTGAATAATACTTTTTCCTACTTCTGCCTTTAGTTTTTCAAACGACAATTCCTTTTTTGAAGATAAAAAACCAGTTGTTAGATTATGCACTGTAAGACCTGACGTAACATCTCTTGCTGATAAATCAGTCGCTTGTAAAGCAATGGTATCTTTTCTTATTAAGAAAGAACTGAGGTCTCCATTAATATCCACTAGTCGTAAATTTTTAGCATCAAATGGAAAGGCGCTTGCACTATCATAAGTAAACGACTTCATAGTAAATTGACCACCTGACAAGCCAATCTCTTCAATTTTAAAAGAGGCCGATTTACGTTTTTTTATACTATCTGTTTTTGAAAGACTTTTTATCGCTTGTGTAAACCGAGTAATGTTGTACCCGTCTTCGTATGTCAACAGTCGTACATCTGGTTTACGAAGATCCGCTCGTTCAATAGTGATATTTCCTGCTACAGCAAGCTTACTCCAATGGACATTCGCTTCTAATTCTTGGCATTGAATCATAGGGTTTCTTTTAAAATCTTCTACTAAAACCCCCTGTAATAATAAATTCCCGTTCCAGCTCAAATCGACCTTTTCTACTGTAATCGTATGATCTAGTTTTTTAGACAAGTAAGAAGAAGTGAATCCGACTAATTTTGTTTGGACAAACGGTAGTTGAATCAATACCAATAAAATGACAAAAAGAAGTATTAGAAACAAGACAACCTTGCCTACTAATCCACCTATCTTTTTTAGCTGTACTCGTTCCACTAACGGAAATTACACACTATTATCATGGTATTCAATCCGTATCGGTATTTTAGTACCTTTGCAGGCAAATAACTTTATACTTTTGAAAAATATTATACTAGCCATCGAGTCTTCCTGTGACGAAACAAGTGCTTCTGTCATTAAGAATGGAATCGTATTGTCCAATATTATTGCTTCTCAAAAAATACACAGTGAATACGGAGGAGTAGTTCCAGAACTAGCTTCTAGAGATCATCAAAAAGCGATTGTATACGTAGTGGATGCAGCCTTGCAAGAAGCAAACATCGATAAAAAGGGATTAAACGCTATTGCTATCACAAAAGGGCCAGGCTTATTAGGAGCTTTATTAGTAGGAG
>JBGCEI010000105.1:0-10161 GCA_045106295.1 Cyclobacteriaceae bacterium
CAATTCAAGAAGCATTGTTTAGCAAAGCTCTTTCCTTTAGAGAAGAAAAAAGTACTCATGTGAATACGTTAGAAGAGTTTAAAGAAATAATAAATGAAAAAGGTGGTTTTGTTTATGCCCATTGGGATGGAACAAAAGAAACAGAGCTAAAAATAAAAGACCTCACTAAGGCTACTATCCGATGTATCCCTTTGAATAATAAAAAAGAAGAAGGAAACTGCATCCTTACAGGTAAACCATCTAGTCAACGAGTTGTTTTTGCTAAAGCTTATTAATAAAATGAACAATATGTACAAGTTTTTTGTTTCCTTATTAGGAACGGAATCAAACTAGGTGTTTAAACTTGTAATATTTAACTGTAACCCGTACCTTTAATTCGACTTAAAACTAGCATTGAAAAATTATTTTGATATTATTTGAAACTTTTTTTTAATACTTATACGTACCTACACTTATGAGAATTTTTTTACTACTAGCGTCTCTTACTTTCGGATTAGTCTCATGTAATAAAAGCCTTAAAGCCTATCACTGGACTAAAGAAAAAATGTCATTCATTTCATTAAAGTACCCTAAACAAAATTTCATCAGAGAGGTAGACTACCATTTCAATAAAGTGAAAAACTTATCAGGTCAGAAAATAGAAGACTCTGAAGAAGGTGCTTTAATATTTGAAGGCTTTAAAATCAACTATGAATTAGTAAAATGCAAAGACCATAAAGAAGTCTTTAACAAAAAATACATCAACAAGATTTTTAAAGATTTAGAAGTCCTCGCAGAAGAGAATAAAAAAACGTTCAAAAAAGAAGTTTTACTTGAAGTAAAGGGACAAGAACATGATTATGTAGCTCACATACTACTCAAAAATGCTCCTTACGAAGTTCTCTTTACTGCTCGATCTTTCAGTGAAACTGATAATAAACTAGTTGAAAAAATATTTGACTCTGTGGTAATTAATGAAGCTATTCTAAGTAAAAAGACTTTAATTTAAATTTATAAATCGCCCAATTGAGGTCTTACTAACAGCTCCTCTATTACTGCCTTTTTTGACAGCTCATATCCACAGATAATCGTTTTTGAGACATCTTCAGCTTTCATAAAGCGTTCAGCAGGAATATCTGCACCATCCCAACTAGCCGTTTTTGTTGCTCCTGGAAGAATAGCCGTAACCCTTACCCCTTTATCTTTCATCTCTTCCCTCAACACTTTTGTCATTCCATACAAAGCATACTTAGAAATACAGTACGAACCTCCGTTTACATAAGGTGTAATACTAGCAGTAGAACAAATCATAAAAATATGCCCACTTTTTTGCTTAACCATACCGGTTAACAATCCTCTCGTTAAATGATAGGCACTATACACATTCGTGTTTATCATTTGTTCAAGTACACCCTCTTCTTCTTCATGAATCTGACCAGGAATAAACACACCTGTATTGTTTACTAATACATCAACATCTCGTTTCAAACCCCTTATGTAGCTTACAAACTCATCGACTTGTTCTTTCTCACTAAGGTCAGCTTGTTTAACATACAAGGTAGTGCTTGAATACTCTTGTTTTACTTCTTCTTGTAAACCAATTAAATCTTGCTGATTTCTTGAACACGTTACTACATCAAACCCCTTTTCTAGAAATGCTTCTACAGTTGCTTTCCCAATTCCTTTTGTCCCTCCACTTATTACAGCTAATTTGTTCATGATTTTATTCTTTTAATTCGTTAGACAAAAGAACTCATAATATGTTTAATTATGAATTCTTTAAGAGAGAATGTATTTTTTTCATAAATTTAATTTATGCATTCATTAGGAAAGTACTTTTTATTTTTAAAACAGCTATTTACTAACAGGGAACGCTTTTCAATTTACGTCAAGTTATTTTTTGAAGAAGCCATCTCTGTAGGGTTCAACTCACTATTCATTGTATCTATTATTTCTTTTTTCCTAGGCGCTGTATCAGTGGTACAGGTAGCTTACCAACTAACCAATCCTTTTTTACCTAAATATATTATTGGTACTTTGATTAGAGATTTATCTGTATTAGAACTCTCCCCTAGTATTATTTCAATTGTATTAGCAGGAAAAGTAGGCTCAAACATAGCCGGTGGTTTAGGTACTATGAGAGTAACTGAACAAATAGATGCCCTAGAAGTAATGGGCATAAATTCCATTTCTTACCTTGTATTACCTAAAATAGTAGCTGCCCTAATAACCTTCCCTATCCTTGTTATTTTATCTGAATTCTTATTAATCACAGGAGGCTATTTAGCCGGTACTTACACAGACGCTCTTACTCCCTATGAATACATCTACGGTCTTCGTTATGAGTTCATTCCTTTCAATATCTTTTTTGGGTTAATTAAAGCGTTTGTTTTTGCTTTTTTAATCTCTTCCATTTCATCTTACAAAGGTTATTACACAAAAGGAGGTGCCTTAGAAGTCGGTATTGCTAGTACAAGTGCTGTAACCACTAGTTGTATTGCTATTTTAGTTGCTGATTTCTTACTTGCTAAACTTATTCTATGATTATTTTCAAAGATATTGTAAAGTCTTTTTCTGGTGTAGAAATTCTAAAAGGAATCAGTGGTGAATTTCATCCTGGACAAACCAATCTAATTATTGGTTCTAGTGGTACTGGTAAAAGTGTTTTATTGAAATCACTTGTAGGGTTATTAGACCCTGATAGTGGAAATATAACATACGATGGCAGGGATTTCACTTCCAAAGAAAAAAACAATAAACGACTTATCCGAAGGGAGATAGGAATGCTATTTCAAGGGTCTGCATTATTTGACTCTATGACAGTAGAAGAAAATATTATGTTTCCTCTCAATACATTTACTAAACAATCAAAAGAAGAAAAGTTAGAGCGAGTAAATTTTTGCCTAGAAAGAGTAGGGCTAGAGAATATTAACCATTTAACACCCTCAGAGATAAGCGGTGGTATGAAAAAGAGAGTTGGTATTGCTAGGGCTATTGTAATGAATCCAAAATATTTATTTTGCGATGAACCAAATTCAGGGCTTGACCCTCAAACGGCAAATGTAATTGATAATCTCATTCAAGAAATAACCAAAGAATACAACATAACTACTGTTGTTGTAACTCATGATATGAACTCTGTAATAGAAATAGGTGAACACATTATTTATATGCTCAAAGGAGAAAAACTATGGGAAGGAAACAAAGACAGTGTTTTTGAAAGTGGTAACAAACAATTGAACGATTTTGTGTTTTCAAATGCTTTACTAAACGCCATCAAGAAATAAGCTCTAATACAAATACACTTCCAAGTTTTCCCCGTCAATAACGACTTCTACATGCTCTTGTATCGTAGTGGAAAGAGAATGCCCATTATACGTAGCCGAAAGAGGAAAAGAAGTATGATCCCTGTTCACCAAAACAGCTGTTTCTAACTTTTTAATTTTAATATCTAAGAATGGTTTTAAGCTATAAGCCAACGTCCTTCCAGAATTCAATACATCATCTACTAAAACAATCACTTTATTTTTTAACTGATCTACAGGCAAATCAATTAATATCTCTGTCTGTGTAGGTGAGTTCTTATCTAAATTAACTTTCACCAATGTAGAGTTAATAGAAGAAACTGAATCAACTCTTTCTTTAAGAATAGAAGCGAACTGATAGCCTTTATCCCATATACCTGCGAACACAATTTCTTTCTCTGAAAGATTGTTTTCGTAGATCTGATACGCCATACGAGTGATCTTTTGGTCTACTTGTGATTGATTTAATATTAAACTCTTTGCTTCAGACATGTTAATTCTAATTTTTTTTGTTAAATTTGCATTCCTTTTGATTTAGGAACAAGTATTAAGAGTTAAAAAATGAAGAAAGATATTCACCCAGAGTACAGAGAAGTGATCTTTTCTGATCAACAGTCAGAGTTCAAATTCATGACTAAGTCAACTATGACTTCAGACGAAACCATCAAATGGGAAGATGGTAATGAGTACCCACTAATAAAAGTAGAAGTAAGTTCTGCTTCTCACCCTTTTTACACAGGTAAGAAAATATTCTTAGATACTGCAGGTAGAGTTGAAAAATTCAACCAAAGATTCAAAAAGAAGGCAGCAAAATAGTTTTAAAAAACTATTTCACGGTTTTTATGAAAAGTCTCTCGTTTTACGGGAGACTTTTTTATTTTTATGTTATGCAATTAGTACTCTTCGATTTACCAAGTTCACATTCTCAGTTACTGCCCCTCACATATACCCGTCCAATAGCTGATTTACGAATAGGTATTTACACTATTGCAGACAAATGGAGTCTTCACTTAAACACTCCTTATACTTTTTTAACACAAGATTACCTTCAGAAAAAATTTAGTCAAATCAGTGCTCCTGATGAGAAACTATACATTAACGGAGCCGTACTCCCAAATAAAGAGTTAATCAAGCAAATTAAAAGTTTAAAAAAAGAGAAAGCGCTTTTTCACAAGGAGACAATAATTGCTTATAAATCAGATCATACATTAACTGCTTCCGAGCTACTCTCGCTAAAAAAAGAAAGTGAAGTAACTGAACCAATTAATACCATTGACAGACCGTGGAATCTTTTTCAATTGAATGGACAAGAAATAAAAGCTGACTTCTCATTAGCTACAGAAAAAAGAACAAGCTCTCCGCTAACAGACAAACACACTATCTGCTATAACGAAAAAGATATATTCATAGAGGAAGGTGTTTCAATAAAGGCATCTGTATTAGATGCAACAAGAGGACCTATTTACATCGACAAACATGCTATAATAAGTATAGGTGCAGTAATAGAAGGGCCTACAGCAATAGGCAAGCATGCCACAATAAAATCGGGGGCTAAAATACGGGCAGGAAGCACAATAGGCACGTATTCAAAGATCGGTGGAGAGGTAAGTAATGTTATCATTCAAGGGTATAGTAATAAAGGGCACGATGGTTTTTTAGGCAATGCTGTAATAGGAGAATGGTGTAACCTTGGCGCTGACACAAATGCTTCTAACATGAAAAATAATTATTCCATAGCTAAAGCATGGGATTATAAAAGTCATTCGTTTATCTCAACAGGAATTCAATTTTGCGGTCTACTGATGGGCGATCATTCTAAAGCTGGGATCAACACCATGTTTAATACAGCAACAATGGTTGGTATCTGCAGTAATATTTTCGGATCTGACTTCCCTGAAAAATTTATACCTTCATTTTCTTGGGGCTCAAAAGGCGATATGACTACTTTTAGATTAGAAAAAGTATTTGAAATGGCCGAAAATATGATGGCAAGAAAAAACATCTCTTTTTCTGATGATGATAAAAAGATTATATCTCATGTTTTTAACATAACTTCACCATACAGAAAGTAAGGATATGCAGTTTAGTGAAATAGATGGATTTAACACAATTAAGCAACAGCTAATACGGGCTAAACAGAATAACAAAACTGCTCATGCACAATTATTCTTAGGTTCACACGGAGGTCCTTCTCTAGCTATTGCATTGGCTTATGCCACTTATCTTCATTGTGAAAACAAACAAGAAAATGACAGCTGTGGTCAATGCCATTCTTGCGTCAAAATGAAAAAGTATGTTCACCCAGATATGCATTTTATCTTTCCAGCAACAGCAGCAAAAAAAGCAACAGAAGATGCTAATCCTCTTATAGAAAGCTGGCGCACATTTGCTCAAGAAAATTATTTTGGTGGCTCTTCTGAATGGGCTTATAGAGCTGGCTTAGAAAACAAACAACTATCTATTCCTGCTGAATCAGTAAGATCGGTAATGAAACGCCTTTCACTAAAAGCGTTTGAATCAGAACATAAAGTAGTAATCATCTGGCAACCTGAATACATGAATACTACAGCAGCCAATGCGATGCTAAAAGTATTAGAAGAACCAACAGATGGAACTGTGTTCATTTTAGTAGCTTACAACATAGAAAAAATATTGACTACTATAAAATCTCGCTGTCAGCTGATGCACATCCCTGCTTTCTCTGACGATGAGGTACAACAATATTTAAAAAAGGAATACCCTTCGGTTGGAGATGACATCATACACAATGCTGTGCAATTTGCTGAGGGTAATATTCAGCTAGCTATCTCCAAAGTCACAGGTGATAACACTGACTTTTTACTCGCCTTTAGAAACTGGATGAGACTTTGCTACACAGCTAATTTTGCTGAATTAATCACTTTTTCAGATGAATTTCAGCAAATGGGAAAACGTGCTCAGCAAGACCTCTTACAATTTGCATTAGCCATATTAAGAAGCTCTTTGTATGAATTGCAAGGGGTAACAAATAGAGATACTCCAGATAAAGCCTTTGTACAAGGATTTGCTAAAACATTATCAGAAGATAAAATCATAAAAGCTAGTTCACTATTTAATGATTTGGCTTACCATATGGAAAGAAATGCAAGTCCTAAGATATCGTTCATGAACGTATCTATACAGTTAGCGACAATTTTTAAACAATCATAAACTTATAAAATGGATCAACAGAGTAAAGATTTTTTATACAAGTACCTTAATAATGCTGCCCCTACAGGCTTTGAAACTTCTGGACAGCAAATATGGTTAGACTACCTAAAACCTTATTCCGATGACTACATAACTGATATTTACGGTTCAGCTGCTGCCATTATTAATCCAGGGAAAGATTATAAAGTAGTAATTGAAGCACATGCCGATGAAATTTCTTGGTTTGTAAACTATATCAGTAAAGACGGGTATATTTATGTGGTTAGAAATGGTGGTTCAGATCACCAGATTGCGCCATCTATGCGTGTAAACATCCATACAGATAAAGAAATTGTAAAAGGTGTATTTGGCTGGCCTGCTATCCATGTTCGTAACAGAGCCAAAGAAGAAACACCTTCTCTAAAAAACATCTTTATAGATGTAGGTGCTAGTTCCGATGAGGAAGTAAAGGACATGGGAATTGAAGTAGGTAACGTCATTACTTTCGAAGATGAATTAATGGAGTTAAACGACAGGTATTTCGTAGGTAGAGCCCTAGACAATAGAATAGGTGGATACATGATTGCTGAAGTAGCTCGTAGAATCAAAGAAAACAAAGTAGATCTTCCTTTTTCTTTATATGTAGTGAATAGTGTGCAAGAAGAAATTGGGTTACGAGGAGCTGAAATGATGGCTGCTAACATTTCTCCTGACGTTGCTATTATTACAGATGGAACGCATGACACACAATCTCCTATGTACAACAAAAAGGCTGATGGTGATACTAAATGTGGAAGTGGACCATCTTTAACTATAGGGCCTGCTGTTCAAAATAATTTAGTAAACATGCTTTTCGATGTCGCTAAAAAGAATAAGATAGATTATCAACGTGCTGCTGCATCAAGGTCTACAGGAACTGATACTGATGCTTTTGCATACTCCGGAAAGGGCGTTGCTTCTGCATTAATCTCGCTTCCACTTAAGTATATGCATACTACTGTTGAAACAGTTCATAAAGATGACATTGAAGGTGTAATTGATCTAATGTATGAATTCGTAATTCAACTAAAATCTGGACACGATTTCAGGTATATTAAATAATACTCACAAGTAAGGGTGATTAGATTAAATTGCCCTTACTTTCTTTTTCCTTCCTCAAAGAATTGTCTGTATTGCTTTTTTCTTGGTAAAAAAGATAGATACCAAAATGGATAAAAAAGTATATCAAGCACCTTATTGTTATAGCCGTAAGTGATATCGTCTACTATAATTGCTTGATCACCTTCTTTCTTCACTATGTGCTTGTGAGTCCAATATTTTAGACCAAAAGGAAGCTTTCTACCTACATCAATAAAATAACATTCCGTTTCTCTTTGTTTATCTTCTGTGATCTCACTGATCCACTCTGTTTTAAAAGGCACTAAAAACTGGATATGCACAATAGCTCCTTTTTGACTTCCTCCAAATTCAATTAACTGAGCTACTTTCTTGGGAGGTAATAAAAATTCAAACAATTCTTGATCAAATTGATTAAATACCTCTTTGAAGTCTTTTACTATAGGTGTAGAAAGTGTAAAATTCATACCATACAAACTACTAAACTACTTATAAGTTCAGTTATTATTTCTCTACTGACTTAGCGCATCTAAATCCTGTATGTACAGAACCAGTCTCTTTTGTACAGTGATTTCGTGCTGTTACTCTATATCCATGACAAACATCCTTATCACAGAGATAAGAGCCACCTCTAATCGCTTTTTCATTTGGATTGTATGGGAAGTTTGCCGGGCTACCTTTATACATTTCAAATGTATTTGAACACCATTCCCATACGTTTCCTCCCATGTCTGACAAACCTAGTTCTGTTAATCCAAATATTCCAACTGGAGAAGTACCTAAATAAGCATCATTACCTCCATTAGTAAATGGAAAGCTACCTTGCCATACATTAGATAAATAGATACCCGTAGAATCTTTGAGAGTATTCCCCCAACTGTATTGATCGGAGTATTCTTTCTTACCTCCTTTAGCTGCATATTCCCATTCGTTTTCTGTCGGAAGGCGCTTACCTGCCCATTTAGCGTAAGCCACTGCATCATTCCAGCTTACTTGCGTGACAGGGTGATTATCTAAAGCTTTTGGTTTCTCTGGACCAAAAGGATATTCCCAATATGCTCCATCACGTATTCTCCATCCTTGACAAATAGGTTCTTGAGTTCTATTAAAAGGTCTGCCATGTTGATCTGAACAATCTGTAATTACAGAATCTTTATCCCATATTAGAGAGTTTCCAAAATTTTCTGCCTCTGTTTTGTATTTCGTAGCTTCAATAAAAGCTCTAAACTGAGCTACAGTAACTGGATGTTTATCTAAGAAAAAAGGTTTAATCTCAACTATATGAGAAGGAACCTCCCATTCATATCCTCTAGAAAGACCTATTTGGATTTCACCTCCTTTAAAAAAGACCATACCTGACTCTTTCTTAATTTCTGGAGTACAAGAACATAAACTAAGGAATAGAATTATAAAAAAAGGGAATAAACGTTTCATATATTCTCAATAAACTCAATTTTAAACAAATAAAAAAGCCTACTCGTTTAAAAGTAGGCTTTTCAAAATTCTAAGATCTAATGTAAATTACTTTACTTGATCTACAACAGCTTTAAATGCTTCGGGGTGATTCATTGCTAAATCAGCTAACACTTTTCTGTTCAAGTCAATTTCAGACTTTCCTAATTTCCCCATTAACTGAGAATAAGAAACTCCATGCTCTCTTGCTCCAGCATTAATTCTTTGAATCCAAAGAGCTCTAAATTCTCTCTTCTTTACTTTTCTATCTCTGTAAGCATATGTCCACCCTTTCTCAACGGCATTCTTAGCTACAGTCCATACATTTTTTCTTCTACCAAAGTAACCTTTGGCATGTTTCATCATGTTTTTACGCTTCGCTCTGGAAGCTACATGATTGACCGATCTAGGCATAATTTATCTATTTTTGACGAGAGGTGAATGATTGTTACACATTACTTAGCTACCCAACATCTGGTTTAAAAGGAAACGGTTACTTACCGATTCTCAACATTAATTTAACATTTGGCATATCTGCTTTATTAACAAGACCATCATGCGTTAGATTTCTCTTCTGCTTTGTTGTCTTCTTAGTTAGGATATGACTTTTGAAGGCGTGCTTTCTTTTAATCTTACCTGATCCAGTAATCTTAAATCTTTTTTTAGCACTTGACTTCGTTTTCATCTTAGGCATAACGACACTCTATTTATTATTAATCAATAATTACTTTTTAGGACTTAAGAATAGTATCATTCTCTTTCCTTCTAGCTTAGGCATTTGCTCTACCTTAGCATACTCTTCTAATTCTTGTGCAAAACGAAGTAAAAGAAGTTCCCCTCTTTCTTTGTAAACAATCGTTCTACCAACGAAATGCACATATGCTTTCACTTTTGCTCCTTCTTTAAGGAAGTTAATAGCATGTGTCTTCTTGAAGTTATAATCGTGATCGTCGGTATTAGGACCGAATCTAATCTCTTTTACAACTACTTTAGAAGCTTTCGCTTTTAATTCTTTTTGTTTCTTTTTTTGCTCATACTTGAATTTAGAGTAATCAATCACTTTACAAACTGGTGGATCAGCTTTTGGACTAATTTCTACTAAATCTAAGTTTTGTTCTTTTGCGATAGCTAGTGCGCTATC
>JBGCEI010000106.1:0-17081 GCA_045106295.1 Cyclobacteriaceae bacterium
CTCTTTTATAGTCATCTAGTAAGCCTCTTGTAATGAATGCTTCAAACAATGTACCTCCTAAATAAACAGGTATACCTGCTTCTTTATAAAGCGCTAATTTCTTTTCTAAATCAGGCGTAACAAAAGATGTAGCCCAACCCAACTTTACTATATCTGTATACGAAGCAGATGTTTCTAAAAAATCTTCTACTTGTCTACAACTCAATCCTTTATCCATAACCATAGTCAACCCATTAGTTCTGGGTTTTAACGTTCGCTCAGGAATAAGCGTTAGATCGTAATTATTATACATTTCCTTTTCTGTATTGGTCAATTAACTTAAATAAAACTTTTTGTTTTTCCAGCTCAGGGAAAAACTCATACATTTGAATGTGTTCTTCAAAGTTCAAAGTTAATGCATTTTCTAGATAAACAAAGGCCTCTTTGTAATTCCCTTTTGAGATAAGGTAAACTACCAAACGATAATACAAACTTGCTCGGTCAGGCATTTCTTCTATTCCACCATTTATGATATCAATCGCTTTATCATAATCTCCTTCATCGAAATAAATAGCAGACCAATTCAACCAAATATCTTCATATTGAGTATCTATAGAAGCTAATGTCTGGTAGGCACTCAAACTAGAGACTACATTACCGACTTCATTTTCTGAATGAGCTAGTTCTAACCAGTAAAATGGATTTTGAGGTTCGAAATCAGTAGCCTTCTTAAAATAATGAATAGCTTCGTAATGTTTATCTAAATCAGATAATAGCTTACCTAATCCAAAATAAGCATCAGTAAACCTAGGGTTAATTGCCATCGCTTTTTTATAATAAACAACTGCTTTTTTATAATCGTCATTAAAATGATAGCAACTAGCTAATTGAAAAAACAGATCTGGATCAGGAATCTCTTTTTCTATTTCAACCGCTTTTTCAAAACAGACAATAGCATCTGGAAAAGCATCCATTTTCATGTATACGTTTGCCAAGTTAAACCATGCCGAGGAAAAGTCTTCTTCTAGTGTAACAGCATAATCAAATGCTTGAACGGCTTTTTTATAGTCGACTAATTTCTCATAAAGTATACCCAAATTATACCATGCCCCCGAAGAATAAGGATCTTCATCTACCTTCTTTTTGTAATACTCCACTCCCTCTTCTAATTTATCAGACATTTCCAGGCACATGGTAAGTCCAAATAATGCTTCTTCGTGCTCTGAATTCTGATCTAAAGCATTCTTAAAAGCTTGAATAGCTTCATCTGTTTTTCCCCAAGCATCATACACCGTTCCTAATTCATAATAAACTTCATCTTTTTCATCTGAAAAAGGGATACACTGTTCGTAATAACTTACACTTTCTTCAAAATTACCTAGTGAAAATTCAATAGCTCCTTTTACCATCAATACTTCAGAATCCAACGGATTAAATGCTAATGCCTTATCTATGAAAGACAAAGCCTCTTTAAAGTCTGCCATCTCATAAAGCACTTTTGCTTTTACAAAAAGTAATTCTGAAGAAAAGGGATGTTGAGAAACACCCATATTACACGCATTAAGTGCCTTATCTAATGCTCCTTTAACCATATATTGATCGACCACACTACTAAAAGCATCTACATCAAAAAAAGAATGATTATCACTATTCATCATGACCTCGAATTTCTTCAGCCACTTACCATCATCCTCTTCATTCTTGAAAAATTGAAACGACATAACTCAATCTTAATTCCATAAAAGGTCTAATAAAACTCGTTAGAAAAACCTTATTAGACTTTGTTAAAAATAATATACGGATGATGTAATAAACGATAAAAAATTAACCAGTTTACTTATTCACATTCAACGTATAAACTCTTATACGTTTTTTGAAGTTCTTTTGTTCAATTGATTACAGGTCCATGTGATTGTTTCATGCCAATCAATAAATTCCATAGGGATAGCTTCTTTTATCTTCTTGGTAGAATACACATACTCTTTACCAATTAATTTAATACTCTGTGAGGTTAAAAACAATGATTTACCTCTTATTAAAGAGTAAAATTTAAGAAGCGGATAAGCGATTAAAACCATTGTCTTTGTTATTCTTTTAGTAGGTAACGGCAACTCGTTAGCTACAGCTATAGCTTTAAATATCTCTTTATAACTAACCGCTCCTCCATTCACAATAAAGTGTTCGTTCATTACATTTTTTTCTATAATACTATAAACTACAGAAGCAACATCTCTAACATCCACGATGTTTGTTTGCCCGTCAGGGTAATATTTTTTTGCCTTTTTAGCAATATCAAACAACTTAGTACTCCCTTGATTTGAGTTGCCAGGACCTAAGACTACAGAAGGTAAGATAACACTCACTTCAAGCCCTTCTTCCATACCTCTCCATACTTCTAATTCTGCTCTGTACTTAGATAGTGCATAATCAGAATTTATGTTTGAATCTATCCACTCTGATGTTTCATCAATTTCTTTCTTGTTACCTCTACCTAAAGCTGCAATGGAACTGATATATAGAAGTTTTTTAATGCCATTTTTCACACAGGCATCCACCACATTTTTTGTTCCTTCAACATTAACCTCCTCTAATTCATTCCGATCTCTAGGATTAAATGACACCAAAGCTGCAGAATGAATCACCCAATCATATTCTTTTAGATGTTCAGCTACTAAAATAGGATCACATATATCCATGTCAACCCATTTTACTTGATCCTTGAAAGGATAACATAAATCCATATTACTTGTTTCTCTTTTAGAACAAGTGACAGAATAACCTTCATCTAATAGTTTATGAACAATAAAACTTCCTACTAAACCAGTTCCACCGGTTAAAAAAATACGTTTAGACATTTCAATTTAGTTTAGGTGTTGCTTTTTTAGGTTTAGGTAAACAACTTCTAACTCTACGGGACTATAAAAAAAAAGATTCAAATTGTGGATAACAAAAAAATATTTGAATAGACTAAATCCAACCTTTTACAAATTTAATATGTTTAAATTGATTATGAAAAATAAATCACCTCGATTTTTGACACTAATTTTTAGCTTTTTTTTGTTTTCTGTTATCGTATTAACTAGTTGCATTTCCTTTAGAACAAGTGACAAATCAGCTTTAAAAGCTTACAAAAAGAAAGGCATCGAATTAAAAATCCACCACAAACCCTTTCAGTCTATTCCTATTAGGTACTTAGAAACGGGGGAAACAACAGATGATGCTCCTCTTATTTTATTTCTTCACGGAGCTCCAGGATCATCAAATGCATTTGATACCTATTTACAGGACAGTGTTCTATTATCTAAAGCAACTTTAGTTAGTGTAGATAGATTAGGATACGGTTATTCTAACTATGGAAAAGCAGAGACTTCTTGACAAAAACAAGCGGAACAGGTTCGTTTTGTGTTAGATCAGTACCCTAATAGAAAAAAAATACTAATAGGTCACTCTTTTGGAGGACCAATAGTTGCCCGTTTTATGATGGACTATCCAAAAGAGATAGACAAAGGAATTATGTTAGCTCCTGCAATTGATCCCGACAATGAAAAAATCTTCTCTGTAGCTTATTTAGTACTATGGAGAGCAACAAGATGGCTGTTCTCTGGTGCTTTTAAAGTAAGTGGAGATGAAAAATTTAGCCATTCTGAAGAACTTCAAAAAATGAACCCGTTATGGTCTTCTATTCAAAAAAACCTGATACATGTACACGGAACTAAAGATAAAATTGTCCCTTATGTAAACATTGATTTCTCCAAAGAGATGATACCAAACCAACTCTTAACGCCAATTACTTGGGATAAAGCGAATCATCTTATTATCTGGAATAAATTTGAAGATGTGAAGAATATTCTTCTACAGGCTATTGAAGAGTAAATAAGCTTAACGTATGCCTCTTAGTTTACGAGGCATACGTTAAGCTTTTATTATTCGAGAACTCGATTAAACCTACTTTAAACACGATAAAGCAACTAAAATGAGATTCAAATAAGATATATTGTAGTCGTTATTAATTAAACACTCCCTTTTCTTGAAAGTGAATTACCTCAAGTCATTAAAATCAATTCCTTCTGGGAAGGCATCTTTCGCACATTTAAATGTCATACTCGTAGTGGTTACATTAGGTTTTAAGCTATTAATAGTCACTGTGTATTTATTTCCAGTACGCTCAAATATCTGCCACCTCTTTAATGTTCCATCAGTTTTTTTGATATACAATTTAATCTTAGTTACCGGCTCTTTATCTCTTTCTTGTGGAGATAAGTCTGGACTTAGTTCTACACCATAACAAGCAACACCTCCTAATGTCACTCCTTCAATCATACGGTAACGGTAACCGTCTTTGTACATATCTGCTACCTTAGTTGGAGTCATGATCCCGTCTTCACTGGTATCGTATTCGTACATCGTTACTTCTTCATCTTCTTTATTGAAATTACAGATATTACTTCCGTCACACACCACGTCCATTCCATTATCCGTTGTCAATTTAAAATTATCTCCTTTTACAGTAATCGTTCCTGCGTATTTCTCATCCAAATCAGACGGTCCATCTAAATGATAAGTAAAACTCGCTTCAAAAGAGGTATACGATTTAAAGGCAGCACTTAGTTTATCTAAATGTGTTTTTGCTTCTGGGTCGTACTGAGAAAAAGACGACATATAAATAAGTGTGGAGAGCACTGTAAAAAAATACTTCATTTTTGTTTTCTAATTAAACACTCAAAAAAATAACATAACATAAGACAAAAAGTTCACCTTTTTATCGAATCACTAAATGCTTTTCAATAACTGTTCCAAACTCATTTCATCTTTGACTAATACTTCTCTAGCCTTACTTCCTTCAAACGGACCAACTACCCCAGCTGCTTCTAACTGGTCAATTAATCGTCCTGCTCTATTGTATCCTAGTTTTAGTTTTCGTTGTACCAAAGAAGTGCTTCCTTGCTGATGCAGTACTACTAAACGAGCGGCCTCTTCGAACATAGAATCTTTATCAGACAAATCTACTTTACCAGGTTCTTTTGTGTCATCAAGATATTCTGGCAATGGCATTGGAGAACCATACCCTTGTTGCTCACCAATAAAGTCACACACACGTTCGGCTTCATCTGTATCAATGAATGCACACTGCACACGGATAGTCTCTGACCCTTGGGAAAACAACATATCGCCATGCCCTATCAGTTGATCTGCTCCACCAGCATCTAAAATCGTTCTTGAGTCTATTTTAGAGGTTACTTTAAACGATAATCGAGCGGGGAAATTCGCCTTTATTAAACCCGTAATTACATTCACAGAAGGGCGCTGAGTAGCGACTACTAAGTGAATACCAATGGCTCTGGCTAACTGTGCCAAACGAGAAATAGGTGTTTCCACTTCTTTACCCGCTGTCATCATTAAGTCAGCTAATTCATCAATAATCACCACGATATATGGCATAAAACGATGTCCCTTTTGCGGGTTCAATCTTCTCTCTATGAATTTCTTATTGTATTCTTTTAAGTTTCTACAATGTGCTTCTTTTAGCAAGTCGTAACGCTTATCCATTTCAATACATACCGAATTCAGCGTATTAATTACCTTTTTGGTATCTGTAATAATAGCATCGTCACTATCTGGTAGTTTCGCTAAAAAGTGATTTCGTATTTTGTTGTACAACGAAAGCTCCACCTTTTTAGGGTCAACCAATACAAATTTAAGCTGAGAGGGGTGTTTTTTGTACAGTAAAGAGTTTAATAAAACATTAATACCTACTGACTTACCTTGTCCTGTTGCCCCAGCAATTAGAATGTGAGGCATTTTTGCCAAGTCAATTAAAAATAATTCATTTGAAATATTCTTACCAAAAGCAATAGGTAAATCCATTTCACTATCGAGAAATTTAGGGTTACTAAACACCGAACGGATGGATACCATCTCTCGTTTTTTGTTAGGCACTTCAATACCTACCGTTCCCCTTCCAGGAATTGGCGCGATAATACGAATCCCCAATGCCGCCAAACTCAAAGCGATGTCATCTTCTAAGTTTTTGATTTTAGAAATCTTCACTCCGGGCTCAGGAACAATCTCGTAAAGTGTTACCGTAGGACCAATAGTCGCTTTAATACTCGAAATACCTATTTTATAATTCCTTAAGGTATCTATGATGCTGTCTTTGTTTACCTCTAACTCTTCTCTAGTGACATTGACTTTGTTCTTCTGCCTATCTTCTAATAAATCTAGTGTAGGGTATTTATAACGAGCTAAATCTAGGGTAGGGTCATAGTTTGTTACTTCTTTATCAACTACTTCTTCCTCTTTTGTTTCTTCTACTTTTAGTGCTAAACCAGTCTCCTCTTCCACTACTGATGTTGTTTGTATTTCAGTAGAAAGTACTTCCTCCACTACCTCAGTTTCTTCTGGAACAGCTTCTTTTTGTAAAGTATTGACTAATTCCTCTACTACAGGGGGAGTAATGGCTTCTGAAGTGTGAGGGATTTCCTTTTCTTCAATTGTAGGAATCGAAGGAGGAGTTATAGCTTCCGGTACCTTTAATTCTTCGGCTAAAGGAGCTTTACTTGCAGAAGCAACTGTAGCGACAATAGATTCATGAATAGGTTCCTCATCGTCTTCTATTTCATCCTCTTCATCCATGTGAGTACTTACCACTATGTGATCGTCTTCTACTAAGGCTGATTTTGCTTTAGCGACCCAAGAAGCCAAAGAGGTAATATTAAAAAAGTAGATGACAAATATACCTAGAGCAAATAGTAACAACAATAACGTACCCCAGCCTGCCAAGCTATCTAATGCGCTAGACACTTCGTAGCCTATTCCACCACACAAAAACTGAAGGTTACTCTGTTTGTCAGCAGCAAAGACTAAATATCCCATCACAAGGGTAATCCAAAACATAAAAAAGAAAGAGACTTTTGTCAATACAGATAGGTTCTCTACTTTCTTACTATAGACTAATTCATATCCGTATAAAAAACAGATGGGGATTAATAAAAAAGAAGCTATCCCAAACCATTTAAAGATAAACAGGTGAGATACCCATGCTCCAAATAGCCCTACCCAATTTTCTACTTCTTTACCCGATAATATGAGGTCTCCAAAATTGAGGCTCAACACCACACTTTGGTCTGCCTTACCTGTAAATAGATAAGCTATAAATGCTAACAACAAAAAGACACTACTAATTAATAAGAATAAACCCGAAGCAATGTGTAGTCTCTTATCTTGAAGAAAAGCAAGGTTCACCTTCATATTTAATGAAGGTATCTTTTTAGTAGAAGTGCTTTTTTTAATTGTATTTTTAGACATGACTTACAAATATACCGTCTTTTTACTGTTATGCTTGTTTTTGTTTCGCTAAGATAGCCTTATTTATTTTCTTAATAAGTGAAGGCCCTTCATACACAAATCCAGTGTACACCTGAACTAAAGAAGCTCCAGCATCTAATTTTTCTAAAGCATCTTTTGCCGAGTGAATTCCTCCTACTCCGATAATTGGTATCGTTCCTTTTGACTTTGTATGCAGGTAACGAATTACTTCCGTAGACCGTTCTTTCAAAGGAGCTCCGCTCAAACCTCCATTTCCTATGTCATTTACCTTTTCCCACTTCGTCACTAAGTTCTTTCTCGAAACAGTGGTATTCGTAGCAATCAACCCCGCTATTTTAGTTGTTTCTACAATTTCTACAATATCGTCTAACTGAGTAGCTTCTAAATCTGGGGCTATTTTCAATAAAATAGGCTTCTGCTTTTCTTTTGTACCATTAAGTCTCTGAAGCTCCATCAATAAATCTGTTAAAGGCTCTTTCTCCTGCAAATCTCTTAGATTAGGTGTATTAGGAGAACTCACATTCACTACAAAATAATCTACATAAGGATACAATCCATTAAAACAGATAGTGTAATCTTCTTTCGCTTTCTCATTAGGCACCTCTTTATTCTTCCCAATATTCCCTCCTACTAAGACCTTCCCTTTTCTCTTTTTTAATTGCTCGATTGCCTCTTCCATTCCTTCATTATTAAATCCCATACGATTAATAATTCCTTTGTCTTTCTTTAATCGAAATAAACGAGGTTGAGGATTCCCTGCTTGAGCTTTTGGAGTAACCGTTCCTATTTCAATGAAACCAAAACCTAAATGCTCAAACTCATCTATTAATACGGCATTCTTATCAAAACCTGCTGCTAAACCTACTGGGTTAGGAAAATCAAGACCAAAAACGGTTCTTGACAATGACTTATCGTTTTGTTGATACAGTTGTTTCGTCAAAGCTTTACTTCCTGGCAAGCGAAAAATAAATTTAGCTAACGAAAAAGCCATGTAGTGAGCTTTTTCCGCTTTGAATAAAAATAAAAAAGGACGTAAAATTAATTTATACATGATAATTGATGCTTAGTGATCAAATGATCTAAAAAATGAGTTAATGAATGGTCTAGTAAATCATACACTTCTTCAAAGTCTTCTTTACCACCATAATATGGATCAGGAACATCTGTTTTTAATTGTTCCCCAAAAGAAAGTGTTTTGTATACTTTATTATGCTTGTCTACAGTAAGAGAACAGGTATTTTCATAATTACTTTCATCCATTACTAATAAGTAGTCAAACGAAGTAAAATCACTTGCTTGTAATTGTTTTGCTTTATGTTTGGTCTTTATCTCATGATCGGACAAAACTTCTATTGTTCTATGATCAGGAGATTTCCCTATATGATAAGCAGCAGTTCCTGCTGAATCACAAGCTATCTGCTCACTTAGTTTTTTCTTAGCAACTAATTCACGGAATATTCCTTCTGCCATTGGAGAACGACAAATATTACCCAAACAAATAAATAATACGTTTAACATATATTACAAATGTCTTGAAAGAATAACCTTCAATAAAAGTTTACAAGGTGTAAGTTATCCATAATAATAGTAAAATAATAGGTCAACTATTTGTTTTTAAAATTTCATAAATTATATTTGATACATATTATCATTTGATAATAATTATTAATTAAAAATAATTGTCAGTTAAAAAACTTTCACATAGCGAAATAAAAGAGATTTTAGGTAATCATGAGCTTAAGGCTACCTCACAGAGGCTAGTTATTTATAGTGTATTATCAGGTTTAAAAAGTCACCCTTCTACGGAAGATGTTTATAATCTATTAAAAAATGATAACCCTTCTATTTCTTTAGCTACGGTATATAAAACATTAGAAACATTTGTTTCTGCTGGATTGTGTAGGAAAGTGATGTCTAAAAGTGGTTCTATGCGCTACGACAGCAATGTCAACGAGCATGGACATATCTATTGTGAAAATACAGAAGAGATCATCGATTATGAAGATCAAGAGTTAGACGCTCTTTTGGCAGACTATTTCAATAAAAAGAACATTAATAATTTAACAATCAAAGAAATAAAGATTCAGATCAATGGAGATAAAATTGACCTGAACAAAACGGTTTTAATACAATAATCAATTTAAATTTAATTTCACTTATGTCTTTAGTAGGAAAAAAAGCACCTAGTTTTAGTGCAACAGCAGTAGTAAACGGAGGAGAATTCAAAGAGAATTTCTCATTAGAGCAGTATATCGGAAACAAAGAAGTTATCTTCTTTTTCTATCCATTAGACTTCACATTTGTTTGCCCAACAGAATTATTAGCTTTTCAAGAAAAAATGGCTGAATTCGACAAGAAAGGTGTTGCTGTAGTAGGTTGTTCAGTTGACTCTCATTTCTCTCACTGGGCGTGGTTAAACACTCCAAAAAACAAAGGTGGTATCGAAGGTGTTAAATATCCTTTAGTAGCCGATTTATCTAAAACTATTGCAGCAAACTTTGGTGTGTTAGCTGGAGATTATGAATACACGGAAGAAGGCCTTATGGCATTTGAAGGAGAACCTGTAGCTTTTAGAGGTACTTTCTTAATCGATAAAGAAGGAGTGATTAGACATCAAATTGTAAATGACCTTCCATTAGGTAGAAGTGTAGACGAAGCATTAAGAATGGTAGATGCATTGCAGTACTTCGAAAAGCATGGAGAAGTTTGTCCTGCAAACTGGTCTGAAGGTAAAGAAGCTATGAAAGCTACAGCTGATGGTGTAGCAGACTACTTATCTAAAAACTAAAATTACATTCATAAAAAAAGCCGCTATTTGTATCAAATAGCGGCTTTTTTATTTTTATACTTTATCCCTCTAATTATACAATTGATTAAAATGAGAGATAAAGTAAATCATATCTTTTGGAGTTAAAATCTCTGAATATTCTTCTTCATACCCTTTAAGCTCGTGTCTACGTGGATAACGTACGTTTAACTTGAGACACACATCGTTAATCAAGTCTTTGTATTCCTCTCTGTCAAAGGCAACCAGTTCATATAAATTATCATCGGGGTAGATAAAGAAGTTTTTCATTTTCAACTTTCTCATCAATCTACCACAAAGTATTCTAGAAAGTTCTTGTGAAAAAGCCGGAACCTCCAACATATCATAAAAATCATTATACGTAATTGGCTCTCTAGCTTTCCTTAGTCTTTTTACTAACTTTCTTCGTTTACCATTGAAAAAAACAGTGATAACTAATCCAATAAGGCAAAAAAGAATAATTACTACCTGCATTTTAAATATTTAGTTTTTATAATGATACGAAAAAAAATCGTTTTTGTTTAATAAAATATGTAAGTTGAATTATTACTCATGAAGTAAAACTTATTATTGATATCATGGAACCTACAAAAAAGTCATACAAAGGATTAGCTATTATCTCTACCATATTAGCTGTAGGCTTAGCCGCATTCGTTTTCTTTTTATTATTCAAAATAGATACACTTGAAAAAGATCAGATTGTAAATGAAGACCAGATAATGGTACAACAAGAGTACATTGTTAAACAAGCTGGCGAAATAGAAGAGTTAATAGAACAATATGAAGTAATGAAAACAGAACGTGATTCTTTAGGACTAAATAACTATGAGTTAAATGGAAAAATTAAAAAACTGGGAGGCTATCTGTCCACTATAAAAAAGGAAAACAAGCTTAATAAAACACAACTCAATGAATACAATGAATTAATAGCTCAGTTTCAAGAAGACTTAAAGTTAAAAGATGAGCAATTGATTAAATTAAAAATAGCCTACGACACACTTCAGTCTACATCTAGTTTACAAAAACTTGAAATGCAAATGATGTCTGAATACATGATGGATCTAGAGGGGAAAGTTCAAGTAGCTTCTTTGCTAAAAACTAATAATTTAACGGTGAACGCAATCAATAGTAAAGGAAAAGAATACGGTGGAAGTGAGTATAGGCAAAAGAGAGTAGACAAACTAAAAGTTAACTTTACAATTGAAGACAATAAAGTAGCTGAAAAAGGAGAAAAAGAAGTTCATTTCAGACTAATAGATCCTAGCGGGGTTACTATTACTAGTGGAAAAACATTTGTCTCCATGAATGGAAATCAAATAGTATACACACTCTATCAGCCTATTAATTTTAACAACACGAATCAAAGTGTAGAATTCATTTACACAAAAGGAACTGAGTATAAAAAAGGCACATATATCGTAGAGATCTATATAGAAGGAAACTTATCTGGAAGAGATAGTTTTATTGTTAAATAAATCAACGAAGCTTTACTCTTGCCTTAAGGAAAGGAGTTAGCACCTGATCTAAAGGCTGATGAATATCGGCCTTTATAAAATCAATCTTATATTTCTTGCAGTTCAATTCAACCTCATTAAAGTAAGTTTTCGTCTTTTTCTGATATGCTTCTCTTATTTCTTTAGGATTGGTTTTCAAAGACTCACCTGTCTCTACATCTGTTATCAGGTAACTCGTATTACCAAAGTCGAATTCTTCCTCTAATTGTTTATCGTAGACATGAAAGACTAATAGCTCGTGCTTATTATGTCTCAAATGATGAAATGTCTCCATAATTTCATCCAATTCATCTTTGTTTGATAAAAAGTCAGTAAACACGACTACTAGGTTACGTTGCACTTTTCTTGATGCTAATCTGTTTAGAGCACCTATTAAGTCTGTCTTCTTATTGACTGGATTGGTTTTTAATTTTTCTTCTAGTATTGCTACTAATTGATTGAAATGGCTTAATGTATTTTTAACTGGTGTTTCTTTTATTATCTCTTCATCAAAAAGAGTCAATCCAAATGCATCTCTTTGCTTAGAAAGCAAATAGCATAAGGCTGCTGCTGCATAGCTACTATACATTACTTTTCCATCGTTTTCTTTAGGATAAAACATAGAAGAAGAAAAGTCCAAGTAAATATGACATTTCAAATTAGTCTCTTCTTCATACTTCTTCACATATAGTCTGTCAGTTTTACCATACACCTTCCAATCTATATGTTTTGTACTTTCTCCAAAGTTATATTGTTTGTGTTCAGCAAATTCCACAGAGTACCCCTGATAAGGCGATTTATGAATCCCAGTCATGAAACCTTCAATTGCCTTTTTAGCTAATAAATCTAAGCGACCAAAAGAACGTATAAAATTGATATCAAGAGACATAAGTACGTAAAAAGAGTGATTTTGTTTAAGTAATAATACTAACTATTCGACATAATAACACAATACTTATAAACTTACTAAGTTTTTTTGTCTCTTCGATAAAAACCTATACATTGTCTGAGAATAGTTATACATAAATAGCAGATTGTGGAAGACAAAAGAGGTCACGATAGAGAAGAGATTTACTCTCAAAAAGTAAAAGCCGGTAAACGAACGTATTTTTTTGATGTTAAATCTACACGTTCAAACGATTATTACATTACAATTACAGAAAGTAAAAAGAAAACACGAGATGGAGACGATGGATTCTTTTTTGAAAAACATAAAATTTTCTTGTACAAAGAAGACTTTCATAAGTTTGCTGCTGCCATACAAGAAACAATAGAACACGTAAAAGAAGAGTTACTACCAGAAGTAGATTTCACTGAATTTGAAAGAGAGAATTCAAACTGGGAATAACTAACTCTTATTTTATCACTTACGAACCATTCACTCAACTATTCGAGTGAATGGTTTTATTTTTTCCAAAAAGCATAAAAGCATATTTACTTGAAATATTTATCACTATTTTTGTGGTATTATTTTACAGGTAATTAATCTACAATAAGGTAGAGTTACCCTATTCTTAAAATTAACTCAATAAAAAAGCATGGCTTTAAAGTGTGGAATTGTAGGCTTACCAAATGTAGGTAAATCAACTTTATTTAATGCAATATCAAATGCAGGAGCAGAAGCAGCAAACTTCCCATTCTGTACTATTGAACCAAATGTAGGAATTGTCACAGTACCAGACAGTAGACTACAAAAACTAGAAGAGCTAGTATCTCCAGAAAAAGTACAACCTACAGTAATTGAGTTTGTAGACATTGCTGGACTTGTAAAAGGAGCAAGTAAGGGCGAAGGTTTAGGAAATCAATTCCTAGCTAACATCCGTGAAGTAGATGCTATCATACACGTGATACGATGTTTCGAAGATGACAACATCATCCACGTAGATGGCGCTATAGGTCCTGTGAAAGATAAAGAAGTTATTGACACAGAGCTTCAACTAAAAGACTTAGAAGCCTTAGAAAAAAGAAAACAACGACAAGAAAAAGTAGCCAAGTCTGGAGATGCTGCCGCTAAAAAAGAAATAGCCGCTATTGATAAATACATCAATCATCTAGAGCAAGGTAAAAATGCTCGAACGCTAGAGAGCAACGAAGAAGAACTACAATTAATCGCTCCTTTATGCCTATTGACTATAAAACCTGTTATCTATGCTGCTAATGTAGGCGAAGATGATTTAGTGGCTAATAAAGACAATGCCTTTGTTACCCAATTAAAAGAAGCTGTAAAAGATGAAAATGCTCAGGTAACAATTGTTTGTGCTGCACTAGAAGCACAGATCGCTGAATTTACTGATCCTGAAGAAAAAGAAATGTTCTTATCAGAATATGGCTTATCAGAATCTGGTTTAGACAGGTTAATTAGAGCATCGTACGAATTATTGAACCTAATTACTTATTTCACGGCAGGGGTAAAAGAAGTAAGAGCATGGACTATCGAAAAAGGATGGAAAGCACCTAAAGCAGCGAGTGTAATACATACCGATTTCGAAAAAGGATTTATCAAAGCAGAAGTAATGAAATACGCTGACTTTGTAGAATTAGGATCAGAGTTAGCTTGTAAAGAAGCTGGAAAGCTATCTATTGAAGGAAAAGAATACACCGTTGGTGATGGTGATGTCATGCACTTCCGATTCAATGTATAATTAAAAGGACATTAATGCTTTTTTAGCCTGTAACTTCATCAATTGATTTCAAAATGAGTTTACAGGCTTTTTTAATCTCTTTTTCTGTAATAATCAATGGAGGTGCAATTCTCATGGAGTTATCACAGTATAAAAACCAATCTGTTAATACACCATTCTTAATCGCTTGATCAATTACTTTTTTCAAGAGGTTAAAAGACTCAAACTCAACGGCCATCATTAAGCCTTTATTCCGAATAGACAAAATAGAAGAATGTACAAGTAAGTCTTTAAATAACTGTGCTTTCCTTTCTACCTCATCTAACAGTTTTTCCTTTTGAATCACCTGAAAAGTAGCTAAAGATGCCGCACAACACACAGGGTGCCCACCAAAAGTGGTAATATGACCTAAAATAGGATTGTTTTTCAACACAGACATAATCTCTTGTGAAGAAATAAATGCTCCAATCGGCATACCTCCTCCCATTCCTTTAGCAATCGTCACGATGTCTGGTACAATTCCATAATGTTCAAAAGCCCATAGTCTCCCCGTACGACCAACACCACATTGAATTTCATCCATTATCAATAGCGTCCCCGTCTCATCACACCTTTTCCTTATTGCTTCAAAGTATGGTTGAGTAGCCGTTCTCACTCCTGCTTCACCTTGTACTGTTTCAATTACAAAGGCAGCGGTCTTAATACTTATTTTTTCTAATTCTTTTTCTACTCCAAAATGAATTTGTTTAACATCTGGTAAAAGAGGTCTGAAATTATTCTTATACTCTTCTCCTCCCCCAATTGACAAAGCGCCATGTGTAGATCCATGATAGGCTCTATGACAAGAAATGATCTCAGTTCGCCCTGTAAAGCGTTTTGCTAGCTTCATAGCTCCTTCTATCGCTTCACTTCCAGAGTTCACAAAAAACACATTGTCTAACGATTTTGGTAAGGTATCTACAATTGCTTTCGCTAGCCTTGCTTGTGGTGACTGAACAAACTCACCATACACCATTAAATGTAAGTACTTGCGTAACTGTCTTTGGATAGCACCTATTACTCGCTGATGCCTATGCCCTACATTACTTACTCCGATACCAGAAATAAGATCAATATATTTTTCTCCTTTCCGACCAAACATGTAAATACCTTTGGCACTCAAAATTTCTAATTCTAAAGGAAAATCAGAGGTTTGCCCTACGTAATTTAAAAAAAGTTGTCGCTGAGAGAGCATATTATCGATTAAGTAGATAAGAATACAAAACTACTTGAACTCAATCAGTAAACAAATAGAGTTAGACACATTCTTTTCCGATAAACAGTAGCTTATACAGAGCTGTAATTGGTAGGTTACTAATTCTCTAATTTTTCTAAAGAAAAATAACTTCTTACTCCTCATCCTATTTCATACCTTTGTGCTATGGAAATTGGAAAAATCAACACACTTACCGCTTCACGTTCTACTGGAAATGGCTATTACCTAGTAGATGAAGAAGACAATGAGGTATTACTACCTAATTCATATGTAACCGAAGACATAAGAATAGGTAGTGAATTAGATGTATTTGTTTACAAAGATTCCGAAGATAGAATAGTAGCCGTTACGAACACTCCTTATGTCCTACTTAATCAGTTTGCTTTCTTAAAAGTAAAAGATGTAAACCCTGCAGGAGCTTTTTTTGATTGGGGGTTACAAAAAGACCTCTTAGTTCCTTATGCGGAACAAATTGGTGAATTAAAAGCAGGGGATTGGAGACTTGTTTTTTTATTAAAAGATGAAAAAACAGAACGACTAATCGGTTCATGTAAATCAAACCAGTTTTTCTTTTTTGATGAAATAGATGTAGCTGCAGGTGACGAAGTAGACCTTTTAATTTACCAGCCTAATGATCTGGGATTCAATGCAGTAGTAAATAATCTTTACAAAGGACTTATTTTCCATTCTGATATCCATAAAGACATACAGCCTGGAGATAAAGTAAAAGGCTATATAAGGTTAGTCCGTGAAGACGGTAAGCTAGATATTGCGCTAGAACCTATTGGTTACAAAAATGCCATCGACAGTACAAGCCAACATATTTTAACTAGACTAAAAGAAAACAATGGTATCCTCAATGTACATGACAAGAGTGATCCTGACCTAATCAAACAATTATTTGGACTGAGTAAAAAAGCATTCAAACGGTCTATTGGTTTCCTTTACAAGGAAAAGATTATCTCTATTGAAAAGAATCATATTGAATTAGTTAATCGATCCTTACCAACTCACTTTCGAGATTAAAATCACCTGATTTGTGATGATATCTAAATTCCAAAGAAGTTGCCCCGTATTTTTAGGATAGATAGTTGAGTCATTTTTTTGTTGGAAATAAGGGTGAATTTTCATTTAGTTTTTGTTCCTTTTTCTTCTCATAGACTCCCCTTTCAATTCAAACCTATGTGCATTACATTATGCACAAGCCTGTTTATGAGAGCATCAGCTACTGTTTTTTCACCGATCTTTACTTCATACCATTGATTGACAGATAACTGATAAATTAAGATGATCGCTCCTTTTTCATATCTGTCTTCAATGATTTCAAGTAAAGCCATTCTGTTTTGTTTATCCCGAACTCAATGCCGTTTAACTAAGGTATAATTCTAAAATTTATGCCTGATTTTTTCAAGCCCTCAACTTTTCCGCTTGATCCATACTTTGCGCCAGATGGATAGCGTAATTGAGCAGGCAATGAATCTTCCTGAGGAGAAGTAAAGCAAAGAGAGTAAGGTGAAAACAGCAGGTCGTTGTACCTATGTTGTACATAAAAACAAAAAGCCGCTGTAAATAGATGATTTACAGCGGCTTAGGAAACTACC
>JBGCEI010000107.1:0-2840 GCA_045106295.1 Cyclobacteriaceae bacterium
CTTAGAAACAGCATCAATTACCGATTTCGGCTTTTGAGTAGTAGCCGCATTGTCTAAATAGACAAGCGGTTTTCCATGCGCCAAGGTTTGCAAGATTGGAAACTGCTTTCTAACCTCACTGATATTTAATTTTGCTGCTAACGTATTTGTCATCTAGTTAAAAAGTCGTTCTTCAATAATAGAACTAACTAACTCCTTGATTGGTTCAGCATCAATTCTTGCTAAAATCTCTCCAGCAAATGCTTCTAGTAATAATGCCTTCGCTTTCTTGTTTCCAATACCTCTTGCATTCAAGTAGAAAAGCGCTTCTTTGTCCAACTGACCAGTAGTTGCTCCGTGAGAACACTTCACATCATCAGCCCAAATCTCTAATTGAGGCTTGGTGTTGATCGTTGCTTTATCAGACAATAAAATATTTTTGTTCGACTGAAAAGCATTCGTTTTCTGTGCTTTCTGACGCACATATACTTTACCATTGAATACCGCTCTAGAATCTTCGTCTAAGATACCTTTGTACAGCTCATGACTTTCACAGTTAGGCTCTGTATGATCCATCACCGTATGATTATCTACATGAGTAGTCCCGTCTAATAAGTACAGCCCATTCATGTGTGTATTTGTGTGTTCTCCTTTAGAAGCTACACTCAGACTGTTTCTAATGATATTCCCTTTGGTAGAAATAGTAGTCGCTGTAAATACACTGTGTTCAGCTTGTTGTGCTTGTGTATTGGCAATAATAGTTGCTTTCTCTGTATCGTTCTGAACAGACAGTAACTTTACTCGTGCATACTTCGCTACATCAAAGCTAAACTGACTGCTCGTAAAACTATCTTTTGATCCGATTGTCTTGGCTATAGAAACCAATGAAACCGACGCATTTTCTTCGGCAATAACCGTTAATTTCGGAAACGACAGTGCATTGGCTTGCTGTGCGTTAGAAAGTAAATAAACAATTACTTGCTCAGCTACTTCTACACTCTTCGCTACTTTCAGCACATATCCATCAGCTAATGCTTCTGTTGCCGTAGAAAATGGCTCGTTAATATTGTAAGCAGGCACTGCATTGATCGCTTTCTTCTCTAGGCTTACGCCTGATGGTAGCGATGGGCTGTTGATCAGCTCACCATTCACAAAGAATAACTCTATTCCTGTTAATCCTTCTACAGCAAACATTTTTGCTTCCGCTTCTCCTATTTGAGATTGGATAGCGTATTCCTTGTCTGCAACAGTTCGCAAAGAAGTATATTTCCATTCTTCGTTTCTGGTAGTAGGAATCCCTAATTCTAGAAATGCCGTTAGTGATTCCTGCTGAGCCGACGATTTGTCTGCTAGCTGATCAAACTCTTTCTGTATGGATTTTTCTAATAAAGTCATTATTTCTTAGCAATTAGCCTCTAGCTACTAGCTTTTAGCATTTAAACAAAAGTTTATCTTCGAAGGGTGGAGAATTTAGACAGCTGCTACTTCTTCTTTTATCCAATCATACCCTTTTGCCTCTAATTCTAGGGCTAATTCTTTTGTTCCCGATTTTACAATCTTTCCTTGGTACAATACGTGTACAAAATCTGGAACGATGTAGTCTAACAAACGCTGGTAGTGAGTCACTACTATGAATGCATTATCATCTGATTTATACTGATTCACACCGTTTGCAACGATACGTAACGCATCAATATCCAAACCTGAATCTGTTTCATCTAAGATCCCCAATTTCGGCTCTAACAAGGACATTTGAAATACTTCATTTCTCTTTTTCTCTCCACCAGAAAAACCTTCGTTCAATGGACGTTTCAACAACGCTTGATCCATCTCTACCGTTTTCATTTTTTCTTTCATCACCTTAAGAAACTGAACAGCATCTAGTTGATCTTTCCCTCTGTATTTCCTAACCTCGTTTACCGCAGTTTTCAAGAAGTTAATTGTACTCACTCCTGGAATCTCAACCGGATATTGAAATGCTAGAAATACACCAAGCTTTGCTCTTTCGTCAGCCGATAAATCTAATAAGTCTTGACCTAAGAATTCTACATTTCCACCAGTTACTTCATAATCTTCTCTTCCTGCTAGTACGTTAGCCAATGTACTCTTTCCAGAACCGTTAGGTCCCATGATAGCATGTACTTCACCTGCTTTTACTTCTAGGTTCAAGCCTGTTAGGATTTCTTTTTCCTCTACTCTTGCTTGTAAGTTGTTTATCTTTAACATTTTCTTAGACTATGAAATAATTGATAATAGATTTTTAATGCGAGTTATTAAGTAACCCATTTTATTTTTTTGTTTACCCTACAGAACCTTCTAAACTTACTTCTAGTAACTTCTGTGCTTCCACAGCAAATTCCATCGGTAACTGATTCAATACTTCTTTACAGTATCCGTTTACAATCAATGCGACTGCCTGCTCCGTATCTAACCCTCTTTGGTTACAGTAAAAGATTTGATCTTCTCCAATTTTAGAAGTAGTTGCTTCGTGTTCTACTTGTGCCGAGCTATTTTCTACATCTATATAAGGAAAGGTATGCGCTCCACACTGATCTCCCATTAACAAGGAATCACACTGCGTAAAGTTTCTAGCGCCTGTTGCTCTTCTAGCAATTTTCACTTGACCACGGTAACTGTTTTGGCTTTTTCCTGCTGAAATCCCCTTAGAAATAATTCTACTCTTCGTATTCTTACCTAAGTGAATCATTTTAGTTCCTGTATCTGCTTGCTGGTAGTTGTTGGTAACTGCCACAGAATAAAACTCTCCTGAAGAATTGTCTCCTTTTAAAATACAGCTTGGGTATTTCCATGTTACAGCAGAACCTGTTTCTACTTGTGTCCAAGAAATCTTAGCGTTGTCT
>JBGCEI010000108.1:0-17542 GCA_045106295.1 Cyclobacteriaceae bacterium
ACCCCTCCAAAATTAAACTGAGGACCTATGTTACGAGTATGGATAAGATCTAAAAACTGCTGTCCCGTACTGGTTTGATGAAAATCGAAGCCACTTAAAGGGGATTTGGTATCGAAGTATTGAATATTATTTTGATCAAAGGCATAGCCATCTAATGAGTTGTACCCCATTCGTTTTCCTAATAAGGTAGGTGCTTCGTAATAGATGTTTGCTTGTGGGCTTGCGTAATTACCAAGGTGCTGAAACTGATGTCTTGCATCTCCATGTCGCCCTTTATGCCAATGAATACCTGTCAATGACGTATCTAATGTGGAAAGGCTGCTATCTCTATTGAACAGCACATCATCCGACGAAAAAACGGTTACTGTTTGCGGACCAAATACTAAACGAGTAGAATCGTCCAGAATCTGAGCATGCATTCCTGCTATCGGTACACAAAGGATTAAAAAATATTTCAGTAAACTATTCCTCATAAGGAATTACAAAGGTAAAAATTGAAATCTAAATTTTGTACTAAACTAGCGTCTGCCTTTCTTGTAATTTTTCTTTTTTTCGTCAGGTCTAAACTTCTTCTTTTTCTCATGAAATGCCCCTTTGTAGGTAGGATCATCTTTTTGTTTGAAATAATCTAGTCTTCTAGCAATCTCTTGTCGTTCCCCTTTTGGAGTATCTTCTATTGTTACCTCTTTGGGTATTCTTCGAACTGGAATTTCTTGTTTGATTATTTTTTCAATCTTTTTGATGTGGTACATCTCTACTGGATTTGCCATTGTAATGGCAAATCCTTCTTTCCCTGCTCGTCCTGTTCTCCCAATTCGATGCACATAATCTTCATGATCAGTTGGCACTTCAAAGTTGATCACATGACTAATATCTTGAATATCAATTCCTCTAGCTGAAATACCTGTACTTACCAAAAAACGAACGTCGCCACGGGCAAAGTCATTAATGGAATTGATCCGTGTATTCTGCCCTTTGTTGGAATGGATAATCCGAACTTCTCCATTGATCTTCCTATCCATAAAACGACCTATGTTTTCAGCCGTTTTTTTTGAATTAATAAAAATAAGTACCCTAGAAAACTTCTCTTCGTCTTCCACAAAATGACGCAATAGGTTCATCTTGGTTTTGAAGTTAGGTACTTCGTATAAACTCTGTCTTATTTTATCGACAGGAGTAGCCTGTGGTGTAACTTCTATTTTAGTTGGGTACAATAAAAATTCTTCTGAAAGCGATTCTACCCGCTGAGAAAAAGTGGCTGAAAAAAGTAAGTTTTGTCTCTTCTGTGGCAATACTTCTTGTAGCTGACGAAGCTGTGGCATAAAGCCCATATCCATCAGTTTATCTGCTTCATCTAATACAATGGTTTTGATTTGTTTCACTGGAATTCCTCCTCGTGAATACAAATCCCAAAACCTTCCTGGTGTAGCGACTAGGATATCTACTCCTTCTTCTATTTTTTTTAGTTGTTCAGTTGCTCCTATTCCACCGTAAATCACCAAGCAACGTAAATCAGTAAACTGTGCTAATTTCAATAGCTCTTCATTGATTTGAATAGCTAACTCTTTGGTCGGTGCTAAAATCAGTGCTCTAGGGTCTGTTCCTTGTGCATATTTGATTTTAGAAATAATGGGCGACACAAAAGCGGCCGTTTTTCCAGTCCCTGTTTGCGCAATACCAATAACGTCTTGACCAGCCAATACTTTAGGAATTGCCTTTTGCTGAATAGGCGTAGGTTGTTCATATCCTAGCTCTTTTACTGCCTTTAGTAAATTAGGACTTATTTTTAGGTCTTCAAATGTGATATTATCACTCATTCATTTACTCTTAATTAAAAATATCGATAGCTTTGATATTCGTAATCAAAGCTACTTAAAAATGAGTACAATTCTTATCCTTAATGCCACTATCGTTAACGAAGGCAAGCAATTTCAGTCTGATGTGTACATCAAAGATGGACGAATAGATCAACTAGGAAACGACTTATCTAACAAAAACGCCGATCAAACGATTGATGCATCGGGGAAAACACTTATTCCAGGGCTTATTGACGACCAAGTACACTTCCGTGAACCTGGTTTAACGCACAAAGCAACTATTAAAACAGAATCGAGAGCTGCTGTGGCTGGAGGAATTACTTCTTTCATGGAAATGCCAAACACAGTTCCTCAAGCATTAACACAAGAACTATTAGAAGACAAATATCAGATTGCTAAACAAGATTCACTGGCGAACTACTCCTTTTTCATGGGAGCATCTAATAATAACTTGGACGAGGTATTAAAAACAGATCCAAAGTCCGTTTGTGGAGTAAAGATTTTTATGGGTTCCTCTACGGGAAATATGCTCGTAGACAATGAGGCTGTTTTAGAAGATATTTTCAGGAATAGTCCAACACTAATTGCTACTCACTGCGAGGACGAAGCTACAATTAAAAAGAATTTAGAAACGTACCAAGCGAAATATGGAGACGATATGCCTATCAAACACCATCCGTACATCAGAAGTGAAGAGGCATGTTATTTATCTTCTAGCAAAGCCATTGCATTAGCCAAGAAAACAAATGCTCGTTTACACATTCTTCATATCTCTACAGAGAAAGAAACACACTTATTTGACAATTCCATTCCATTAAAGGAAAAACGCATTACAGCAGAAGCATGCGCTCACCATTTATGGTTTAGTGAAGAGGATTACGATACAAAAGGAACATTTATCAAGTGGAATCCTGCTGTAAAAAAAGCAACGGATAGGACTGGTATTCAAGAAGCAGTAAAAAATAATTTAATCGATGTCATAGCAACAGATCATGCCCCGCATACTTTAGAAGAAAAAAGTGGGAATTACTGGAACGCTCCTTCTGGCGGTCCTTTAGTACAACATTCATTGGCTGCTTTATTAGAATTGTATCATCAAGGTGTTTTCTCTCTGGAGATGATTGTAGAAAAAACGAGCCATGCCGTAGCTACTTTATTTGAAATAGAAAAGCGTGGATACATCCGTGAAGGATACTGGGCAGACTTAGTACTAATTGACTTAAATAAACCTTGGATAGTCGATCGCTCTAGTGTACTTTCTAAATGTGGATGGAGTCCTTTCGAAGGACAACAGTTCACATCTCAAATATTGCATACAATTGTGTAAGGAAAAATGGTTTACGAAAACGGTAACTTACACGAAGTAGGTAGTGGTCAACGATTGAACTTCGACAGAAAATAATTTGTATTGGGCTGATTGCAATTAGAAAATAAATACCTATTTTTGCAACGCTAAATGCGACACGGTAGATGTAGCTCAGCTGGTTAGAGTATCGGTTTGTGGTACCGAGGGTCGCCGGTTCGAACCCGGTCTTCTACCCTACTATTTTAGTTTTAAGCCTTAGGATTTATTTTCTAAGGCTTTTTTTATTTTATCTATTCTCTACATTTAGGCATAAAAAAAGGCTTGATCTAAGACCAACCCTTTTTTAACATCATAAAAACAGAATACTTCCTAGATAAAAGGGATATTCAAGTGCTGCCCTATACTGATACGATCAGGGTTACTAATGTTACTTGCTTTAGCAATAGCCATATACTGACTTGACTTACCATAAAACTGCTTAGAAATTTTCCCTAGTGTATCGCCTGATACAACAGTGTATGTACCATAAAACTCTGTGTTTTCCACTTTAATGTCGGCTTCTACATCAGTAGGTACTTCCCCACCAATTTCTTTGATTTTATCCCACATTTTATCTTTCTGGTATTGGTATTCAGCTGTACCGCCAAATTTAAGCACACCATTTTCTTCATTTACATACCCGTCTTTAACGTTATACTCTAACCCTAAATCTAGTACTCCTTGATATTTGTCTTGCAAACTCATAATTAAAATTTGACTGTTGAAGTTATTTGAATAATTTTAACCTAAACTAACAATTATATTTGGCTCATGCAAGAGGTATTAGGTATTGACGTAGGGGGAACGAACGTGAAAATAAGCCCAGTGAACGAAAAAGGTCTTGTTTTAGATAAAAAATAAGTTTTAAACAGTCCCACTTTATCAGGATGGTGCAGCATTGTGCTTCTAAATAATAAACAACAAACATATGATTATCGTAACAGGAGCAGCAGGATTTATAGGTAGCTGCGTAATTAGTAAATTAAATAAAGAAGGATTTAACTACATTATTGCCGTAGACGACTTTTCTTTCCCGGAAAAAAACAAAAACTTAGAAGGTAAAAACATCCAAGAAAGAGTTGATCGAAAAGATTTGTTTGATTGGCTACAGAAAGAAGACAATGCAAAACTCACGGAGTTTATCTTACATATTGGAGCAAGAACAGATACGACAGAGTTTGATACAGCCATTTTTGATGAACTAAATGTCAATTACTCAAAGAAAATATGGAAGGCGTGTGTAAACCATCAAATTCCTTTAGTTTATGCTTCTTCTGCAGCTACTTATGGTTTAGGAGAGTTAGGCTACAAAGATGATGAATCTATCATTGAGCAACTAAAACCATTAAACCCTTATGGTGACTCAAAAAATGACTTTGACATCTGGGCACTAAAACAAGAAAAAAAACCTTTCTTCTGGGCAGGGCTTAAATTCTTTAATGTATATGGACCTAATGAATACCATAAAGGAAGAATGGCGTCAGTGATACTACATGCTCACAGACAGATTTCAGAGACTGATAAAATGAAGTTATTCCGATCTCACAACCCTGAGTTTAAAGATGGAGAACAGATGAGAGACTTTGTTTATGTAAAAGACGTGGTTAATGTTATTCTATTCTTAGCCCATCACAGAAAAAATTCTGGTTTGTACAATCTGGGGTCAGGAAAAGCGAGAACATTTTTAGATTTAACTAAAAACACCTTTTCAGCTATGAAAAAAGTTGAAGATATTAGTTTTGTTGATACACCTGAGGATATCAGAGATAAATACCAATACTTCACAGAAGCAGATATGAACAAGCTCATTTCAATAGGGTACTCACAGCCATTCCATAGTTTAGAAGAAGGAGTAAAAGATTATGTAGAGAACTATCTAAGCACTACAAATTATTATTAAAACCCCTTATTCCGTTATTTACAAAAAAAAAGCCATTCAAGGATATCCTTGAATGGCTTTTTTTTGTTTTAAAACGTTAGAAAAGGATTATTTCTCCTCTTTTACTGCTTTAGGCTTTGCTGCTGCTTTTTTAGCAGGTGCTTTTTTCTTTGGTGCTTCTTCACCGTCTTTTTTGGTTGAAGGAGCTTTCTCTTTTTCCTCTTCCTTTTTTTCTTCTTCTAATAATTCAGGAGCATGTTGTTCAATAATAGAAAACCACGAAACGAGTTTCTTTATATCAGAAGTGTACACTCTGTCCTCATCGAAATCTGGAACAACAGACTTTAAGAAATCCATTAAGTCAGCAGACTCTGATTTAGAAGTTACTTTTAGAGGAGTAGCACTCTTCTTTATTTTTTGCATTACTTCAGCCAATGGAACTGGCTCATCTGATGTATAAATAGAAATTTCTTGAAGAACAGAAACTTTTGTGCTTGGACCAGCAATAAAACGTTTACTGTCTTTTTCGATTGTTTCTAGTACGAAGCCTGCTCTTGTTGGTTTTACTACTTTGTACAAACCACTTTTCCCTGAAACTGCGGCTATGTCTTTCCAATCTATCATGTGTTTATTCATTAATAAAAGCCAAAAGTAATGAAATAGATAACAGATACCAACAATAGCGTTATGCTTCTGTTAATAAATCAGGAAAAAATGCGCTTCTTTTTGTGCCTGTGCTAAAAGCTTCCTTTATTTGTATTCAATTAAAATTGAATAATGGGATTATTGACAGGAAAAACAGCCCTCATAACGGGTGGCTCCAAAGGAATAGGTAGAGCAATTGCTACAAAATATGCTCAAGAAGGTGCTAATGTTGCATTCACATATCTTTCTAGTGATGAAAAAGCAAAAGCATTAGAGTTAGAATTAGCTTCACATGGAGTAAAAGTAAAAGCCTATAAATCAGATGCTTCTAAATTTGACGCAGCTCAAGATTTAGTAACAGAAGTATTGGGAGAATTTGGGAATATCGACATTTTGGTAAATAACGCTGGAATTACCAAAGATGGACTACTGATGAGAATGAACGAAGAACAGTGGGATTCCGTAATGGAAGTAAACTTAAAGTCTTCTTTTAACTTAACTAAAGCGGTGATAAAACCATTGATGAAGCAACGTTCTGGTTCTATTATCAATATCAGCTCTATTGTAGGTGTACAAGGAAATGCTGGTCAGGCAAACTATGCAGCCTCTAAGGCAGGAATGATTGGATTCACTAAATCTGTAGCTTTAGAGTTAGGTTCTAGAAACATTAGGTCAAATGCGATTGCTCCAGGATTTATTGCTACTGAAATGACTGAACAGTTAGACGAAAAAGTACTAAAAGAATGGGAAGCAGGTATTCCGTTGAAAAGAGTAGGGCAGGTAGACGATGTGTCTAATGCAGCTGTTTTCTTTGGATCAGATATGTCTACTTATGTAACCGGCCAGGTGTTGTTAGTAGATGGTGGAATGCATACCTAAAAAGAGACTATCGAATTCCAGTTTTGATTAGCTTATTGAAACTGGAATTTTGATGATCAGCCCTCTATGAACTCTTTTTCTTTTTATTACTCTTCTTGGTTAATTCTTCCTGCTTTACTTTTATCAGGAATAGCATCGTGGGTATTATATAAGAAAAGAGAAATTGAACCTTCTTTACTTTACCGACTGGCGATAGTGCTTCGCTTTGTCATTTTCTTTTTTTTATTCCTTTTACTGATAGAACCTATTATTAGGCAGCTTACCAATGTTACGGTACCAGCTAAAATAATTATTGGAATAGATAATTCTTCTTCTTTAAAAGACTATCAAAACAATGAAAAGCTTCAGCATACCATTCAGAAATTATACAAAGACTTAGAAGCTAAAAAGAATAAAGTAGAATTGGTCACGTTAAATGGACGGTCTATTGCCTACGATAGTTTAGCTAGTTTGCCCTTTAATAATTCAAGCACCGATTTAACTGCTTTTTTGAATGAGGTAAAGTCTAATCAACAAGCAGAAAATACAGCTGCTGTTATTTTACTTAGTGATGGAATACTAACTAGTGGTACTAACCCTACATATCTGAATTATCCTTTTCCTATTCATACCATTGCTTTAGGAGATACCAATAAGAAAAAAGATATTGTATTACAGAAAGTAGTTAGCAATAGGAAAATACAGCCAAAAAGTACATTTTCTGTTCAGCTCTCTGTTGAACACAGAGGGTTTTCTAACCGAAAAACAGAATTACGAATTGAGTTAAATGGAAAAGTGATTCAAAAGAAAGAAATCACTTTTTCCTCAACAGAATTTACTCGGAAAGAGTTGTTTATTGAAGCACCTAACAAAGAAGGCTTTTATAATTACAGGTTTAGCTTATCAAACCAAGCAGGAGAATTTTCCAAAATAAACAATCAAAAAGAACTGATTGTAGAAGTAGTGAATTCAAAAACGAAAATACTTTTGGCTGCGGCTACACCTCACCCTGATATCAAGGCATTAAGAGCTATTTTATCGAAAGTAGAATCAAATGAAGTGTCCGTTTTTGTGGCTTCAAGAGGAGATAAATTTAAAACGAAAGCTTATGATTTAGTGATTTATCATCAATTACCTCATAAATCAAAAATAGGAGACCAGGTGTATCGGAAGTTAAAGAGTATGAAGATTCCTTCGTTGTCTGTATTTACGGATCAAACGGCTGCTAATACATTTACAAAAGACAATACTTGTTTGACCTACAAAGGTAGACAAACTGGTCAAGACCAGGTTACTTCGTCATTGAATACGACATTTTCTACTTTTCAACTCGAATATGGAGCACGCTTTTCTTCTTTGCCACCTATTTCTGTCCCTTTTGGAAACTATAAATTAAAAAGCGGTGCGAAAGCAGTACTGTATCAGCAGATTGGTTCTGTGGTAACGGAGAGGCCTTTGCTGAGTATTAACTTATCGAGAACTGTTCCATCAGCTGTTTTTGTTGGAAATGGTTTATGGCTATGGAGGCTCAACTCATACAAAATAGAAGAAGAAAATCATTGGACAGACGAGCTAATTGTAAAAACAGGTTCTTTATTAGTCACAAGAAAAGACAATGAACGTTTCGTGTTTCAGCCTCAGCAACGCATGATTAACGAAACAGAAAGACCAATATTTGATGCTCTGCTGTATAACTCTTTGTATGAACGAGTACCAGAAGTATCAGTAACAGTTTCATTCTCGAAGCAGGGAGACTTAGTAGCTAAGGAAGAAAAGGTGTTAACTAGCTATGAAAACAGCCTCGTTTTTAACCGTTTACCAGTAGGGAATTATCAATACACGGCTAGTGTGACACAAGACGATAGCTTATTTAGACAAAAAGGGTTGTTGATCGTAAAAAAAACAGATCTAGAAGCAACACATACCACTGCTAACCATGGATTACTTCGTCAGTTATCAGAAAAAACAGCAGGAGAATACAGCTTGTTATCTTCTGCTGAAAAGCTTTCTGATGTCATTGAAACAAAAGGGACAATTCAAACAAAAGAACGAATGCAAAGCAGTATACACTTAAAGTGGATTTTCTTCGTTATCATACTATTAATAGGGACAGAATGGACAATACGAAAATGGCATGGTTCTATCTAAGTAGTTTGTTATGCATTAGTTTATTACTGACAAGTTGTGTTACACAGAAAACATCTACCAAGTCAAATAATGTAGAAAAACGCCTGAAGAGTGAGCGGAAAATGAGAAAAAAAGGGCGTTGCCCTTGTGAAAATCATTAGTAAGAGTGTTTCTACTTTGCACTAAACCTTACAAGTTTAAAATACTGATATTGCTAAAACAAAGTAGGATAGCAGTATAAAGGTAGTTATACTATTAAGGAAACTTAGTATCTTTGAATAGGCTTATATCAATAATCCATAGTGAAAGGTCAACGAACAAAAAAAGAAACAATCGGTGAGTGGTTATACGCTCGACATCAACTAATTCTCAGAAACGAAGAGAATTTCGAAGAAAAAACGACCTTTACCTATACTCATGCGAAAGCGATAGCCATAGCATTTGGTATATTTGTTTTCATTTTTACACTTACCATCGTTTTAGACCGTCATTATTTTATTTATTGGGGCGGAGAGCTAAATCAACAAAAAGAATATAATAGGCAATTGGGTTACCTTTCTTATAAAATAGATTCATTAGAACATTCTGCTGAGAGCAAAAATTATTATATGAAGTCTATCCAGCTCGTATTAGACGGGCAAGATCCAGACAAGTTATTTACTAATGATACCTTAAAAGAAAGTAAAATAGGAAAATCTGATTATTCTCCTGTAGCACTTTCGGCAGATAAAAAAATAAGAGAAGATTTTGAGGACGAAGAAATTGGTGAATCATACCCTGAAACAGATGAAGGGTTTACGGAAGACTTATTATTATCTCCTGTAAATGGTTATGCTGTCTCATCTAAATACAAGCCTACCAAAGGACATTTTGGCGTAGACATTCTAACCAAAGAAAATCAGGTAGTATCTACTGTGGCAGATGGAACTATTTTATTTTCTGAATGGACAATAGAAGGAGGGAATACTATTATGATACAACATGAGAATGATCTTGTGTCAGTATATAAACATAATGCGGTGTTATTGAAAAAAGTTGGTAACTTCGTGAAATCTGGTGATGCCGTTGCTATTGTAGGAAATTCAGGAGAAGAAACTACAGGACACCATTTACATTTTGAATTATGGTATAACGGGAAACCGTACAACCCCGAAAGTATTTTATCGCTCTAGTTTAGAAAATAGAAAGATGATTAAGAACAAGAATAAGAAAGAAGAAGAAGAGCAAACCTCACAGTTAAGTAACCGAATCAATAAGGGAACAAAGCTAAAAGGTGACATTGAAGCTCAGGGGAATTTTAGAATTGATGGTGCTATTGAAGGGGATATCAATTGTAAAACGAAACTAGTACTAGGAGAAACATCTTCTATCACTGGGAATGTAGTGGCACAAACTATTGAAGTATCAGGTAGCTTAAAGGGAAATATCAAAGCTACTGAAATGCTTATCTTAAAATCTACTGCTCAAGTAGTTGGAGATATTTCAGCAGAACAAATGGTGGTAGAAGTAGGTGCTAGGTTCAATGGTACAAGCGAAATGGGATCTGTAGTAAGAGACAATAATCCATTACAATCTAAAAAATAGAAGACTTTACTTTTTTAATTAAGGGGAGGGGAGAAGAATAAAAGCTGATTTCGTGTATTACTTAGAAGTAAGAGTGAATGCTCTCTTCTTATTCGATGCAGCAGCCATCTCTAATGAAGTGTGAACGCTTTTGAATGAGATATAAGAGATATCGATATTTAACACACCTTCTGATACGTTTGGGATATAGAATTTTCCATCAAAATCGGTATAAATATTCTTTTTACGACCTTCGATCTCTATTTTAGCACCAACAATAGGTTCTCCGCTTTCATCATCTATCACATAACCAAAAAAGGCTAGCCCATTATCCGCTTTTTTACTTTTAGCAAAAGAAGAATTTGTTGAAAGGAGTAATAAAATAAAAGAAACAGCTAAAAAAAATCTCATCTTTGTGTTATCTATCATCTAAGTATCATTTTATAGCTAAAAACAATAAAGGAAAAGTATATTTGGTTAAAGCTAAAAATGACATATTTCGATGTCATCGTATGACTAATTACTCAAAAGTAAAAAACTAATATTACGTAACGGTTAACAAGATATTATTAAACATGTCTACAGATCTTCTCCATCAGAAACTAACTGCGCAACTCGATAAGAGAAAAAAAGAAGGCTTGTACCGATCTTTAAAAAAAGATGCCGAGTTAATAGATTTTTGCTCCAACGATTATTTAGGTTTATCCTGTAATCAAGAACTACAAGAACGAATTCACAAACGATCTTCAAGTGTTCCTGCCAATTTAGGGGCAACAGGTTCTCGTTTATTGACGGGGAACTCAAACCAGACAGAGCGGTTAGAAGAAATATTAGTTGAAATTCACCAAACAGAAGCGGCTCTTTTGTGTACCAGTGGTTATTCTGCTAACCTTTCTATTTTTTCTGCTATCCCACAAAAAGGAGATACCATTATTTACGATGAATTGATACATGTGTGTATTAAAGATGGCGCACGACTCAGCTTTGCAGAACGAAAATCATTTAAACACAATGACATAGCTGATTTGGAACGAAAATTATCTAAATCAGAAGGCAATGTATTTGTAGCAGTAGAATCTATTTATTCTATGGATGGAGATATGGCTCCACTGCAAGAACTAGCTCGTCTATGTAAAAAGTATAGTGCTTATTTAATAGTTGACGAAGCACATAGCACGGGTCTTTGGGGAAGTAAGGGGAGTGGATTATGTACGGAATTGGGAATAGTAGATGATGTATTTGCACGAATACATACTTTTGGAAAAGCGATAGGCTCTCATGGGGCTTGTATTGTAGGGAGTAAGGTATTGAAAGAATATTTAATCAATTATGCAAGGCCATTTATTTTCACTACTGCTTCTTCCGATCATAATTTGATAACGGTTGAAGAGGCCTTCCATTATTTAGGTGAGAATCCGTCTTTATGGAAACGGTTACAAAGTAATATTAAGTTGTACCGTAGTTTGATCCAAAAAGAAAGTATTCATAGCCTTAGTGCCATTCAGGCAGTGATGATTACTGGAAACAAAGAAGCAAAAAAGGCTGCTCTGCATATTCAAAAAAAAGGTTTTGATGTACGTCCTATTTTAAGTCCTACCGTAAAAAAAGGAACAGAAAGAATTAGAATCTGTTTGCACGCTTACAACACAGAGCAGGAGATTATTGAACTAGTAAACTTGATTAATGAGGTCTAGCAATTTAGCTTCACTTGTAATGGTAACAAAAAGAGAGTAAACTGAACTCTATCTCAAATACCTTTAAGTTCTTTTGGATTTTTTCTATTATCCCAAACTAGATTATTTCAATGTCAGAAGTCAGTTTGTAAGGTTCACTAAACACATGACTACTTTCTCAAAATAAACTTTTCACACTTTTCTGTGAGAAGACTCTTTGCAATACTTCTTTTAGGTAGGCTGTTTTTTTCAATATCTTAATCCTATAAAATAAATAATAGTATTACTATTGTTGTTTATTAAAATACTTTTAATAATATTTGTAATGCAATTAAATTTAAAAGTAATAAATAATGGCAAGTTTAAAATTAGATCTCAATCCATCACTTTATTTAAAAAATCCACAAGACACAAAATTGGGAGAACAAATAGTTGGACAAGGAGTAATAATGATAGATGAATTAGGGTTTGAACAATTCACTTTTAAAAAACTAGCCACAAAAATAGGTACTACTGAAGCGACAGTGTATCGCTACTTTGAAAACAAACATAGCTTTTTGGTTTATATAGTAGCCTGGTACTGGAACTGGTTAGATTATAAAATTAATTTTGTAACTCACTACTTAAAAGATTCGAATGAAAAACTAGCTATAGCCGTAAAAACACTTTGTAGAAAAAAAGTAAATGACCCTCAATTCCCTATGGTAGACGAGTCTATACTTTTCAATGTAGTCATCAATGAATCAGATAAAACATTTTTAACAAAAGAAGTTGATCAGATTAATAAAAAAGGAGTTTTTATTGGATTTAAAGAACTCTGTGAAAAACTAGTTTCATGGGTGTTGGATGTAAACCCAGAATACCCTTATCCTAAATCTCTTTGTAGTACTGTTATTCAGGCTACACACGATCAACTTTTCTTTGCGAACCATTTTTCAAGATTAAGTGACTTTATTGATCATAAAAACCCAAGCGATGGCATAAACGCATTTATTGTATCATTTCTATTTAAATCAATCAAACCATAAACATAGATTAATAAATAAGACAATTTCAACAAACACTCTAACCACTGTAATTATGAATAATCAGAAGCACATTTTAACACTCGTAGATTTTAGTAATGAATCTTTAAAAGCATTAGATTTTGCGATTCATATAGCTGAAAAAATTAATACTAAAGTTGATATAATCAATGTAATAGAAGGTAGTAGTAATGGATCTAACTGGAACAAATCCAACAACCCTATTGACGGGATGTTTAAATATAAATTACATAAAAAGAATACTGAACGATTAAATTATTTTAAAAATAAATGGGAAAAGTCAGTATATGTAGGAAACACATCTGTCATAGCATCGCCTCTAAGTGCACTAGAGATACTTGACAAAATGACTACTGAAAACGAATTTTTGTTCTTAACGCTCCCTTACTTACAGCATTCTGCAATAGAGCAATACTTAACGTCTAATGTGATTTTAGAAATCCTCCGAAACATAAAAACACCTACTCTTTTTGTACCGGAAAAAGCTGAGTTAAGTGACTGGAATGACATTATATTTCCTTCTGGATTCTCTGAGGATGTAGCACCAGAATTTGTAGAACTAGTCAATACAATAAACAAAGGGTTTAACGCAAAGCTACATCTCGTAAAGGTAATCGAAGAAAAGAACACTAATCTAAAAGAAATCGAAGCAAAAATAGAAGGGTTTGCCGAGAAACATAAAGTAAGTAACTACATCGTAAATTCAATTGAATCTCAAGATGTTGAAAAAGCTCTGGACATATTTCAACAGTCAATAAAAGCAAACCTTATTTGTATGACTACAGCAGGCAAGTCTAGTATTAGTCAATTATTCTTTTCTAATAGTATTACTGAAACGATGTTACAAAAAATAAATAAACCCATCTTATCCCTGTCTATTAAAAATAACTAATCAATAGTAACAAAGGAATAAAAAGTTTTACAAACCCTATGCTTTTACATGGGGTTTGTTTAATTTTTATGAAATATTAATAAGGTAGCTTTAGATTATCAGTCAGAGTATTTATTTAGATAAAAAAAATCGCTTTAAAATTAAAAATACAATTACAAAATAAATAATAGTTTGCCAATTACTGATATTATCTTTCAAAATATCAGTAGCAATTTCTTTAACATAATTATTGGAATCATATATCTATATTATATCACATTAATAACTTAATTTTAAGTTATTACATAACACCTTAAGTATGACTAAAAAAATACGTTCCTTATACAGTGTTGATTCTGAAAATCTAGTAGGATCACCCATAAAGCGATTCTTTAGATTACTAGATAAAGAACGAAAAGAGATTATCCTTATATACTTTTACGCCATTTTTAATGGCTTGATAGCATTAAGTCTACCCTTAGGAGTACAGGCTATTATAAGTACCATTTTAGGGGGAGAGATTACTTCATCTTGGGTTATTCTCATTGTGATTGTACTCATAGGTTTTGCGCTCTCCGGAATCGTACAAATAATGCAGTTAACGATATCTGAAGTCATTCAACAGCGGATTTTTGCCCGTGCTTCATTTGAATTTGTTTTTAGAATTCCTAGAATGAAACTCGAAGCGCTTAACAAGTATTATACGCCTGAATTGATTAATCGTTTTTTTGACGTAATAACTATTCAAAAAGGGCTTTCAAAAATATTAATGGATTTTTCGGCCGCCATCTTATCAATAATTTTTGGATTAATTCTACTTTCTTTTTACGATTTTTCATTCGTATTTTTTGGACTACTAGTTCTTACCGTATTAGCAATAATCATAAACTACACAGGGAAAAAAGGGTTGAAAACTAGTATTGCAGAATCAAAGTACAAATACGAAGTAGTTCATTGGCTACAAGAAGTAGCTAGAGCAATGAGTATTTATAAGCTAGCTGGGTACACGGACATTCCTATGAAACGTACAGACTACCTAGTGGGTAAATATGTAGAAGAAAGGAAAAAACATTTTAAAGTCCTACTTGGTCAATACATCAGTATCACTGGTTTTAAAACGCTCACTTCTGGAGGGTTATTAGTAATAGGAAGTATCCTTTTGATCAAACAAAAAATCAATATAGGACAGTTTGTAGCCACCGAAATTGTCATTATATCTATCGTAACCTCCGTAGAAAAACTAATTCTTACCATGGAAACCATTTATGACGTTTTAACTGGAATAGAGAAAATGGGGAATGTTACAGATCTACCAATTGAAGAAGAAGAAGGAATAAACTTTGAAGAGATCGATACAGGAAAAGGTGTGAAAATAGAAGTAAAAGACCTAAGCTATCAATTTCCTGGTGCTGGACGGTATGGCTTAAAAGATATTAACTTTACCATTCACGCTGGAGAAAAAGTATGCATCGCAGGATTTAATGGATCAGGTAAATCTACCCTTCTTAATATTATAGCTACTTTATTCCACGATTACCAAGGGGTAATTACATTTAACGATTTCAGTCTCAAAAATTTAAATCTAATGAGTGTTAGAAGTTATGCTGGTGAAAGTTTATCAAACAAAGAATTAGTAAACGGAACCATAGAAGAAAATATTTCAATGGGCCGAGATGATATTTCTTTCCAAGATGTTAAAAATGCATCTAAGTTCATCGGGTTAGATGATTACGTACAGAAACTACCTATAGGATACTATACGACCATGGTTCCTGGCGACATGACTGTTCCTAGAAGTGTTATCAATAAAATCACTATTGCACGAAGTATCGCCGAAAAACCACGCCTATTCTTACTAGATGAGATATTCTTGAATATGCAACGAGATGAGAAAAACAGAGTCATAGATTTTTTTACGGAAGATAGCAAACCATGGACTATGTTAGCAGCTACTACAGACGCAAGGTTTGCTTCCCAATGTGATAAAATAATAATTTTAAATAACGGAAAAATAGAAGATATAGGAACATTCATGGAAATATCTAAAAAGCCTTACTTCGATAATATCTTCCAAGTCTAACATCAAAACATTATTCATCTATGTTAAATATATCTAACTATAAAGTAGAAAAGGCTATCAAAACATATCATCTAACTGCTTTTTCTAAAATAATAAACACAAAAGGAGCTAAAGCATTAACTTATATGCTTTTAAGCGTTGTCTTTTTAGCTATCATTGTACTTTTTTTACCTTGGCGGCAGAATATAAAAGCAAAAGGAGAACTCACAACATTAAAACCAGAACATAGACCACAAACTATTCATTCAATCATACCTGGAAGAATAAGCAAGTGGCATGTACGAGAAGGGCAATTGGTTTCTGCGGGTGATACAATATTAACCATTACTGAAATAAAAGCAGACTACCTTGACCCTGAATTAATAAATAGAGTACAGGATCAAGTAACCGCTAAAGAACAGTCTTTAATATCTTATCAAAGTAAAATAAAGGCACTAGACAAGCAACTGAATGCACTTGAAAAAGCAAGGGGTTTAAAAACAGCACAAGCAAAAAACAAGCTAATGCAATCTCAATTAAAACTACAATCCAATAAAGCAGGTTATGAATCTGCTAAAACAGATTATGAAATTGCATTAAAACAATTTGCACGTCAAAAAACATTGTATGATCAAGGAATAAAATCATTGACTGATTTTGAAAAAAAGAAACAAAAACTACAACTTACTAATGCTAAAATAATAAGCGCTGAAAATAAAGTTTCAATCAGTCAAAATGATTTAATAAATGCTCAAATTGAATTAAATGCAATTGATGCTAACTATAGTGATAAGATAGCTAAAGCTTCTTCCAATAAATTTAGTGCTGAAAGTATGCTTCTAGGAGGAACTACAGAAGTACTAAAAGCAAAAAATAAGCTAGCTAACTATAAAGTTAGAAGTGGTTACTATCATATCGTAGCTCCTCAAGATTGTTACATCACAAAAGCCATTACTCCAGGAATTGGTGAATTAGTAAAAGAAGGAAAACCTATTGTTTCTATCATGCCAGCAGACTATAATTTTGCTGTAGAGCTTTATGTAAATCCAATCGATTATCCACTCATCCATTCTGGCGGAAATGTCCGCTTACTATTTGATGGATGGCCATTTATTGTATTTTCAGGATGGCCAAATACTTCCTTTGGAACGTATGGAGGGATCATCGTCGGAATAGACCAAAACATATCTAAAAATGGAAAATATAGAGTGCTTATAAAACCAGATGAAAATGATACTATTTGGCCAGAAGCACTTAGAGTAGGCTCTGGGGCAAAAGGGATGGCCTTACTAAATACTGTACCCGTATGGTATGAATTATGGAGGCAATTGAGCGGTTTCCCTCCTGACTACTACACCAAAAATAAAACAAAAAACAAAAAGTCGGACAAGAAGAAAAAGTAGGTGATTAGCCAGGGCAATCGCCTTTAAAATTTGCTAAGTATTGAAAATTGCATTATTTTTATTGTGTAGTTGATTCACACCGAGTCTACATAAAAAAAAATGCATTTCTCAAAAAAAACAGAAAAAATTTCCCAGAGTTTCTCTTCTCATTTCTCATCGTTGGAAGATCCACGCAGAACAACCCATGGTCACCATATTTATCCTCTAGAAGAGATACTTTTTTTAGTAGTATCTTCTGTCGTTAGTGGCTGGACAC
>JBGCEI010000109.1:0-2476 GCA_045106295.1 Cyclobacteriaceae bacterium
CCATGGATTTATTTGTAATTGCCTCCATTCTAATTGTATTGTCTGCTGCTTTTGGTTACATCAATGTGGTTTTACTAAAACTACCAAATACCATTGGTTTAATGATTATTGCCATATTATTTACCATTGGCTTATTCTTAACCAGCTTAGTGAATCCTTCCCTCTTACATTTTGCGGAGAACCTGGTCGGAGAAATAGATTTCAAAACAGTCTTACTAGATGTAATGCTTGGTTTTCTGCTTTTTGCAGGAGCCTTGCATACTAATTTTGATCAGCTAAAAGTACAACGTTGGCCCATTTTAGTATTTTCCACTGTAGGAGTCATTACCTCTACTTTTATTGTGGGAGGCTTAACGTATTATGTATTTAATGCCATAGGCTTAGAAGTAGCTTTTATCCATTGTTTATTATTTGGAGCACTCATCTCTCCTACCGACCCTATTGCTGTATTGGGAATCATGAAAAAAGCAGGTGTCCCTAAAAAGCTAGAAACTAAGATTGTAGGTGAATCCTTATTCAACGACGGTGTGGGTGTAGTGGTATTTCTTACTATCCTAAGTGTAGCGACTAGTAATTCTGGCGGAGCGCACGGAGACAGCTCTATAAACAGTGTATTAGTCCTTTTTGGACAAGAAGTAATCGGTGGAATCATCTTTGGAGCAGCTATTGGTTATTTAACTTACCGTTTGTTACGCTCTATTGACAATTATGAAATTGAAGTAATGATCACACTTGCGTGTGTGATGGGAGGTTATGTATTGGCTCATTACTTACATTTATCTGCTCCTCTCGCTATTGTAGTAGCTGGACTAATAGTAGGAAACGATACCTTACGAGATACGGCTATGTCTAGCAGAACAGAAGAATTTGTAGATAAATTTTGGGAGTTAGTAGACATGCTTTTAAATGCCTTATTATTTGTATTAATTGGTTTAGAATTACTAGTAGTGAAATTTGAAATGAGCTTTGTAACCGCTGGTTTACTGTCGATTCTATTGGTATTGGGTGCTCGTTTCCTTTCATTGATTATACCAGTAAAGCTTTTTTCTAAGCGATTAGAGTTTTTACCTCATACTTCTACCATTATGACATGGGGTGGTTTACGTGGCGGTATTTCTATTGCGCTGGCTCTTAGTTTGCCAGAAGAAATGAATAGAGATTTATTCTTAACAGTTACGTATGTAGTCGTTGTTTTTTCCATCATCGCACAGGGTTTATCCATTGGTAAACTAACCACCAAACTGATTGGTAAAGATATGATGCAGCCTAGAACCGATGAGCATTAATCAGTCAATCACCTACGAAGAAACTCATACTGCTTCTAGCCAAAAAAAACCGATTCGTTTACAGGAATATGGGATTGGAATTTTCACTACTACCCCAACAAAATCAGCTTTAAAAAAAGTACTCAAAAAGCAATTGATTGTCGTAAATGGAATCATTGCTAGTACAGCCACCTTTATCAAAGGAGGAGAGACCATCCAACTCATTGAATCACCTGGTAAAAATAAAAAACAATTAGATTTCCCACTAGAAGTCTTGTATGAAGATGAGTATTTGGCTGTTGTAAATAAACCGTCCGGAATCTTAGTCAGTGGAAATAGTTTTAAAACCATTGACAATGCTTTAACACAAAACCTGAAAAAAAGTAATCAACCCGATACGGTCCGGCCAAGACCTGTGCACCGTTTAGACTATCCGACTACGGGTGTATTAGTCATTGGTAAAACACGTGCTAGCATTCTAGCACTCAATAAACTATTTGAGAACAAAGAGATCACAAAGACGTACTTTGCAGTAGTTATTGGTGAATTGGAGTCTAAAGGAAGTATTGATAGCCTCGTAGATAAAAAAGAGGCTCTCTCCTACTACGAAGTCATTCAAACAGTTCCTTCTCCACGGTTCAAGTACTTAAATTTAGTAAAACTATTCCCAAAAACAGGACGAAGGCATCAATTAAGAAATCATTTAGCCAATATTGGGAACCCTATTTTAGGAGATAAAGAGTATGGAAAAGAAGGACTAATTTTGAATGGAAAAGGAATCTATTTACATGCTTATTCTTTAGAATTTACTCATCCTTTTACTAAAGAAGCTATTTATATAGAAGACAAATTACCTCAGAAATTTTTAAAATTATTTCATCAATAAGGTCGCTTTTTGTTCTTTATTTTTATAAAAATCAGTTATTTAGTTTACTAATAATCTTTAAATCTTCATTTCTATTTTCTACAAAAAATAGGATTATGTATCTTGCTATGATATATAACTTAAAGTATCTAATCTCACAAATCATTTTATCTTATACCTATTTCCATTTTATGAAACATTCTATCTACAAAATTGGAGCTGTTACACTTGGTCTGACTATCGGACTCGGTCTAAATTCTTGAAATGAACAGAAAAAAACAATAGCTACCGAAACTACAGAAGAAGTAGCAAAGGACAATAAGCCAACGGATTATTTAGCGATTGA
>JBGCEI010000110.1:0-3597 GCA_045106295.1 Cyclobacteriaceae bacterium
CAGCTGCCTAAAAACAAAATAGAACCTAAAAAGGCAACCAATAGCATCATGGCATATTCTCCCAACATGATCATAGACCACCTGAAACCAGAATATTCAGTGTGAAAACCCGCTATAATTTCAGATTCTGCCTCAGGAATATCAAAAGGTCCTCTATTAGATTCTGCTAATGAACTAATAAAGTAAATCGGTAGCCCGATCAAGAGCAGTGGGTATTTTATAATGTTCCATGTTAAAAAACCTCCAATATGAGTAACGTCTATCCCTAGTTTTCTTATTCCAAATAAATAGATAGTTTCAGGGCTAAAGATCCCTTGTTTGTAACTAATTTCTTGTAAATCGATTGATTGTGAAATCATAGCTACAGTCAATACCATTAGAGTAACAGGTATTTCATATGAAATAATTTGCGCTACTGCACGCATAGAACCAATAATAGAGTATTTATTATTAGAACCCCATCCAGCCAATAAAAAACCGATTACATCAATAGAAATAATAGCTAGAATATAAAACAAGCCTACTTTAGCACCAGAACCGATCAAGCCAGGAGCTAAAGGCATGGTGGCAAATCCTGCAAAAACAGCTACGAAAATAAAAACAGGAGCACTCAAGAATAATTTCCTGTCAGCAGCAGCAGGTACAATGTCTTCTTTTTGGAGTAGTTTGAGTAGATCGGCAATTGTTTGTAATAAACCTCTGTAACCTACTTCCATAGGTCCAACCCTGTCTTGTATAAAAGCAGCAATCTTACGCTCTACCCAAATGGCGAGTACGGCATAGCCGAGAATAAAACCTAATATGATGATGAATGCGATCATTTTCGGCAATAAAAGTACAGCTATTTCGTGAAATCAGCCTAACGATCGAATTTAAATTTGTGTACAATTGAAACATAAATGCAGTAGGCTACGTAATTAACTTCTTGGAAGCAATAAAATTATCAACAAGAGTATAATTTTCACGAAAAAGTAATAATTTTGTAATGCTTAAAAGATGTTTTGTCGTCTATAAAGGCTAATTCACCTAGTTTCAAAGGGTGTTTTAACCTCTAAAGTTTTTTGGAACGCTTTTTGGATTAGTGATAAACAAACGATGTTACACCAAGATTAAATTAAGAAAATGAAAAAGATAACTATATTATTCAGCCTAGTTGCTCTTGTATTGGCTTCAAGCTTTACATCACAGGCAACATTTAAAGAAAAATTAACAGATAAGAAGTGGAAACTTGTTAAGACAATCATCGGTGAAGGTGAGGATGCTTTTGAAGTTCCAGCGGAAGAAATACAAGTAGTTCAGTTTAATGCAGATTTCACTTATACTGATAAAAGTGTAGATGAAGGAGCTGAAAATTTAAACTTCTCTAGTAAGTGGGAATTGTTAGAAGCAGAAAATGCATTCAAAATGTACCTAGATGAAACAGCGGAAGAATTTACAAATGTAGAAGTAAAGTCGTTAGATGATAAGACACTACATTTCAAATATGTATTAGATGACGTAATGGAATTCGTTTACGTAGCGTACTAGAAGTACCTAATCAACTTATTGAAAAGGGAATCGAAGTCGATTCCCTTTTTTTATGTTCTTTTTTTGCTTGCGCAATGGCGCGTTGATTCCACGAAAGTGGTTTTTAAAAAAGCTATTTAAAAAGCATCTTCAAAATAAGTAATATTACCTGTATTACTTTCGATGGAAAGAATATCAAATCTAATTCTACCAGACCAATTTTTCTTTTCTAAGTAGTCTTCTGCGACAGATTGAATTAAGGCTTCTTTTTTTGAATCGACAAAACCTTCAGGTGACCCGAATTGACTGTTTTTTCGTTGTTTGACTTCAATGAATAAGAGAATATCATTTTTCTGAGCAATAATATCTATTTCACCTCTTTTGTACCTGAAATTAGTTTCTAGAATAGTACATCCTTCTGAAGCAAGGTAGTCCTGTGCTTTTCTTTCGCCTTCATTTCCTATGGATGTGGTGGTTCTCATTTTTTTGTATCAAGTATCAAGGTTTAAGACTTTGAGATTTGAATTTTGGAATTTCTTAATATTCCATAATCTTACAGTCTTATCGCCCTACTTTAAAATATTAAGGATAGGGAACTAAAAGTAATGTATTTGGTTTACCTTTGTACAAGTAATAGAAAAAATAGAAATGGAACAAATAAATACGCCAGTAACCGTTTATACAGAGTCTAGCCCCAATCCAAATTCTTTGAAATTTGTATGCGAATTTCCATTAATAGATGGAAGTATAGATTTTCCTTCTTTAGAAAGTGCTTCAGCAAGTCCACTAGCCCAAGAGTTATTTGGTTCGTTTGATTTTATTCAACGTGTATTCATAGCAGCTAACTTTGTGACTGTTACTAAAACAGACAAAGAAGATTGGTTTGAAGTAGCACCGCCTATTAAATCATTTATTCAAAAATATTTAGAAGAAAAAAAGCCTGTAATAGATGACAAGGCTTTGGAGGAATTAAAAACGAAAAAAGAGGCCTTAGCCAAGGCATCAGAAGCATTAGGGACTGATAATGAAACAATAGCGAAGATTCAAGTCGTATTGGACGATTACATTAAACCTGCTGTAGAATCTGATGGAGGGGCTATTTCATTACATTCTTTTGAGAATGGAGTAGTCAAAGTATTGTTGCAAGGGTCGTGTAGTGGATGCCCATCATCTACTATGACATTGAAAGGAGGAATCGAAAATCTATTGAGAAAGATGGTTCCAGAAGTAAAAGAAGTAATAGCAGAAGGGGTATAATTTTTTAGGAAGGATGCTTCAAAAAATAAAGCAACTAAGTAGCACAAAGAATAATTTCTTTGTGCTTTTCTTTTTCATGTCTTTTTGTGTGTTAGCTCAAAATGAATGGAATAAGATAGCTATTGGTAACTACCAAGAAGCTAAAAATTCTTGGAAAGGAAAACTTCAAAAGGATTCTTTGAACCTGTCTGCCATTGAAGGTTTGATTTACCTTTCTGAGGTAACAGAGAATAAGCTTGACTTTGAGAGGTATTGCAATAAATACATTGCGTTAACAACAGATACTAGCTTTGAAGAGTTATTTATTGATATAGTTTCTAACCCTAAGGCGACTCCATATGTTACGGTAATTCAAGCAGAAAAAGAGAAGAAAGCATATGAGTTTAAAAAGTATAATGAACTCATAAGAACTGTTTCTGATAAATTAGATTGGTATTTTGCTGGACCTTTTGAAAATATTGAAGGGAGTGGTCATATTGTTGATTATGCTATTGAGAACAAAAAAATAGATTTTTCTGAAGAATATAAAACGGGCTTGTCTGTAAGTGCTAGATGGCATAAACCTAGCGTACTATCTGCTGATCAACAATTAGACTTTCATAATTATTTACCTTCTGTTGAGTCGGGGACATACTACGCTGCCACTAACTTTAAAATTGAGAAAAAGGCTGATTATCAAGTTAGAGTGAGGCGGGAGAACCCAATTAAGGTATGGTTGAATCAAAAATTAGTTTTTTCTACTAATGAGATTGCTAATCCTCTTTATTGGGACAATGATGTTATTACTCTTTCTATTGATTCTGGTAACCACCAATTGCTTGTTAAATCGTCTGA
>JBGCEI010000111.1:0-20740 GCA_045106295.1 Cyclobacteriaceae bacterium
GAAGCAACGGATTTACAGTCCGTCCCATTTGACCGCTCTGGAATCCCCCCATAGTAGTTAACATAACACGCACTACTCCCAAAAGGGATGGCAAAATTAACTCTTTTTTTTTCGTAGCAAAAGAAATACGAAAAAAATATCATCTTATTTATTTATTTTCCATTATCCCCCTTTAATAACTCTGTGTTATCCTCATCTAATAAAGGTAGAGGATTCACTATTAATCTGCTCTAAAAACGTTGAAACATCAACTCTACTCTTTCTTCCCTATATCTTTTATCATTCTGAGAGAGATGAAACCCAACAGAAGACCAACTACACCAATCACAGCCCAAATAAAATAACTATTTTCAAAAATAGAAGATTCCTTCTTCAGTTCTTCTTTCTTTTTAGCCTGAATAACACCCTCATGCACTACCTTACTCGCATCTTTTGATACTTGATCAGCAAAGTTCTTGATATCATAGTCTGCCCTGTAGATAGTTTCATCTCCAAACCTTAAAGTATAAGCTGACTCTAACTGTAAAGAAGCTATCACATAATAGTTCAAATACGAAGCTGTGACTTTCTCTATCTTGAGAGCTTGATTGTCTCTATTATTAATCTCTAAATATAGTTGGTCTACTGACAATCCTTGTAAATCGAACTCATTTTCACTGTTGGAATGTAATCGAAAACTACCAACTGACTCAAAATAAGTGATCTCTTTTTTCTTACTGTTTAATTCGTTCCTTTTAACTAATACATTCACCTCTCTTGAGTAATACTCTGACCCACTCACTACCAATTTTAGCTTTTCTAGGTAATTCAACTCTGGCAACTCTAATTTTACATACGACGTCTTCGCACTGTCTTTTTGAGAAGAGACTCTGAAATTAAATGTAGTAGAGCTCCCTTTTATTTTTTGCGTATTGTAATTACCTACTTTTAGAATATTAATAGGCAACCTCCAATTATCGTTAATTTCTAGTTTAAAATATTGATAGTCACTCAACGGAAAATCAAGAATCTTTAATTCAGACGTTTCGTCTTTGCTATCCATAGAGTGTAAAAGGTAATTGTTTTTGATGACGTACCAATTCTTTTTGTCATCGCTCCCACTCAGTCTGGCTCTCTTTTGAACATCTGTGTTCTTCACAATGATGCTCACATTATCGATTGCTTTCTTTTCTTTGTTATGAAAAATCAAATGAGAAATCGCATCTTTCTCGTACTTCTTATCAATGATTTTATATTCTTCAAAAAGAGAAGTAGTGGAACTAGCTACCTCTCGTTGTAACAAATAAGGTTGCTCCTTCCCTTCTTGATCATAAACTCTAAGGTCTCCTTTGTCTGAACGTAGTTTACCTAATAAATCAGGAGAAAGCATGATTTTATAATAGCCAGTCTTATCTACTGACTTTACTTTTGTTTGGTATGCGAATTCTTGCGCTCCTAAGGGTGCCATACTTAAAATGCTTACTAAAATCCAATTCTGTATTTTTTTCATGTGATTAATTATGTGTTTACGTACTTAAGTATTCACGTAGTTAAATTTTTAGAAATTTACGTTTTAATCGTTTCCGTACATCAAAAGCTATTTTAACCGTAGTTTAATTCGTTCCCGTCGTACGGGTTTCATCATCTTGAATAATAAACTTTAATTTTTGATACAGGAATGAAATAACTAACAGAATAACTCCTAACAAGATAAAGGAGACTACTTTCCCTGTAGAGTTCCCTGCTAAATCATAGAAGAATAATTTCACGATAGTGACAGCAAATAAAACCAACGATGCAATACGTAGTGTTTTGAGTTTGTATTTCATTCCTACAATCATTAATGCTAAAGCGGTTACTGCCCATACTACTGGATAAACTGATTTCACTGCTGCACGATATACCTGACTAATTCCTCTGCCAGAACCTGATTGATACAACATAGATAGATGTCCTATTTCTGCCGAAGCGACATAGACACCAATAAATGAAAGGACCCATAAAGCAGTTCTTCCTTCTTTTGACTTGAAAGAAAATTGTGTGTAAATGATTCTACACCCATTAATTAAAATAAAGAGGAAGAATGCTAACAATACATAGTGCCAGTAAAAACCCGTATTCCCTATTCCTTTTATTTCTGTTGCTCGAAAAAGGTTGTTTCTAGCTGTCACTACCTGAGTAAGGTAAAAGGTAAGATATGAGAACACCGACAATGCGGATAATGCGACTACTAGTTTAGTGAGTAATACACTTGGTCTAAAGCGCGCTATTGCGATAAGCAAAATAACAAATCCATAATTATAAATACCCAAGAGGATGATTCTGAAGGTACTTTCTAATTCAAAGTGAATGAATTGGTAATTCAGCTCTAAAAGAAACCCAAGGTAACATACGATTAAAAACAACGCCTTCGCATACACACTCTTTACTAATAACTGAATCCCTTTTATATCAATGATTCCATCGTCCTTTTTCAACAAGAAAATTATCCCTGCTAAAGACCCCATTGCGGCTAATGAGGTAATAAATGCCTTATTAAGGAATGGTTTTAATACAACATAATCTAGCGTTGGATAATAATTCTGTTGCCAATCTATGCCTAAACTAATAAGCATCAATCCTGAAATGAGTACTGAGACTGCTTTCATTAATTGAATCCCAGATTTTTGAGATAACCACAACAATAGAACGGCTTCAATTGCCCAGAATAGAGTAATGAAGTTTCCTTTTAATTGAATAGGTGCGATGAGGCTGACAAATGTCAATACCAATCCTATTAGCAAGAAAAGAAGATTTTTGTCGATGTCTTTTCGTTTGTATAAAACAAAAGTGAATACAAAATTGAAAATGGCGATTAATGCGGTAAAGACTCCGCTAAACAAACCGTCTTTGTATCCGTGTAAAAGAGATAGCCCTAATCCAAAATAAATAGCTGAGTTACTCAACAACATAATGATTTCTGGGTAACCAAATTTCTTATTGTTCTTTACATTGAAGATAATATTCATTAAAAAGAAGATCAAATAAAAGGCTGTAAGGAAAATAATTAAGGGACCACGAGTGGAGTCTGCGTTATCTATAAATTCTGAAGCAAATACTCCTGCAAACAGAATGTAGGTAAATCCATAGGTCAAATAATTAACAATATTCCATTTTTTAAAATAGACTAAGGTTAGCATCCCAATATCTAGAATAAGAATGTAAGTCAATAGTACTTGATAGTTTCCAGCACCAGTACTCACAAAGAAAGGCGTTCCAAACCCTCCAATAAGTGCTAATATAGCTAATTCTTTACGATCGTAAGTAATGGACAACAAGACACCAAAAGCGGTAATCACTACCATAATTACAAATGCAGCGGTTTGAGGAATTAATGCATATTCATGAAAGGCGAGTGCTATCGTGAAATAAAGTACGCACAATGCACCTCCTATCAATATGGAACTGAATGTAGCAAATGACTTTCGGAGATAGTGTGCCAATCCTATCATTCCTCCGCCAATCAAAATGCCAATAGCTACTCGCATGGATTCGGTAATAACATCGTTGTCTATTCCTAATTTTACTAAGAACCCCATCCCTATTACAAAAATGGTAATCCCAATTTTTGGCAATAAATTCTCTCCGATGAATTTCTCCAAATCTGGATTCCTTTCCATAAAGGAAGGCTTACGAGGTTTTGGTGGTTTTAATTTTATTACCTTTTTAGTAGATACTGATCGGATAGGCGGAGTAACTGCTTGTGCGACAGGCTGAGGCTGTGTGACAGGTTTTTCAACTTCTTTAACTGGTTCAGTCGGTTTAATCTCTTCTACAACAGGTTTTTGAGGAGTAATTGGTTGGTGTAGTCCTATCTTTTCTGGTGTTTCAGCTGTTCCTTGTTGCTTCTCTGTTAAGGCTTTTTTTCTAAGGTGATGAGTAATGGCATTTACCTTCTTATCGAGCTTTTCTATTTTGCTCATCATCACTACGATGAGAACTACAGCTACTACTACAACTAATAAGATTAATCCTTCCATAAAGCAGGTGATTTTTACGATGGGTATATAAATATGTAGTTTTTCAGCTACAAAGCCAAAGGGATATTCTTTGAAGGCTTATTCGAAACTCAATTTATTCAAAATCAAACCAGAGGCTGAGGCAATATAACTCACGACTTTACCATCTGGATTTTCTAAGGATGCTGCTATTTTTTCTAAAGTAGTATTCCCTCTTCCTAGCTCTATTAATTCTCCCATCATCAGTCTAATCTGATAACGCATAAATCCTTTCCCTTCGACTCTGTAACAATAACTCTTTTTCGGAAAAAAGTTAGCTTGATATTCAGTATTTTCTTCTATCCTACTAACTAATACTTCTCTCTGGAAATTAGTACCTGGAGATGGTTTAGCACAGTATCTTTTAAAGTTGTGCTTTCCTTCGAATAACAGAGCTCCTTCTTTCATTAATTCAACATCTAGGTCTTCTGCCAACAGACACATCAATGAAGCGGCAAATGGATGGTATTTCTCACCAAAAGCAAATAGGTATTGGTATTGCTTCAGCTTTGGACTTTGAATAATATTAAAACTAGCGTCTACTTCTTTTATTTTAACTGCTTTTACATCTGCTGGTAGATAGGTATTGAATTCTTCTAAAAAAGCCTCCATGTCTATTGGGTTCTTTACAAATAATTCAAAAGCAGATTCATTAGCTGAAACCCGAGCATCGGTTCTACTAGAACCGAGTGTTTTAAATACTTCTTCTTTTAAGACATACTTAATTGTACGATCTATAACATGATGCACAGTTTTAAGGTCTGGCTGTTTTTGCCATCCATGAAAACGGAATCCTAAGTATTGTATGTAAATGAGGTAATAGTATTTCACCTTAAGAAATGGAATTAATGGTGTATTCTCTTGTTTGAAAGCTAAACTGATCGCCTGCTTTTTTTCCTTTTAGTAATTTCCCTACGGGTGAAGCAAACGATATAGCAAAATAAGTGTTCCTTTGCAATTCAACTACGCCTACTCCAATGGAAATAAAATAATCTCCGTGATTGGTAGATACCAGACTGCCCTCTTCTACTTTTTGATATGCCTTTTCAATATCTAACTGATCGAGTTCTTTCTGTAAAATAAGTGCTTTGTTGAGTTGGTCTTGTGCATTGCTCATCGCAATTTGCATCATAGCTCTACCAGTTTCATATTTATCGCCCATACTGCTTTTGGTTTCATTGTCTCTTGATTCTTTAGCAGAGGCTATGGCTGTATTCGCAGAAACAATTTTCTGTTCTACTAGTTGTTGGAGGTGTTGGTAGAGTTGTTTTTTCAATTGTTAGTGACCTGAATAATATAATCTCAAGTGAGGTGGTTATTTTTCGTAGTGAAATAACCGTAATAATTCTATTTTTGCGACTCCTTGATCTGAACTTGCTAATGGAATATTGAAATGTAGGAATGTTCCTGCTATGATACTATCGGGTAATTTAATCCTGTGATTTTGGCGAATTTGAATAGCTAAAGCATCTTCTTCTAATTGAAGTATTCCGCATATTTCACTAGCCTGAAACCTTTTTTTTTGGTTTACTCCAAAGACCTTTTAGCTTTTCAGCAATCTCTTTTTTTGTAGCCCCTTTTTTAATTTTTGTTACCATATTAGTTACTTTTTCTTATGAAATATAACGATTTTTATCATTATTCAGCTAGTTACAAACTCGTACTACAAGAAATGAGTGAACTCTTCTGCTTCAAAATCGGTATTAGCAATTTGGTCTAACACTTCAAAAATTTCATCTGGAATTTCTAATTGCACCAATTGCATGCGGAAGGGTTTGAAATTTTTTATCCCTTTAAAATAAGTGGTGTAATGCCTGCGCATCTCATAGACTCCTTTTCGGTCGCCTTTCCAAGCGATAGATTTCTCAAAATGCTCTTTGCACACATCTAAGCGTTCTTTCATAGTTGGCGGTGCTAACAGCTCACCTGTAGCAAAATAATGCTTAATCTCTCTAAAAATCCATGGATAGCCGATAGCTGCTCGCCCAACCATAATACCATCTAGTCCATACTCGTTTTTGTAAGCTAATGCTTTCTGTGGAGAATCAATGTCACCATTTCCAAAAATAGGGATCTCAATATCTGGATGGCTTTTCACTTCGGCAATAGGATTCCAGTCGGCTTCGCCTTTGTACATTTGTTTCCTCGTTCTACCGTGAATAGTCAATGCCTTAATCCCTGCATCCTGTAAACGGAGGGCTACTTCTACTATTTTGATGGTGTTTTCATCCCACCCTAATCTTGTTTTTACGGTAACGGGAAGCCTACATCTTTTTACAATCTCAGCAGTCATCTGCTGCATTTTAGGGATATCTTGTAAAATCCCTGCTCCTGCTCCTTTACAGGCTACTTTTTTAACAGGACAACCGTAGTTAATATCAATAAGTTCTGGTTTAGCTGCTTCTGCAATAGCGGCTGCTTCTACCATACTTTCTATCTTATCCCCAAATATCTGAATACCAATTGGTCGTTCTTCGTCGTAAATATCTAGCTTCTCTACACTCTTGGTAGCATCACGAATAAGCCCTTCAGAAGAAATAAACTCGGTGTACATCATATCGGCACCATTTTTCTTGCATACGGCACGAAATGGTGGATCGCTTACATCTTCCATGGGTGCTAGTAACAATGGGAAATCACCTAGTTCTGTGGTACCTATCTTAATCATGAGGGTACAAAATTAAGGGAATTTGAAGACATTCTTGAGATGAATCGTTTTTTTGTATCAAATGAATGGTTTGGTGTGTATCTTTAACTCTTAATTAACAATAAAAAGTCCTTAACTAAAAAAGGAAGAATGAAAAAGCCTACGGTTTGTTTCTTTTGTCTAATGTCTTAAAATCTCAAAGTCTTATTGTCTCACTTATGAAAAATTACACCCTACTCTTATTTACTGTTCTCCTTTTATTTTCTTGTAACGGAAATCCTACCATTAATCCAACCAAAGCATCTGCCGACAAATTATTTACTGACGTAATGGCTATCCATGATGAGGTAATGCCCAAATTAGGTGACTTGTCTTCATTGAAAAGAGAATTGACTACACAGCTAGAGAAATCGACTAATAAAGCAGAGATTGAACAATCTATTATTTTACTAGATAGTAGTAACCAAGTAATGATGAACTGGATGAGAGCATTTGATGTTGAAAAAGCAAAAAAAGGTACCCAAGAATCGATAAATTACCTGAAAGGTGAGTTGCAAAAAGTAACTGATATGAAGGTATTAACTGTGGAGAGTATTGAAAAAGCGAAAAAGGTTTTGAATTAAATAATGAACAATGAAAAATTCTAACCCTACCAAATCTTGTGCCTAATGTCTCTTGTCTTAAAATCTAATAGTCTTACATTAATAATTATTTCTTCTTTACTATCTCTAATTTCCTGTTCAGAAAAAAAATTGCCGCACTACGGAAGGCATGACGTTAAGGAAAATACAGTAAATGGAGAATTAAAAACAGATACTGTTTTTTACTCCATTCCTGACTTTACTTTTCTGGATCAAGATAGCAATCGAATATCTCAAGCGGACTTATCTGAATTTATTTACGTAAGCGACTTTTTTTTCACAACCTGCCCATCTATTTGTCCTATTATGGCACAAAAACTACTGGTGGTACATGAAAAGTTCAAAGATAACCCAAAGATAAAGATTGTATCTCACACGTTAGACCCTGAGTATGACCTTCCTTTTAGGTTACGAGAATATGCGGATAACCTAGGAGTTAGTAATTCAAACTGGTTATTCCTCTGGACATCGAACAAAGACTATGTGTACAAAATAGCTGAAACATACTACGTAGCTGCAGTAGAGGACGAGAACACTGCTGGTGGTATTAACCATAGTGGTAAATTGGTTTTAGTTGATAAAAAGGGAACCATCAGAGGCTTCTATGAAGGAACTAAAGATTATGGAATTGAAAAATTGATAAAAGATATTCCTGTTTTATTGGAAGAAGAATAATCTAAATACCTTTAAACCCGAAATATGCATTAGAGAGTCAATTCCGAATCTAACTATCTGCAAATCTGTCGCTTTGCTAGTTTAGCCAATTTAACCCTAGCGGTGCTAGGCTGAAATGAGCTAAACCCCTGATTTCTTGCTAGTTAACTTCTCATAACGAATTCTAATGCAAAACCCGGGTTAAAATAAGATTTTGTAACTTTTTTCGTTTGTTCTCGTTAATACTAGTGACGCTAAACATTAAACAAACTAACCTCTTATGAAAACTATATGGATATAAATCGTACTACTAATTAGTTCCTTTACTACTATCAACGCACAATCTATTATTTCTAAATCCTGAAAGTCACCGATTCTCAGAGAGCGGTCAGTTACTGAATAATGCAGGGCAACCCTTTCATGGGATATTCCAAAAATTCCTTAATAATGGAGTTAAAACAAATGAGCATATTATGCGTACTGGAGTAAAACATGGACATGCAGCTTATTACTATGAAAATGGAGCCCTTAAAGAATCGGGTAACTATGTAAACAACAAAAAACATGGCCTTTGGAAAACGTGGAATAAAAAAGGTATTTTAGTTTCTACTATTCCCTACAAAGTAGGCGAAAAACATGGTTCAGGTAGTCTATTTCATGATAATGGAATTCAGAAAATGACAATGACTTATGATAAAAACGCCAAAGTTGGAACATGGATTTCCTACAATGAAAAGGGAGATTTTTTGAAGAAAACGGTTTATAAAAAATACAAAGACGAACTATTTTTTACTCTTAGGCTTTAATACAGTACTGTATTAAAGCTTTTTTTATTAACAAAAAATCAGAAATAGTGAACTGCCTGTCACAAAATCTACGAGTTGATGAAGTTTAAGTAGCTCCCATAAATTCATTCTCAAACTAACCTCTTATCAGAAATATTTTGTACTTTAAAGTATGGAGAGCAAAAAAATAATATTCAACGTACCCCGTTATCTCGCAGCAGCGATACTAATTCAAACACTTTATTTTAAGTTTACTGGTCACCCAGATTCTATGTATATCTTTACTCAAATGGGTATGGAACCTTGGGGAAGAATTACGATGGGAGTCATTGAGTTATTTGCAGGAGTACTATTAGTAATACCTGTATTATCATGGCTTGGAGCGGGACTTTCATTGGGAATAATGACAGGAGCTATTTTTTCACACCTTGGTCCGTTAGGCATTGATGTTCAGGAAGACGGAGGTTTCTTGTTTGCTTTAGCTCTAATTACGTTTGTATGTAGTGCTATTGTTGTTTATCAAGAAAAAAACAGGGTCTTGCGTGCTTTTCAACAGGTACAAGACAAGATATAATTTATACGTGAGTCCAATAATCACCGCTAAACTATTTACAAATTATAATTAATGGTTTCCATTTTAACTATTTCCAGCAAGTACTCCTTTTTTTTAAAAGGGCTATCCAAGTATCTCAATGATATTTACATAACATTAAGGTAACATTAGCTTGATTTTTACATAATTTAATGTAACTTTACATCATAATACACCGTATATATTATTAACAAACAGCCGTTATTATGAAAAATTTATTGTATACAATTGGATTAATCTTCACTATTTCCACATTAGGAGCTCAGACACTGGACAGTGCTATTAGAACAGAAGTTACATTAAGAGAAGGTGTTTTCTATGGAGCAAATAATACTGCTTTTAGCGGAAAAGTATCCTCTTATCACACGAATGGTGAGAAAATGTTTGAATACACTTTGAACAAAGGTATGAAACATGGTAATGCAATCACTTTTCACGAAAGTGGAAACTTAAAAGAAAAAGGAGCTTACTTACACAACGAAAAACATGGTAAATGGACTTCTTTTGATGAAAGAGGTAATAAGGTAGGTAACATTGAATACTTAAATGGTGAAAAACATGGCGTTTGGACTATTTTAGATGAAAACGGAAAGAGAAGAATTCGTATGGAGTTTGCTCAAGGTAAAAAAACGGGTATTTGGAAATCATGGAACGAGAGTGGAAAACTTACTGGTAAAAAGAAATATTAGTGCCCGTCTAAACTAAACATATTTAAATAGCGTTGATGTAGATCAACGCTATTTTTATGTCCATGTTCTAATCTCTTCAATTTCAAAATCATCGCCTTTCCCATAACTGTAAAGCTCTGAAATTTTATAAACTTCAAGAGTAAGTAAATCTTTTACAAGGCAGTCATTATATAAAATATCCATGACTTCAAATTTATGAGACTCCCCAAAGTTAGTTAAGCGGTAATGATACCCTTTTCGTAATCCTTCTATTGATAATGGCATAATGGCTTATAGTTTTTTTACAGCTAATTGGTCGGTACATTCTTTCAATAACTCAAACTGCGTTTTTTGTAATACAGGATGTACGAAACTAGGAGAAATTTCGACTAAAGGAATAAGTTCAAATTTTCTATTTTGAATTTCTGAATGAGGTATTGTAAGCGTACTCGTTTTTATGATTACCTGATCATAATAAAGAATATCAATATCTATGCTTCGTTGCCCCCAGTGTTCTTTTCTAACTCTACCTAACTGTTTTTCTATTTCTAAACCTAGTTGCAATATACTTTCTGGTGAATATTTAGTTTTTACTAGTATTAATTGGTTTAAAAAATCTGGTTGATCTGTTTTTCCCCAAGCAGCAGTTCTGTAAAGTGAAGACGATTTTTCTATTTCACCTATTTGTTCGCAGATCGCTTTTTTTGCTAAATAAAGCATAGAAGCAGAATCTCCAAGGTTAGAGCCTAGAAAGAGGTAGACAGAATGCAAAATATCAGTAGGTGCAACGCTCATCATATAAAGTTAATCCTTAACTTGTCACTTCGTGTCATCGTATGACTCAAAGATAAGTTTTAGAAAATCCAAAAGAGACCAATTCGAGAAACTAAATTTTAATTACCCTATGAATAACTTCTTCAAAAACGTATTTTCATCATTCATTGGTGCACTAGTAGCACTTGCTTTATTCTTTGCTTTCTTATTTATTATTGCAATAGGTATTTTTTATATGGCTAGTAAAAGTGAAAAAGTAGCTATAGAAGTAGCGGAGAATAGTGTCTTAGAAATAAAATTAAATGCAGCCATTCACGAAGAGTCAAGTGAAAATCCTTTTGGAGGCTTAGACATTCCTGTTGAAGTGGAGGAAGACGCTATTGGACTGGTAGATTTAGTAGGAGGAATTAAGAAAGCAGCAAAAGATCCTAAAATAAAAGGAATATACCTTCACGTTACGAACCCTCAAGCTAGTTTCGCATCATTAGAGGAAATCAGAAAGCAATTACTTGACTTTAAAAAAACAGGGAAATTTATTGTGGCTTACGCACATTATATGAGCGAAAAAGCCTTGTACCTATCTACCATTGCAGACGAGCGTTATGTAAACCCTTCTGGCTTATTAGAATTAAACGGACTATCCGTCGAACGATATTATCTGAAAAACATGTTAGCAAAACTAGGGGTTGAACCTTTAATTTTTAGAGTGGGTAAATTCAAAAGTGCGGTTGAACCATTAATGAGAGAAAATATGAGTGATGCCAGTCGTTTGCAAACAAAGGCTTTTATCGGATCTATTTTTGATACCTACACAAGTGATATGGCTAACGACTTGGGTAAGACAAAGGAAGAAGTCAGAGAAATAGCAGATCAACTATTGATTAGGAAGCCACAAGATGCTGTTGAGAATGGTGTAATTACAGCGGCTATCTATGAAGATGAGGTAGAAGCTATATTGAAAGATAAAACAGGCACTCTGGAAGATACAGAACTAGAGCTAGTGCGCTTTTCTTCTTACAAAGAATCTTTCGATAAAGGAGAAAAGAAAACTAAAATAGCTGTAATTGTTGCCGAAGGTGAAATTGTAATGGGGCATAGCGATGGGCATGATAAGATTGGTGTTGACTTAGCAAAAACGATTAAAAAGGTAAGAAACGATAAAAACATAAAAGCAGTTGTCTTACGAATTAATTCTCCTGGCGGTAGTTCTTTAACTTCAGATATTATTTGGAGAGAAATTGTTAAATTAAAAGAAGAGAAACCAGTGATCGCTTCTATGTCAGATATGGCAGCTTCAGGAGGTTATTTTTTAGCTATGCCTTGTGATAGTATTATCGCTTACCCAACGACTATTACTGGATCTATTGGTGTATTTGGAATACTAATGAACTTACAAAAACTGACAGAAGGCAAACTAGGAGTCACGTTTGATAGAGTAAACACAAGTAAGTTCGCAGATATTGGTTCTCCCAATCGAAAAATGACTGATCTAGAAAAAGACATCATACAAGAAGAAGTAAATCGTATTTATGATGACTTTACATCTAAAGCAGCTGAAGGAAGAGGAATGACACAAGATGCTATTAAAAAAATAGCTGGAGGTAGAGTGTGGTCTGGAAAGCAGGCAATAGAGATTGGTTTAGTAGATAAGCTAGGTGGGTTTGAAGACGCTATTAATATGGCTGCAGAACTGGGAGAGGTAACAGATTATTCATTAGAATATTTCCCTAAACATAAGAACGTAGTGGAACAATTATTAGAAGGTGGGTATGAGTCGTTCTCAAATAAAATTATTGAAAAACAGTTGGGGCCGTTAGCAAAACCTGCTCAGTTAGCTAAAAGAATGCAAACATGGGATATGATTCAAGCACGTATTCCGTATGAGGTTGAAATTCATTAAAAAGACAAAAACTACCCATCTATTTTAAAACATTGATTTAATTGGGTAAGTTTGCCTTACCCATTTTTACATTTGGAAAAGACTATGAGCATCATTAGAAACGATTGGACTAAGGAGGAGATTTTAGAAATTTACAATAAACCGTTGATGGAACTGCTTTACGAAGCGGCATCAGTTCATCGAGAGCAACATGATCCAAATACGGTTCAAGTATCTACTTTATTATCCATTAAAACGGGAGGTTGTTCTGAAGATTGTGGTTACTGCCCTCAAGCGGCTCGGTATCATACAGAACTAGAAGGAAATGATTTAATGGCTGTTTCTCGAGTGAAAGCGCAAGCTCTTCGTGCCAAGGAATCAGGTAGTTCTAGAGTGTGTATGGGTGCTGCATGGCGTAATGTAAAAGATGGACCAGAATTCGATCAAGTTTTGGAAATGGTACGTACTATCAACAAACTCGACATGGAAGTTTGTTGTACATTGGGTATGATCACAGAAAATCAAGCACAGCGTTTAGCTGAAGCAGGTTTATATGCCTATAACCATAACTTAGATTCTTCAGAAGAATATTATAAAGAAGTAATCTCTACTAGAGGTTATGAAGACAGGTTAAATACAATCGGTAATGTCCGTAAAACAAATGTAACGGTTTGTTCAGGGGGTATTATTGGTATGGGAGAATCTGTGGAAGATAGAGCAGGAATGCTTGTTGCTCTATCGTCATTAAATCCTCAGCCTGAATCTACCCCTATCAATGCCTTGGTTGCAGTGGAAGGAACTCCTCTAGAAGATCAGAAACCCGTTGAAATTTGGGATATGATTCGAATGGTAGCTACTACTCGTATTGTACTGCCAGAAACACAAGTTCGTCTCTCTGCAGGAAGAACACAGATGTCAAGAGAAGGTCAAGCTATGTGCTTTTTTGCAGGAGCTAATTCCATTTTTGCTGGTGATAAATTATTGACTACTCCTAACCCTGATGTGGATGAGGATATGAAAATGTTCAAGTTGTTAGGGTTGAACCCACAAAAGACAATTAACAAAAAAGTACAGCCTCAAACGGTGGAAGAAGAAGACTCTCAATTCAATTCTTTAGGTGAAACACCTAAATGGTCAAGACCAGAACACAAAATTGAACGGAACGAACAAAAGAAAGAGGAAGCAAAAGAAGTAAGAAAACAAGAGAAACAAATTGAATCCTTGTTGAAAGAACCAAAAGAGGTGCTTACTAAAAAGTAAGAAAAAGGCTTTAATATGATGATATAATCTATTTCAAAAATAATACAGATATAATTCGTGAGTATTTTATTAAGAAAATGAAGTTACCCACTGATTTTTTTGATGAAGAGCTCTGTTTTTAGAAATAGTTTCAATCTTACAGGGTAATATGTTTCGAAAGACAGCGACGGGAATCTTGATAAACATTAGTAATGGATTAAGCTAGCTATTAAATTGGATAGTAAGTCGTTATAAAAAAACGGGGACCGAGTAAAAATCATATATAAAATGAGACTAGTAAGACACTATGAAACTAAAGTGTAGTAAAAATATGTTAAATTAGTAGTCATAAAACATATTTACAGATGCAAAGCGTAGCAGACCTTAAATCGTCCTTACTCCATTATATTTCTGAAACACAGGATTTACAAAAACTGTCAACCATTCAGGAGTATGTGAAAAATCTGTTACATCAAGAAGATAAAATCATTGGTTATACAGCAGAAGGTAAGCCGTTAAACCCCAAATCATTTACAAAAATGATTAATAAAGCGATTTTAGAAGCAGACAATGGAGAATTAATTAATCAAGAGGAAATAGAGGAAGAGTCGTGATTAGAGCAATCAAATGGACAAAACAAGCTAAGTCAAACTTAGATTTTTATTGTAATCAAATTGCCAAAGAATCTCCATCAAGTGCTAAAAAAGTAAAGCAAAAAATTTTAGCTACTGCCAAAAGCCTTTCTGATTTCCCTAAGATGTATCAAGTAGAAGAGTATTATTTAGATGGCAAAGGAGATGTAAGAAGGTTTTTTTTGTTGGAGTTATCGAGTTATTTATCAGATAAGGGAAAAAGAAATAATTATTTTACGAGTAATTCATACTCGTACAAACCCAAAAGAGATATAGCCTTTCCACACCCGAAACTATCAATAGAACACAAGTCTTTATACCGATAACAATATGAACTACAGGAACAAAAAGAAAAATTCGTTCTAATAAATTCAAAAATATTCAAACGCTCCTTTTGTTTCGAAAACTAAATTTTATACCTTTGTCACCCTTATTAAAATAGTAGGTAATGAAAAGAACATACCAACCGTCAAATAGAAAGAGAAAAAACAAGCATGGTTTCAGAGATAAAATGAAATCAAAGGCTGGTAGAGCACTTCTTGCAAGAAGAAGAGCTAAAGGAAGAAAGAAATTAACTGTTTCCGACGAGAAAAAATAAATTATCTTTTCTTCTTATCTAACGAATTAGATTAGAATGATAGAAGAAAACACACGGTTTACATTCAGTAAGTCCGAACGTATTACATCCAAAAAAGACATAGACGCTCTATTTGAGTCTATGTCTTTTTTTATTTATCCTTTCAAGGTGTTCTACCTTGAAAATGAGAACCCTACCATAAAAGAGCATAAAACACTTATCTCAGTCTCTAAACGACGTTTCAAAAAAGCCGTTACTCGCAACCTGTTTAAGCGTAGAATCAGAGAAGCTTACCGACTAAATAAACATAGCTTGCAACCGATAGACGGGGAACGTTATCTCTTAATAGGGTTTCTTTACGTAGGAAAACAAACAGAAAACTTCCAATTCATTGAAAAAAAACTTAATTTGATTATCAATCGGTTGAATACTTCTCCTGAATCAGAAGAGACTCACAAGGCTATAATTAAAAAGAGCTAATAGCTAGCCGCTAAAGGCTAATCGCTAAATTTAAAAATATGAAAAACAATAAAATCAAATCATACCTTATAAGTCCCTCATTCTTAATTGCTGGTGCTATCCTTTTATTAGGCCTATTGGTATCATTTGATAAACCCAGCGACAGATACTTCCAGATAGCTAAAAACATGGAGGTATTATCTTCTGTGTACGCCGAAGTAAATAAAGTGTATGTAGATGAGGTAAACCCATCTGATTTTATGAAAAAAGGAATAGACGCTATGTTAGGTTCGTTAGACCCTTATACGAATTACATTCCTGAAGACGACATCGAGGATTTTCGTTTTATGTCTACTGGGCAATACGGAGGGATAGGAGCTATTATTGGAAACAGGAACGGAAAAACCTTAGTACTAATGCCTTATGAAGGGTTTCCTGCCCAAAAAGCAGGTTTACGAGTAGCAGACGAAATCATAAAAATTGACGGAAGGTCCACCGAAGGCTTAAACACCTCAGAAGTAAGCAAACTCCTAAAAGGGCAAGCTAACACCAAAATAGCCGTAACTATTCAACGATATGGAACGGAAAAACCGTTTGACATTACCTTAGAAAGAGAAAAAATAAAAGTAAACAATGTACCTTATTACGGTATGATAACCAGCGATGTAGGTTACATGGACTTGAAAGATTTCACAAGCGATGCTTCTAAAGAGATCAAAAATGCCTTACTAAAGCTAAAAGAAAAAGGAGCTAATAAATTCATATTAGACCTTAGAGGAAACCCTGGAGGCTTGCTAAACGAAGCAATTGCTATTTCAAACATATTTATTCCAAAAGGAAAAGAAATAGTAAGCACCAAAGGAAAAGTAGAAAAATGGAATAGTACACATTTAGGAAGAGATATAGCTGTAGACACAGAATCGCCTTTAGTAATTCTGACTAACTCTAGAAGTGCTTCTGCATCAGAGATTGTGTCAGGCGTTATTCAAGATTACGACAGAGGTGTATTGATAGGGAAAAGAACGTTTGGAAAAGGGTTGGTACAGGCTACTCTACCCGTTGCTCACAATGCAAAAGTAAAAGTAACGACAGCTAAATATTACATACCAAGCGGAAGATGCATACAAGCAATTGATTACAGCAATAGAAACCCTGACGGATCGGTAGGAAAAGTACCAGATTCTTTGATTACGGAATTTAAAACTAAAAACGGAAGAAAAGTATTTGATGGCGGTGGCGTTAATCCTGATATCACAACAAAGCAACAAGAAGTATCCGAGATTCTGAGAGGCTTAGTGAATCAAAATATGTTGTTCGACTATGCAACGGAGTATTACTTTAAAAACAAAGAGAACGTGAGTAGTCCAAAAGAATTTATTTTGACGGATAGTGAGTACAACGAATTTGTTAGTTGGTTAACCACTAAAGAATTTACTTACAAAAACAAGGTAGAAAGACGCCTTGAAAATCTAAATGAATTGATAGAAAAAGACTCTTTAGCGTATTTAAATATCTCTTCTGATCTAAAAGCAATTGAAGAAAAGGTGAAGAACAGCAAAAAAGAAGAGTTACTGTTTTACAAAAAAGAGATTAAAGCACTATTGGAAGAGGATATTGTTTCTCGTAAATTTTATCAAAAAGGAATGCTAGAATCTGCTTTGCAGCATGATAACGACATAAAAGAAGCCTTAGCTTTATTCAATGACACCAAGCGATACAACAGCTTATTAGGTAACTAATAAGCTGTGCCCGAACTCATTTACCTTATTCCTATTTTATTTATTGCTGGTTTAGCAGGAGGGTATCTTTCTGGCTTACTAGGCATTGGAGGAGGAATGATCTATGTCTTTATACTCACTATCCTTTTTAAAGAAAATTATCAGTTAGGTAACGAGATAGGGCATTTTGTAATTGCCAACTCCTTATTCGTTATTTTCTTATCTACACTAGTGTCTACACTTCGTTTAAGAGAAAAAAAACTCTTTTACCCTAAAGAAGTCCTCAAGATTGGAATTCCCAGCTTATTTACCTCTTTAGCAATTACTTATTTTTTAGTCAACACACCTATGTTTAGTCCGTTGGTATTCGATTCCATTACACTAATCGTCCTTATTTATATTTTACTGGCGACTCTTTTAAAGCTAAACAAAGGCGATGACTCAACATTACCAGACGCTATTTCTACAACGACCTACTTTCTATCAGGCATATCGGCAGGTATTCTCTCCGCCATTACTGGTTTGGGTGGAGGCACTATTCTAAACCCTATTCTAAATGGGAAATTCAACCTTAAAATGACTGTTTCCCGTTCTATTTCACTAGGAGTGATTATGGTATCTTCTTTTTCTATTTCGGTTCTAAACCTTGTATTGACTCCAAAAGCAAGTCTACCTTATTCTATTGGCTACATCCAGTTGCCTTATTGTGTCGTGCTAGGGATAGGTGCTATGCTGAGTTGTAAATACGGTGTTCAGATGGGGAATAAATTGTCAGCGCCTAAACTATTGGTATTATTCTCTATTTTTGTCGCGCTATTAATCATCAAAAAAATAGGAGAGATTTATTAAATCAACACCATGCCCACTATTCTTAGTATAGAAACAGCCACCAAAACATGCTCTATTGCTTTGCACCGAGAGGCGGAGCTAGTAGGAAGTAGTGAGCTTCACTTGGCAAACTCACACTCAGAAGTGTTGGCCATTCAAATAGAAAATTTATTAAAAAGCACCAAATATACTATTGCAGACCTAGATGCTATTGCTGTTTCTAAAGGGCCAGGATCGTACACTGGTTTACGAATAGGCGTTTCTACTGCCAAAGGTCTGGCATATGCTCAAGACCTACCCATTATTGGGATTGATACGCTTTCAGCTATGGCATATCAGCTAAAAGGACATTTCCCAACCAGTTTATTAGTTCCTATGCTCGACGCTCGTCGAATGGAGGTCTACACACAGCTTGTAACACACGATCTAAAAGAAATAAAAGCCACTCACCCGCTTATTTTGGAAGCAACTAGCTTCGATGCATTTAAAGAGCCTTTGATTTTCTTTGGTAATGGCGCGTCGAAGTGTAAAGATCTATTTTCGAAGCAGAGCCGCATCCAATTTATAGACGACATTACGCCTTCTGCAAAAACAGTTGGAGAGCTAGCCTACCAAAAATTTTCAAATAAAGAGTTTGAAGACATCGTCACATTTGAACCTTTTTACCTAAAAGAGTTTTATACTCCTAAAGCAAAGAATAAGCTAAAGTAATGGAAGGAATTGTAAATAGAGTAGAGAAAAGTGGACTGATTCAGTTCAATTTAGAAGACTTTCTAGAAGGGCAGGAATTTGAATTGTACGATATCAAAGACAACCTTTTTCAAGAGATGATCATCAGGGAAAAGGATTTGAGAGAATTTGTAAAAACAAACGATTGGTCTGTTTATAAAGGCAAGCACATAGGGATTTATTGTTCTACCGATGCCATTATTCCTACATGGGCATATATGTTGCTCATTACTGCTCTTAAACCTTATGCGGCTTCAGTTAGTGTGACTGAGAATAAAAAAAGGCTAGTATCTTCCTTCTTGTTAAATACGTTACAAAGACATGATTTTACGCAGTACCAAGATGGTAAAGTAGTTATTAAAGGATGTAGTGATGTTGAGCTAAGTGAGCAAGTATATGGTGAATTGACCAATAAACTAATGCCTTATGCAAAGATTATTATGTTTGGCGAACCATGTAGCACCGTTCCTATTTATAAAAAGAAGAAAGAATAATTGATTTATTGTTACACTTTACAATTTGTAAGTCGTAAATTTGTAAATCTTTAAGGCCTCGTAGCATAACTGAATAGTGCACCTGATTTCGGCTCAGGAGGTTGCAGGTTTGAATCCTGCCGAGGTCACCATTTAACCACCTTTAGATTACGTAAAGGTGGTTTTATTTTTACACCACTATTTTGGTTTATCCAAAACCCCCTGATAAATAAAATATCACGGATAATTAGTTATGAAACCATAGTCCATTTTCCTATAAAAATTGGATTATTCCAGTCCATTCATAGTGTTTATCGCTTATCTGAGCGAGATAGTTGATATTTTTGAAGAAAAGTGTTGTGTGAAAGAAACCAGTTCCTTATGTTTACACCATAGTAATGGCTTACTATACCCATTTTATGGTGGTATGTTAGCTGTTACGTGAAAACGTTTTATTAAATTTAATTGCAACTAAGAGACAAATTTATTGTTATGAGAAAGATTACATTAATCTTAGCGTCTGCTTTACTAGGAGTAACAGCAGTAAACGCACAGGAGTCTACTCCTTTAGTATTATCTGGGTCAGTAGATACGTATTACAAATATGATATATAAGGACAACCATCTAACATCCCTACTAGTATTAACGGAGAAGAAAATGGTTTTGGTATAGGTATGATTAACTTAATCATGTCTAAAGAATGGAAAAATGTATCTTTCGTTGGAGACTTATCGTTTGGTCCAAGAGGTCAATTTCAGTCTATCCCAAATGTACTTAATCCAGACGGAACTGATGACCCAAGTTCATTTAACATCCAGAATTTATATGTATCGTATGCAGTAAATGATGTATTGTCATTTGATATGGGATATATGGGTACATTTATGGGTTACGAAGTAATCTCTCCAGTAGATAACTTCAACTACTCTACGTCTTACTTGTTTACATACGGTCCATTCCAAAATGCGGGTTTAAAAATTAATGTAGCACCAAGTGATAAGGTAGACTTTATGGTAGGTCTATTTAACGATGTAAATTCGTATTCTAACACACCTGGTTCTTCATTTGATTTAGGTGCTCAAGTACACGTAGCGCCAACTGAAGGTTTAGATGTTTATGTAAACTACTTAACGTCAGAAACTGGTTTTGATGAACTAGACTTAACTGCTGGTTACCAAGCAACTGATGCATTGTACTTAGGATTAAACGTTGCGAAGCAATGGGCATCTGCAGGTAAAGCTTATTTTGATAATGATTCACAAAATGGATTCTTTGGTGCTGCGCTTTATGTACAGTATGCATTGAGTGATGCGTTTGGTCTTGGCTTAAGAGCTGAACATTTCAATGAGTCAACAAATAATAATACTAATGCTATTGCACCTAGTATTGATGATACTTCTGTTAATTCATTTACATTATTAGGAAACT
>JBGCEI010000112.1:0-10649 GCA_045106295.1 Cyclobacteriaceae bacterium
GTCTCTCCTATGAAGGCAAGTTTTGGAAAACTAATGATGTGGTTTTTCTTACTTTCCGATGCATTTACTTTTTCAGGTTTATTGGTAGCGTATGGTACCTCTCGATTTAAAACCAGTGCTTATGAAGGCGCTGTTGATCAGTTCGTTCCTAGTACGGAATACTGGCCTATCCCAGAAATGATATTTGATGCATTTCCTTTGTTACATGGAATACATGCTCCATTAGCCTTTGTTGGGTTAATGACGTTTATTCTAATTATGAGTAGTGTGACTATGGTATTAGCTGTAGAGGCAGGACACAGAATGGATAAAGTAGCTGTTGAAAAATGGATGATGTGGACTATCCTTGGTGGAGTTACTTTCTTAGGATGCCAAGCTTGGGAATGGAGTCACTTTATTCATGGTTCAGGAAAAGAAGGATGGGGTTTAGGAATGGCACCAAATGGAGCTGATTTCTTAGGAGCTTCTATGTATGCGAATGAATACGGACCTCAGAACTTCTCACAATATTTTTTCTTTATTACAGGGTTTCATGGAACACACGTTTTTAGTGGAGTAGTATTGAATATTTTAGTTTTCTATTGGGTAGCCGTTGGTAAGTATGAGCGTTCAGGCGATTACGAAATGGTGGAAAAAGTTGGTCTTTACTGGCACTTTGTAGACCTAGTATGGGTATTTGTTTTTACATTCTTTTATTTATTGTAATATGAGTCACGAAGAAATTTCAACTGTTCAGGTAGTACCTGCAGATAAAGCTAAGATTTGGAAAATCTGGAAAACGGCGTTAATACTAGGTTTTATCACCTTAATTGAATTTGCATTTGCATTTACAATGGATAAAGGTGTGTTGTTAACAACCATTTTTATTGTATTGACATTAGTGAAAGCAGGTTTTATTGTAGGAGAGTTTATGCACTTAAAACATGAAGCAAAAGCGTTAGTATGGAGTGTGTTGTTACCAATTATGTTCTTGTGTTGGTTAATCCTAGCTATGAAGATAGAAGGGAATGCTATTTTTGATGCACTAGCTTACTTCTGGGATAGATTATAACCTATATATGAAGACTTTATTGAAAAGGATTGGACTTATCACGTTGCTTGTAATTCCAATCCTTTTTTATTTTTTTCTGAAGTCATTTGGCTTTAACCATTACGATCTTCCGTATTATGGAGCTACAGGAGTTACGGCTTCTGGAGATACAAACTATCATCAGGTAAGTACTCCTGAATTGGTTAGTCTTCTTGATAACCATGAGTTAGCTGTTGTGGTATCATTACCAGTAGAGCAAGAAAAGCAAGTAGCTATTTCTAATCAACTGGTTCGTTTAAAGAGATTGTATCAGAACAAGTTGATTGTTCCATTGGTTTATTTAAGAGAAGGGGTATATGAGGTGATTCCTATTCCTAAATCAGAGTTAGTTTTGCTTTCTAACGATTCTTTAATGAGTGATTTATTTCCAAGTTTTACCTATGAAACAGTTTGTGAAATAAAATCAGAACTATTTGGAAGTAACACATTGCCAAATTTCTGTAAAGAAGAAACGATGGTTATTGAAAAAGAAGAAGTAAACTTACCTGATGTTACTATATTATTAGACAAAAAAGGATTTATACGGGGATATTATAAATCTGGAGATAGTAAAGAACTGAATAGGTTAAAAGAAGAAATTAGTGTGTTAATTCAATCATACGAACATGACAGAGAATAATAAAAATAATAAATCAGGATTAATAATAGGGATAGTGTCAGTTGTATTAGTAGCTGTAGTAGCTGCTCTGTATGGTATGACACCATCTGGGTCGGTAGATAAGCAGTCTATTCTTTTCTTACCGAAGCTACATGCTTTTTTGAATTCAGCAACAGCAGTTTGTTTATTAGTAGGAGGGTATTTTATTAGAGTAAAGAAAGATCAGTTAAAGCATAGAAACAGTATGATGCTTGCTTTTGTACTCTCTTCTCTGTTTTTGATTTCGTATGTGATTTATCATTATCTAGCTCCTTCTACTAGTTATGGAGGTCAAGGTACACTTAGAACAATTTATTACTTTGTATTGATTACTCATATTCTATTATCTATTATTATCGTCCCTTTGGTGTTGTTTTCATTTTATTTTGCGTTAACCAAACAGTTTGAAAGACATAAGAAAATAGTGAAGTGGACAATGCCGTTATGGCTTTATGTCGCTATTTCTGGTGTTACGGTTTACTTTATGATTAGCCCTTACTATTAATTAAGAATTAGTAATGAATAATTAACAATGAAAAGATAGTAAGGTTATTAGATTTTAAGACTCTAAGACTATTATTACTCAAATTTAATGTCTTGATACTTACTACTAATTAAAAGGATGAAAAACAATACTGCTCAATTCGCTTTAGTTCTTGTATTATTACTCAGTTTAGTAAACCCTAGTCTGCTAGAAGCACAGTGTGCTATGTGTAAAGCTGCTCTTGAAAGTAGCGAAGATGGTCAAGAGGTAATTACTGGAGTGAAGAGAGGAATCGGTTATTTAATGCTTTTTCCATACGTACTTATGGGAGGAATTGCTTATTTTTGGTATAGAAATTATAAAAAAGCCAAAAATAATAATAGCTAGTTGCTGATTGTAAAAAAGTATATATTCCTTTTTTTTGCCTGTATAAGTCTTATTGTAAGTGCTTTTTTTGCTTATAGAACACTTACCACTTCTCATACTTTTAATAGAGTTACAGAAGATATTCAAACTAATTTCAATACCTATTTTGCTCAAATAGAAGAGCAAGAGGAACAATTAGTCTCTGTCATAAATAAGCAATCTGAAACCCCTCTTTTTTCAGATTATAAGCTCAACTCAGATTTTACATATCGGATTTATAAAGATGATAGCCTAGTCTTTTGGTCGGACAATAAAGCTATTCCTTTTGATTCGTTACATTATTCTAATCAAGAATATTTTCTTCAATATAACAATAAGAGTACTTACATAATTAAAACAGATACTTTCAATATATACAGTAGTTTGTATACAATTTGCTGGTTTCTACCTATTCATAATAATTTTTTTGTAGAGAACGATTATTTGAAATCGGGATTTAATACTGATTTTTTTCCGAACACAAAAGTTAGACTTCTTCCAAATCCCTATAAAGATGCCGTTGATATATACGCTCCTGATCAATCGTATTTATTTTCATTGAGTAGTGTTAAAAAACAATTTAAAGTAAGAATAGAAGATCTTTTATTATTCACCTTTTTTATTTCTCTTACTGTATTACTTGTCTTCTTACATCAGTATAGTATTAGGGAATGGGACGTTACACAAGTAGTTAATAATTTAAAATTCTTTTTGTTATTTGCCTTCATTATTCGCTGTGTCTTTTATTTGGACCTCCCTTTAGCAGAGACAACAGCGGTGTATAATCAAAAACCATTAAACCCTAATTGGTTTTTTCCATCTGTAGGAGGGGTATTTGTGAATCTACTATTTCTTACTGTTACCTTTTGGTATTTGATGAGAAGCCAGGTTGTATTAGCTGTGTTTAAGTATGCAATAAAAGCAGAAAAGAGTTTTATGAGACCAGCAGTAGGGAATCTATTGTTGCTTCTTAGTGTCTCTTCGGTTTATTTATTTGCTCTTTTGCTTACCAAACTAAATACTGAGCAATTCTGGTTTTTTGATATCACGAAAAACCTTGAAATAGATGGGTTTAAGCTGATTTATTTAGTGATTTATGTATTGATCGCTATTAATTATTTTATAGTGAATCGTTTTGTATTTCTTTTTATTACAAGAAAAATAAAACTAAAAAATACCTATCTACTATTTTTTCTGATTATTCTATTTATCAGTATTCTAGTGGCGAGAGAGTTTTATATTCCATTTATCATTCATGGGCTTTATTTCTTAGTTACGTATTTTTATAGAGGGATCTTTTTTAATAAGACCTCTAACAAAAGAAAGTATTCGTTTTATACATTGACGGTTATTGTTTGTAGTTTATATGGGGGATGGTCGGTTTACACAAGTGAATTGACGAATAGAATCATTAGTAAGAAAGAGTTTGCACAAAAAATCTTAAAAGAAGGAGATTATCATGGGGAATATCTTTTGAATAAGTTAGGTGATAAAATCAAAAAAAATAGCTTTGTTAAAAGAGAAATCCTATCGCCTCTTTCTAATAAAAAAGTAGTTTCTCAGGTAATTAAGAAATCGTACCTAGAAGATTATTTCGATAAGTATACAGTGAAAGTGAATGTTTTTGATGCACAAGGGAATGGTGTTTACCTTGAGGGAGATAAAAAAACGACTTACGACTATGTGCTGGATTACTCCAAGAATAATTATGAGACGACTTACCCTGATCTTTATTTTATAAGCAGGTCTGAGAAGGAAAATACATTTCAGTATGTGTTGTTTATACCTATTGAAAAGAATAATGTTTTTATCGGTGATATTATCATAGAACTGTACTTGAAGCGAATTATTCCTAGTAGTATTTACCCTAAGCTATTATTAGATAAGAAATTTCAAAAAAATATTTCTACAGAAGGCTTAAGTTATGCGATTTTTAATGGTGATAAATTACAGTATAGTTTAGGTGATTTAGATTACAATGAATTTAAAAAAGAACTGTTTTCTAAAAGGAAAATTACTGAAAATAAAGGGGTGTATTGGGGCGGATATCATCATTTGATGGTCAGCACAGGTGACTTAAATCACTTAGTTGTTTCACACAAGGCAAATGAATTTAAAATATTTTATTCTAATTATTCATTCTGCTTTATTCTATTAGTCTTCTTTTTGTTAATTCTTTTGTTGATTAGAATAGTGACTCAACGATTTCAAAAGATGATGATTAGCTATTCATCTAAAGTACAACTGTATTATAACATTGCATTTTTCTTACCGCTGTTTATTGTGAGTGTCGCTCTGCTCAGTGTGATAGATTCTTTTTATAAAGATGATATCAAAAATACATATAAAGAGAATGTAACTAAGATTACAAGAAGCATCAATACTCTATTTGAAGAAAATAAAGATCATAAGATAAGTGTAAGGAAACTAGGTGAAACTATAGAATCAATTGCACAGAATACTGGAGCTGATATTAATTTGTTTGATACAGAAGGTAACCTGTTGGCAACAAGTCAGCCGTTGATTTATGAATCTAGCTTGTTGTCCAAAAAGATAAATTCCAATGCATTTATAGATATTATTGAAAAGAAAAAGAAGTCTGTTATTGAAGATGAGTCTATTGGAGATTTAGAGTATCAATCTTTTTATACGGCACTAATACCTTATTCAAATAAAGAATTTCAGGGGATAGTCAGTGTGCCTTTTTTCAATGGATCTGATGATTTAAAACAAAAGAGGACAGTTCTTTTTACTACGGTAGTCAATATTTTTTCATCCTTATTTATTTTGCTTCTGTTGCTTAGTTATTTAACATCCAAAGCATTGACTGATCCATTGAACCTTATTTCTAAACAGATTCAGAAATTATCTTTTAGAGATAAGAATGAGCCTTTGTCATGGAAGTCTAACGATGAAATAGGAGTAGTAGTGAAGGAGTATAACCAGATGATTAAGAAATTAGAGGAGAGTAAGAAAGACCTAGAAGAAAGTAAGAAAGAGGAGGCCTGGAGAGAGATGGCGCAACAAGTAGCACATGAAATCAAGAATCCTTTGACACCGATGAAACTGACTTTGCAGCATTTGAGGAGAGTTTTATCAAAAACAGAGGTGGGAGAGGAGTTGTCTGATAAGTCTATTAATACGCTACTAAGTCAAATAGAAACGTTGAGTGATATTGCCACTTCTTTTTCTACGTTTGCTAAAATGCCTATTCCTAAGTCGGAGAAGTTTGATATTATAGAAGAACTTAACTCAATATTGAATTTGTATAGAAATACGGGGAAAGTTGACTTGATTGAAAAGATGAATGTTACTACAGCTTTAGTTGAAGGGGATCGTAGTTTAATGGGTCGAATATTTACTAATCTGATATTAAATGCTATTCAATCAGTTCCAAAAGGGAAGCCTCCATTATTAGAAGTAAGCGCTGAAATGAATGGAAATCATGTAATGATAGGGTTTAGAGATAATGGAACGGGAATTCCTGAAGAGATACAAAAAAAGGTTTTTGTCCCTAATTTCAGTACAAAATATGAGGGTTCGGGTTTAGGATTAGCAGTAGCTAAGAGAGGTGTAAACCATGCTCATGGAGATATTTGGTTTGATACTTCAGAAAAAGGGACTACTTTTTTTGTGAAAATACCATGTATTACCGATGAAAAGTAGGTTAAGTATTGTGAATACATCTTGGTCGATTCAAACATTATGTTTAGTTTTGCATTCCTTTTAAATAAAAGTCATGGCAGTAACTAGAATAGAAAGAAAGTTAAGGAGAAAAAGAGCTCAGCAAAATGCTAAAGCTGCTACTATAAAAAGATTGAATGCACAGCCTGTAATTAAGCAAGTTGATGTAGAAGCTATGAAAGCTGAATTTGCTGCTAAAGCAAAGAAGCCTGCTAAAAAAGCTGCTCCAAAGAAAGCAGAAAAAGCTAAAGAAGAAGCTGCAGCAGAGTAGTTTTACTCTTTCCTAGTATGACATAGTAAACTATGTCTATCCGAAATTTAGAAAATCTAATATGAGAAACCATATTAGATTTTCTGTTATATAGCCATTTGTAAATTCAATCATGAACCTCTATTAACAATTAGCCTGTTGTTAATACCTAGATGAGTGAAAAAAAGCTAATAGCTAACTGCTAGAGGCTAATTATTAAAATTAATATGAAACAGTTTCTTTCTGTACACGATGTTCCTAATATCTCACAATTAGTAAAAAGTGCACTTGACCTTAAAAAGAATCCATTTGCGCATAAAGAGTTAGGAAGAAATAAAACAATAGGTCTTATCTTTTTAAATCCAAGCCTTAGAACTCGCTTAAGTACAGAGAAAGCGGCTAAGAACTTAGGGATGGAAGTTATGTCTATGAATTTTGGTACTGATGGTTGGGGGTTAGAAACAGCTATGGGTACTGTTATGAATGGTAAAGCAGGAGAGCATATAAAAGAAGCAGCAGCTGTTGTAGGTCAATATTGTGATATCATAGGCGTACGTTCTTTTCCAGGCTTAAAGGATCGTGAATTAGATTATGCAGAAGCTATTGTAAAAGACTTTGTGAAATATTCTGGTAAGCCTGTAGTCAGTTTAGAATCATCTACACTACATCCTTTACAATCATTAGCTGATACGGTCACAATTGAGGAAAGAAAGAAAAAGAATAAACCAAGAGTTGTTTTAACATGGGCGCCACATATTAAAGCTTTACCGCAAGCTGTACCTAATTCATTTGCACAATGGATGTCTGCTAATGATGAAATAGACTTCGTTATTACTCACCCAAAAGGGTATGAGTTAGATACTCAGTTTACAGTAAGTACACCAATTATTTATGATCAAGATGAAGCATTAGCAGGTGCTGACTTTGTGTATGCAAAAAACTGGTCTTCGTATGCTGATTATGGAAAGATATTATCGGAAGATAAAAGTTGGATGATTACTGCCGATAAAATGAAATTAACAGATAATGGAGGCTTTATGCACTGCTTACCTGTAAGACGAAATATTATTGTAGCAGACGAAGTGTTAGATAGCTCATCATCGCTTGTTATTAATCAAGCAGGAAATAGGGAGTTTGCTGCACAGGCAGTTTTGAAATCAATGCTTGAAAACAACTAAACGGAATAGAAATGGAAATCAAAGTTGTTAAAATTGGAGGGAACGTTATTAACGATGAAGCAAAACTTTATCAGTTCCTGAAAGACTTTGCTTCTATTTCAGGTCCAAAGGTATTAGTTCATGGTGGAGGTAAGGTAGCGAGTGAGTTAGCACAATCCATAGGCTTGGAAGTGAAAATGGTTGAAGGACGAAGAGTAACTGATGAAAAGATGCTTGATGTAGTTACCATGGTGTATGCTGGTTTATTAAATAAAAAAATAGTAGCTAACCTTCAGGCTTTAAATTGTAATGCATTGGGGCTTTCTGGTGCTGATGGGAATACAATACAAAGTCATAAACGTACAGGTTCATCCCTAGATTATGGTTTTGTTGGCGATGTAGACGAAGTAAATGACTCTCTGTTACATCAATTAATCGAACAAGGAGTAATTCCCGTTTTTTCCGCTATTACACACGATAAGAAAGGTCAGTTGTTGAATACCAATGCAGACACTATTGCATCTAGTGTAGCTACTGGTTTAAGTGAAAAGGCTAATGTGCAATTGGTTTATTGTTTTGAACTACCTGGTGTATTGACAGATATTAATAACCATTCATCTGTGATTCCGGTGATTAATAAAGAAGCCTATCGGCAGTACAAAGAACAAGGAGTAATAGCTGATGGCATGATTCCTAAGTTAGACAACTGCTTCTCGGCTATTTCAAAAGGAGTGAAGTCTGTGGCTATTTGTCAGGCTGAAAAAGTGAATGAGTTAGTAGAAGGAACATTTACCTTGATTGCCTAATTTAGGCAGTCTTTCTAAATCAACTAAAAAATATAACGTACTTTTCTTCAATTAGTATGTAACGGGTGGAAGCCATTATATCATTCCATCAAAACATTATGCATAACTGTATTTCGTTTTTCTTAACAATTTCAAAATGCTACATTGAGATTGTTAAAATATTAAAACTATGAGTTACGAACTAAGATACGCCACCAACCCGACAGATTTCAAATCCTACGATACTGCTCGTTTAAGGAAAGATTTTTTGATCGAAGATTTATTTGAAGCTGATAAAATAAACTTTGTGTACTCCATGTACGATCGTTACATTACGGGAGGTGCCGCTCCAACAAGCAAAGAAATCAAATTAGAGTCATTAGATGATTTGAAATCAGATAATTTTCTTGACCGAAGAGAAATGGGTGTTATCAATGTAGGAAGTGGTAAGGGAGAAGTGATAGTTGATGGTACTACTTATACTATGGAATCTAAAGATGCCATGTACATTGGGAAAGGTTCAAAAGACGTAACATTCAAAGCAGTAAGCGGACAACCTTTATTCTATATTAACTCTACACCTGCTCATAAAGAATTTCCTACTAAACATGTTTCTAAGAAAGATGCTGATGTGATTACATTAGGAACAATGGAACAGTCTAATCACAGAGATATTAATAAAATGTTGGTTAGTCAAGTAATTGATACGTGTCAATTACAAATGGGAATGACGGAATTGAGACCAGGTAGTGTATGGAATACGATGCCACCACATACTCACGATAGAAGAATGGAAGTTTATTTCTATTTCGATTTACCAGAAGGAGAAGTAGTCTCTCACTTTATGGGACCTATTGATGAAACAAGACATATTTGGATGAAGAATAATCAAGCAGTGATTTCTCCATCTTGGTCTATTCACTGTGGTGCAGGAACTAGTAATTATACCTTTATATGGGGAATGGCTGGAGAAAATCTAGATTATGATGATATGGATAAAGCTCAAGTTTCGGAATTGAGATAATATTTTCTCTTTCTATTTTGGAAGCGTTGTGAATTAGTTTAACTAATTGCAACGCCTTTTTATTTTAAGAGTAAATAATTACATTTCATTTTACTGATTATTTCATTCTAAAACGATAGAATAAATCCTTTTTACTAAATTGCTCGTACTAGCAATAAAACGACGAGCAAATGATTCAGAAATCCATACTTTTAGACGATGCTACTTATCAGTTAATACGAGGAGATAAAGCTTTTTTTGAAGATACGTATCACTTTCATGATGAGATTGAGATTGTAGGGATAGTATCAGGAAGAGGAGAATTATCTATTGGAGATCAACAACATGAATTCAATAGTGGCGAAGTGTACGCCATAGGAAACCAATTGCCACATCAATGGAAATGGGATGAGTCGTATGAAGAAGAGCCAGAGATCTATGTCTTGAATGTACGTTCTAATTTATTGGGTCACGAATTTTTGAATCGAAAGGAAGTACAGAAGTTACGTTTATTGATTAGTAAATCTTATCGAGGCCTAAAGGTAGATCAGGAAGCTGCTGATAAAGCAATTCCACTTTTACAAAAATTAGAAAATGCAGATAATATTGAAGGGATTTCTACACTTCTTTGGTTACTGAAATATGTAGGTTGTTGCAAAGGGTATGATCAGTTAGTAGGACATACGTATACGATTATGCGTGACAGCAAAGAAATTGAGATGGACGATAAAATCAGTATGATTTTGAAATACATCAAAGACAATATTCAAGCAGAGCTATCTACTAAATCTGCGGCTGTGTATTTTAGTATGTCAGAGATTTCATTTTCACGTTACTTTAAGAGTAAAACAAATATGAGTTTTATTCAGTTTGTAAATGAGTTTAGAATCAGCCAGGCAATTAAACTAATGTATGAAACAGATTTAAACATCAAACAGATTGCGTATGAAGTGGGCTATAATAACATTGAGTATTTCAATAAACGATTCAAGAGTAGTAGAAATATTACACCTACTGAGTATAAAGATAAGTTTCAGCGCTAGTTTTTTAGAAATGATCAGTTTTTTGATCAAATAGCACTACCTCCCTAAACAATGTGTTTAGTACCTTTAAATTATGAGAGTACTAAGTTTTGGAGAGTTATTAATTCGTCT
>JBGCEI010000113.1:0-4071 GCA_045106295.1 Cyclobacteriaceae bacterium
TTTCCAAGGCTATTTTTTTCAATGCTTCTTCGTCTATTTCATTCTTCATACGTCCATAAGGTGTTTCAGAAAACTCTGCATTTGATCCTATGCCTATGGTGTACACTTTTATTCCAAAGCTAGACGCTATCTCTGCAGCCGTTTGTGGCGATACATTCCCTTGGTTATTCACTCCATCGGTCAACATCACAATTACTTTACTCTTTGCATCACTTTCTTTTAGCCTGTATACAGCAGTAGAAATCCCCATTCCCATCGCTGTACCATCTTTTAAGATACCAGGTTTGGTGTCTAATAACAGATTTTGAACTACTCTATGGTCAATTGTTAATGGACATTGCGTAAAACTCTCTCCAGCAAACTGTACAAATCCCAATCTGTCATTAACTCTTTTCTCTACAAATTGAGAAGCCATTTTTTTAGCTACGGCTAATCTATTCGGTCGAAAGTCTGTAGCTGTCATACTGGTAGATACATCCATTGCCAACATAATGTCTATCCCTCTGATCTTACTATCTTTCCAATCGTCACGAGTTTGTGGTCTTGCCAGAGCTACAATCAATGCTAGTAAACCCAACACATGTAAAATAGTAGGTAAATGTCTGAGTTTAGCCAAAGAAGACGTTGGTAAACTATCTATTGCTTTTGCTCCAGAAGACTGGAAAGACGTAAATGTAATTCGGTGTTTCCAGACATACCATGCACCATACAGCATAGGTATTATGGCAAACAACAAATAGTATGGGTTCTTAAAGAATATGCTTGCTAACCAACTCATGCTTCTTCAACAATTAGTTTTGTATCTTCCACTAAGTCTTTTGCCAATCTAAAAGACGTTTCATTTTCATCTGGAACAGGCTTCTTTTTCGCAAATTTCACCATATCTGCCAGCGTAAGTATTCGCCCTAAGCGTTCTTGATTTTCTGTATTAATAACAGCACTGTTTGTAATAATGGCAAACAACTCTTCGGTAGTCATTTCTACTGCTTGTACTTTATACCTTTTTTCAATGTAGGTTTTCACTACCTCTGTCAATTCCGAATGATATGCCTTTAGTTTACCAGACTGCCACAGTTTCTTTGCTTCTAATTCGTCTAGTTTAGCAAAAGCATATTCGTGCGCAGGAATCTTTTCTTCTTCTTTTTGAATCAAAATACTTCTGTCTTTCTCCTTTGATTTTTTAATAATGAAATACAAAATAGCAGCTAATACCAATACCGCTGCTAAAATCCCGATGTACAACCAATAATTTATTGGATAATCTGGTGCTTCCTGAATGTCTTTAATCGGTTTAATAGCTTGTGCGGTGTCTATGGCTACTGTACCTACGTAAATAGGAAATGGAACGGAATAAAGCGTATCAAATACTTTTCCTTCAACCAAGCCTTCAATTAAAAATGGCAAAGGAGGAATCACATACCTACCTGAATCAAACGAAGTAACTTTCCATTTTTGTTCGTAAGTAAACAGATCGTCTTTTATTAATGTATCTACGGAGGAAGTATGCAATACCTCTACTTTGTTTACCACCGTATCCGCTACCGATGGAAAAGCAGATTTCACTGCTTTTTGTGAACTCAATTTTAAAGAAAAAGTAATCTGCTCACCAATTCGAATGGCATTGGTATCTGGCGTGACTTGCACACTTATTCCTTGTGCGGTTGAAAAGGTAAAGCCGAGCAACAATAATATACTAAGTACACTACGCAACAATTGCTTTCTTCTTCTGTATGCTAATGAACAATTCATTTCGTTACGATCTCTTTTTAAATAAGGTGACCAATGGCTTTACATACGACTCATCCGTTGCTATTTCTGCCATATCGATGCCACATTTTCCTACTGCTTTTTTAAAATACGCTCTCTGGTCTTCCATTTGTTTGGCATATTCGTCTCTTACCTTTTTGCTATTGGTATTGATCCACTTTTTGGCTCCTGTTTCCTGATTTACCATTTGCAACAAACCTGCTTTGGGTAATTCTAATTCTCCTTTATCATACACCTTGATCGCCATTAAATCGTGTTTGCTATTCGCAAATCGTAAGGCCGACTCATAATCTTCATCGATAAAATCGGAGATCACAAAAGCAGTAGCATGCTTTTTAATCATATTGGTAAAGTAAGTCACTCCTTGGGCAATATTTGTTTTCTTGCTTACAGGTTCAAACTCTATTAACTCTCTGATGATTCTAAGTACGTGCTTCTTTCCTTTTTTAGGAGGAATAAACTTTTCTACTTGATCAGAGAAAAAAAGAACACCAATTTTGTCGTTATTCTGAATGGCCGAAAATGCCAATACCGCTGCTATTTCGGTAACTAAATCTTTTTTAAATTGCTTTCTAGTTCCAAAGCTTTCAGACGCACTCACATCAATCAATAACATGATGGTAAGTTCACGCTCTTCTTCAAACACCTTAATGTATGGATGACTAAAGCGAGCAGTTACTTTCCAGTCAATCGCTCTAACATCGTCTCCTGGTTGGTATTCACGTACTTCACTAAAAGCCATACCTCTCCCCTTGAATGCACTTTGGTATTCTCCGGCAAAAATATTTTTAGAAACACCTTTGGTAGCTATTTCTACTTGGCGTACTTTTTTTAGTAATTCAGCAGTTTCCAACTCTATTAATTAAGAATGTATAATGAGAAATTAATAATGGAGTTTAAGAAATATTCCTCTTTCATTATTAATTATAAATTGTTAATTATTCATTGCCTATGGCACCTCTACTTTATTCAATATTTCTGTAATAATCTGATCTACAGAAATATTCTCTGCTTCGGCTTCGTACGTCAAACCTATTCTGTGTCTCAACACTTCTTTACTTACTGCTCTGATGTCTTCTGGAATCACATATCCTCTTCGCTTAATGAAGGCATACGCTCTTGCTGCTTTTGCTAAACTTATACTCGCACGTGGTGACCCTCCTACTTCAATTAGGTTGGCTAACTTATCCAACCCGTAATCGCTTGGGTTTCTAGTAGCAAATACAATGTCTACAATGTATTTCTCTATTTTCTCATCTAAGTACACATCTTTTACAATATCTCTCGCCTTGGTGATCTGTTCCGGCTTCAAGACCGTATTAGCTGTAGCAAATTCTCTATTTATATTCTGTCTGATGATTTTTGCTTCGTCTTCCTTTTTAGGATAATCAATGACCACTTTCAACATGAAACGATCAACTTGTGCTTCTGGTAATGGATAGGTTCCTTCTTGTTCTACAGGATTTTGTGTTGCCATAACCAAAAATGGCTTTTCCATTGGGTAAGTGGTATCTCCTATTGTTACTTGTTTCTCTTGCATTACTTCTAGTAACGCACTTTGTACTTTAGCAGGAGCTCTATTGATCTCATCTGCCAAAATAAAATTAGAGAAGATAGGTCCTTTTTTAATGGTAAACTCTTCTTTCTTCTGACTGTAAATCATCGTACCCAACACATCGGCAGGTAATAAATCCGGTGTAAACTGTATTCTACTAAAACTAGCGTCTATGGTAGTTGCTAATGTGTTAATAGCTAACGTTTTTGCTAATCCTGGTACACCTTCTAACAATACGTGTCCGTCTGCCAATAAACCTATTAATAAACCATCTACTAAATGTCGTTGGCCAATAATCACTTTTTCCATCTCCAAACGGATGAGGTCTACAAAAGCACTTTCTGCGCTGATACGATCGTTAATTTCTTGAATATTTACTGTTGCGGTTTCCATGAACTACTTTTTATTATTTATTCTGATAAATAAGACTTCGAATTTATGGAGGTGGTTGCATTTAGTCAAGTATTTAAGGGTGAAAAAGGTTAATTCTAATTTAACAAAATCATATCCTACCTTTTAAAAGTTATCTCAAATGAATAAATTGATTAGATTTTACAGAATAATTAAATGTTAAACCGTTGCAGGGAGCTGTTGTAAAATAGCTGAATAATGATTATTTCAACCCGAAATATGCATTAGAGAGTCTATTCCGAATCTAACTATCTGCAAATCAGTCGCTTTGCTAGTTTAGCCAATTTAACCCTAGCGGTGCTAGGCTGAAATGAGCTAAACCCCTGATTTCTTGCTAG
>JBGCEI010000114.1:0-6566 GCA_045106295.1 Cyclobacteriaceae bacterium
AGAAAACACTCCTTTAAACTACCTAAGTAACCGTATAAAACTAATATCAGTTGCTAATTCATCTAAAAAACAAGTCCCTCTAGAGATAAGTGATTTTAATAATCCTTTTTTCAATGCTGTTTTTGAGAAGAAAAATAGTCGTTTGAATACTCCTCAAGCAAAAAAAATCTATAAACCTTCCTCTTTCAATTATTCTATTTTACAGTTTCCTGATGGAGATCCATTCTTATATTACAATACACTAGGCAAAGGAAAAGTCTTTGTTTTCACCACTTCATTAAATAAAAAATATACTGATTTGGCCAATCACGCCTTATGTGTTCCTATTTTTTATACTATGGCGATACAAACGAATGCGAGTTCCACTCCTCTATTTACAAGAACAGATGGAATTCATACTGTAAAAACAGTACAGTCAGCTCATACTGAATCTATTATCCATCTAATACAAGAAGCTAACGACATCATCCCTAGTCAATACCCTTCTGGTAAAAACAATATACTAGAATTACCTGATGACATATCTTCAGGTATCTATACAGTTAAAGCCATCAATAATCAACTAGGAAAACTAGCTGTAAACAATCCAAAAGCAGAATCTAACACTTCTTTTTATTCAACGGAAGAACTAAAAAACATCCTATCAGCATTCAAAAACATCTCTATTTGGAATGAAAGTAGTTTTAAACAATTAATATTAGATAGAAAATTATCATCCGCAAGTATTCCCTTGTGGAAATATTGCGTAGTTTTGTCCCTGTTATTTCTAGTGATAGAAATTTTATTAATTCGGTTTTTACGATGAGTCTTTTAATACGTTCAGCTAAAATAATCGATCCTTCTTCTTCTCACCATGGAAAAGTAAGAGATATTTTAATCCAAGACGGTAAGTTAAAGGAAATAGCTTCTTCCATTACTGCTTCAGCAAAAAAGGAAATACCTGCTAAAGGATGTCTATTATCTATTGGGTGGATGGATTTAAAAGCATTTGTTGGAGAACCTGGTTTAGAATACCAAGAGACTATTGCTTCGGCAACTGCTGCTGCTGCTGCTGGAGGTTTCACGCAATTAGCTTGTACAGCAAATACAGAACCTGTTGTACAAACAAAAGATGCGGTTAACGCCCTTAAACAAGGGAATACGACACGAGTTACAGACCTTTTCCCCATCCCTTCGCTTTCTAAAGGGTTAAAAGGAAAAGAATTAACCGAAATCATAGACCTTCATTCGGTAGGAAGCACACTCTTTAGTGATGGTTCACAAGCTGTTTCTAACGCAGATATACTTAAAAAAGCATTAGAGTACAGTCAAGTAGTAGATGCAACTGTCATCGACTTTCCACAGGAACAATCATTGACTGGTTTAGGGCAAGTTCATGAGAGCACACAAAGCACACAACAAGGCCTTGTAGGAATACCATCTTACACGGAAACATTACAAATCCAACGAGATTTAGAAATACTAAAATACACAGGAGGAAAACTCCATTTTTCTTCTATATCTTCTAAAGAAAGTGTTAACCTGATTAAGAAAGCTAAAAAAGAAGGGCTTTCTGTTAGCTGTGATGTAGCAGTAGCTAATTTAGCCTTCACAGAAGACTTAGTCTCTCATTTTAACACCAATGCAAAAGTAAACCCTCCACTCAGAAGCAAAAAAGATCAAAAAGCACTCTGGCAAGGCATTTATGATGGTACAATCGATTGTATTGTAAGTGACCACACTCCTCTTGATGAAGAGAGCAAAAAGTTAGAATTCAATCTCGCTTCTTTTGGGATGATTACTCTCCAAACCTTCTTAGCGATGATTGTACATGGAAAGACGGAAAAACAATGGGAAGCTATCATTGCATCCCTAACTATTAACCCTAGAAGAATTAGCCAATTAGCAGTTACAAGTATAGCAGAAGGTGAAAAAGCTGAGTTAACACTATTTAATCCCACGTTAACTTGGGAATACACTGAAAAAGACAATCTTTCGCTATCTAAAAATTCTCCTTTATTAGGACAAGAGCTGACTGGAAAAGTAATTGCCTGTATCAACGGAAAAAACCAATACATCGCCTAAAATGAATAACCGCTTTCTACCCATCGTCTTACCAATAGGTATTTGTGGAGGCGTATTATCTATTATTTACTTTCTTACCTTTTATTTTTTAGGAACTCCTCCTTCTGATTCCATTTTTGCCTTCGATTTTTGGATACTTCCTATTTTCATTTTTATAGGAATCAAATTCTTTAGAGATAAACTCAATGATAAAAAACTACGCTTTTGGGAAGGATTAGCACTTGGAATACAAGTCGCATTGTTAATAACGGTTATCAATTGTCTTTTCACATTTATTTTCTACCAATGGATCGATGGTAACTTCCTCACTACTTATGTAAATGATGTACTTTCTCAGCATTTAGAAAGAAGAGAAGAAATGAAAGAGCTTCCCCAAGCTAGTTTTAATAAAATAACAGAAGAAATAAAGCAAATATCATCTTTTGGTATAGCAATGCTTAAATTTCTTCGGAATATGTTCGTTGGTTTGTTATCTGTTATCTTACTTTCTGTTATCTTTAGACGATAATTATGCCAGATATCAGTATCATAGTACCCGCTTACAACGAAGACGAATCTCTCCCTGAGCTTTCTCAATGGATTGATACCGTAATGAAGACGAATAATTTCTCTTATGAGGTTTTCATCATAGACGACGGGTCTACTGATAATACATGGGAGGTGATAGAAACCATTCACTCTGGCAATAAACACATCAAAGGAATCAAATACCAACGTAACTACGGTAAGTCTGCAGCCCTAAACACAGGTTTTAAAGCCGCAACGGGTGATGTAGTGATTACGATGGATGCCGATTTACAAGATAGTCCAGATGAAATCCCTGGTCTTTATAGTATGATCATGACCGATGGATACGATTTAGTATCTGGATGGAAGAAAAAAAGACATGATCCCATTGCCAAAACAGTACCTTCTAAGTTTTTTAATTTTGTAACAAGCAAGGTATCAGGTATTAAGCTACATGATTTCAACTGTGGATTAAAAGCTTATAAAAACAAAGTCATCAAAAGCATTGATGTTTACGGAGAAATGCATCGCTATATTCCTGTAATTGCTAAGTGGGCAGGGTTTAAAAAAATAAGCGAAAAAGTAGTGCAACACCAAGAAAGAAAGTATGGTGTTTCTAAGTTTGGTTTAGAGCGTTTTATCTTTGGTTTTTTAGATTTAGTGTCCATTACTTTTGTTTCACGTTTCAAGAAAAAACCTATGCACTTTTTTGGTACATTAGGTACCATTGTTATTCTATTTGGACTTTTCTTTTTTGGGAAACTAGGATGGGAGATTATTCAAGATAAATGGATCAATCAAGTAGCTGTTAGAAGGGAGTTAACAGATCAACCCTTATTCTATTTAACACTCACATCACTCATAATAGGTGTTCAGCTGTTTATGGCGGGCTTTTTAGGTGAAATGCTGTCTTTAAACAATCCTGAGCGTAATGAATACCTCATTGATAAACGCCATAGCTAAATCATTACAATCTAAGTAGCTGATTAGCAGATATTTCACATCTACTATCTAATTTTATTATTCAAGAAAAACGCAAAAAAGTTTTAAACGTTTTTTAAACCAATAGGTTACGATATGTGGAAAAGTTTAAAAGGATATAAAGTATGATATCCCCCTCCCATTTTTGATATTTGTTTCACGAAAAAGGCAAGTAACCTTTCTGGTTTTTCTGGTTTCATTTTTCCTCTTCTGGGAAATTATTTTTCGTCAAAAATTGTTACATAATTAATAGTATTTAAAACAAACTCTGATGTCGAACGGATCTAGTGAAAGTAATAATCCCTTATTAGGGAAGTCGGATAACGGAAGGTTTGTAATTTTCCCAATTGACTACGATGACATTTGGCAATTCTACAAACAAGCAGAAGCTAGTTTTTGGACAGCTGAAGAGATTGATTTAAGTCAAGATTTAAAAGATTGGGAAAACTTAAATGATAATGAGCGTCATTTTATTTCTCATGTATTAGCATTCTTCGCAGCAAGTGATGGTATTGTAAATGAAAATTTAGCAGAAGGCTTCCTTTCAGAAGTTCAAATTCCAGAAGCTAAGTTTTTCTATGGTTTCCAAATCATGATGGAAAACATCCATTCTGAGACCTATTCTCTTCTTATTGATACTTATATCAAGGATGCTAAAGAAAAAAATAAATTATTCAACGCATTAGATACCATCGATTGTGTACAGAAAAAAGCGAAGTGGGCACTTAAATGGATAGAAAGCCCAAGCTTTGTAGAACGACTAATTGCATTTGCAGCTGTAGAAGGAATCTTCTTCTCTGGTAGTTTCTGTTCTATCTTCTGGTTAAAGAAAAGAGGGTTAATGCCTGGATTAAGCTTCTCTAATGAGTTAATTTCTCGTGATGAAGGTCTACACAGGGATTTCGCATGTTTATTGTACACTAATTACATAACAGAGAAACTACCCGAATCTCGTATTTATGATATCATTACAGAAGCAGTAAACATAGAACAAGAATTTGTAGTAGACGCATTACCTGTAAATCTAATAGGAATGAATGCTAAATTGATGTCACAGTACATCGAATTTGTAGCTGATCACTTATTGGTACAGTTAGGTTTAAGTAAATATTACAACGCTACTAATCCGTTTGACTTTATGGAGTTAATCTCTCTACAAGGAAAAACGAACTTCTTTGAAAAAAGAGTTGGAGAGTACCAAAAGTCAGGAGTCATGAATGAGTCTTCTGATGACCAAAAATTTTCACTAGACGAAGAATTTTAAGAAATACGATCAACCTAAACCCTAGAAAATAAATGTTAGTACTAAAGCGAGACGGAAGAAGAGAAACCGTCAAATTTGATAAAATCACTAAAAGGATAGAAAATCTATGCTTTGGGTTAGACATTAACTACATAGACCCTGTAGCTATTTCTAAAAAGGTGATTGATGGGCTATACGACGGAGTGACTACCGTTTCGTTAGATAAATTAGCTGCAGAGACTGCTGCTTCTCTAACGACTACTCATCCAGATTACGCTATTTTAGCAGCAAGAATTGCTGTTTCTAACTTACACAAGGAAACAAGTAAGTCGTTCTCTAACACAAGTAAGAGACTATATACTTACAAAGATCCTATTACAAATGAGCATGCACCTCTTCTCTCTAAAGAAGTATATGCCGTTATTAAAAACAACGCAGCGAAATTAGATGCTGCAGTTAATTACGACAGAGACTTTAGCTACGATTATTTTGGGTTTAAAACGTTAGAGAAGTCCTATTTGTTGAAATTAGATGGTAAAATAGCAGAACGTCCACAGCACATGATCATGAGAGTAGCTGTTGGTATCCACCAGGATGATATCGATGCAGCTATCGAAACATACAATCTAATGTCTGAAAAGTGGTTTACACACGCTACTCCTACTCTTTTCAACGCAGGTACTCCAAAGCCTCAGATGTCTTCTTGTTTCTTATTAACCATGAAAGACGATAGTATTGATGGTATTTACGATACATTAAAGCAATGTGCTAAAATATCTCAGTCTGCAGGTGGTATTGGGTTAAGTATTCACAATGTAAGAGCACAAGGGTCATACATTAAAGGAACAAATGGTGTTTCCAATGGAATTGTACCTATGCTTAGAAACTTTGACATGACTGCTCGTTATGTAGATCAAGGTGGAGGTAAAAGAAAAGGTAGTTTTGCTATTTACTTAGAGCCTTGGCATGCTGATATATTCGAATTTTTGGAACTTAAAAAGAACCACGGAAAAGAAGAGTTAAGAGCAAGAGACTTATTTTATGCCATGTGGACACCAGATCTATTCATGAAAAGAGTAGAAGAAGATGGTAACTGGTCGTTATTCTGTCCTAACGAGTGCCCCGGATTAGGTGATACCTACGGCGATGAGTTTGAAAAGCTCTATGCAAAATATGAGAGAGAAGGAAAAGCAAGAAAAACAATCAAAGCACAAGAGTTATGGTTTGCAATTCTCGAGTCTCAGACAGAAACAGGTACTCCGTACATGTTGTACAAAGATCATGCAAACAGAAAGTCTAACCAAAAGAACTTAGGTACTATTAAGTCTAGTAACTTATGTACAGAGATCATGGAGTACACTTCTCCTGATGAAGTAGCTGTATGTAATTTAGCTTCTATTGCTTTACCTAAATTTGTACAAGACGGTCATTTCAACCACCAAAGGTTATTTGAGGTAACAAAAGTAATTACTAAGAACTTAAACAAAGTAATTGACCTTAATTACTATCCTGTTGAAGAGGCTAGAAACTCTAACATGAGACACAGACCTATTGGTTTGGGTGTACAGGGCTTAGCAGATACGTTCATTATGTCTCGTATGGCATTTGATTCTCCTGAAGCACAAAAATTAAACAAAGAGATTTTTGAAACGATCTACTTTGCTTCCATGACAGCTTCAATGGAATTAGCTAGTGTAGACGGTCCTTACCAAACATACGAAGGTTCACCAATTTCGGAAGGGCTTTTTCAACACAATCTTTGGAATATTAA
>JBGCEI010000115.1:0-7519 GCA_045106295.1 Cyclobacteriaceae bacterium
GTACCGATGGTCGGAGTCGAACCGACACTCTTTGCAGAACACGAGTTTGAGTCGTGCGTGTCTACCAATTCCACCACATCGGCAATTGGGATTGCAAAGTTATTACTATTCTAATAGTAATCAAGAAAGAATTTACTGAAATGTGATTTCTATTGGGTCGTCGTATCGAAGCCCTAATAGCTGACTGGCACTTCCTTGATTAATGGCTATTTCCAATAAATTAGCGTTATTGAAAAAGGCAACGCAGTCGGCCTCATTTACCTCATTATATGTCGTATGGATGGAAGTAAGTAATTCCCTTTTAAATGTAACGCTAAGAGAAAGAGTAGAGTTTAAGGCATCAAATAAGTCTTTTGTAATATTAGTAATAGCATTACCATAGTTATCAATATGAATGACTTGCCCAGATATTTTATTGTTTTGATGGTTAACTTCTTTGTTTTTTACGGTCACAAATTTAGTTGTTGGCTTGCCTATTACGCTGAAGGAAAATCCTTGATAGAGTTTAAGAGCTGCTTCTGCTAAACATTCTTTCCCTGGGAAGCTGCTTTTTTTGCTGGTGTTTAGAATAACTACTTCATCTGGTGTATTGTCTCCTATGATGGAGAGTATGCCATTGTTGGGGCCTACAAAAATATGATCATTGATTTTAGCTGCTAAAAATAGATAATCTTTGCTAGAGGTAGTGTCTATAGCTAAGATGTGAATGGTCCCTAGAGGGAATTGTTGGTAAACATTTCGGATTACGTGTGCGGCATAGGCTAAATTGTGTGAGGGTACTTGGTGCGAAATATCAATGATAGGGGTGTGTATATCTAGTTGCAGCAGAGTCGCTTTTACTGACGCTACATAGTGGTCTTTTAATCCATAATCTGAAGTGAAGGTTATTAAAGGCATTAACTATCGATTAAACGTAGACTTTAATTTGTTATTTTGATATTCAATGACTAAAATTATCAAAAATAGTTGAGTCTCAAATAAATAATTCATCCTCTTTTGGTAGAAAAAGCAATTCTTTTAGAAAATATAGCTCCTGTAGAGATTTTAGGAGTAGAAAATTTGAATATAAAATGCTTAGCTAAAGCATTTCCTGAAAGTAGAATAGTATCTCGTGGTAATGAAATTCGTTTGCTTGGAAAAGAAAATGATGTGGTGCAGATGGATCATATTATCCACTCGCTAATTAACCATTATGACACGTATGGATCAGTCACTGATGATAAAGTCCAACTATATATAGATAAAAGTGCCGAAGAAACGAAACACCCTGAAGGTAAAATATTACTTCATGGTACTAAAGGGACAGCTATTAAAGCGAGGTCGTATAATCAGGAACAGATTGTAAAAGAAGCGGAGACAAAAGATTTAGTGTTTGCTATAGGCCCTGCAGGTACTGGTAAAACGTATGTAGCCGTGGCATTGGCCGTAAGAGCCTTAAAGAATAAAGAAGTAAAAAAGATCATTATTACTAGGCCTGCTGTAGAAGCTGGAGAGAATTTGGGTTTTTTACCGGGTGACTTAACAGAAAAGATAGACCCTTATTTAAGACCTATTTACGATGCTTTATCGGATATGATTCCACCAGATAAGTTGAGGTTATATAAAGAAAGTAATATTGTAGAGATAGCTCCGTTGGCTTATATGAGAGGGAGGACATTAGAAAATGCCTTTGTATTATTGGATGAAGCACAAAATACGACGCCTAATCAGATGAAAATGTTTCTTACCCGTTTAGGAAAACGTGCTAAAATGATTATTACAGGAGATATTACGCAGATAGATTTACCAGGAAGACAAAAATCGGGCTTAAAGGAAGCACTAGATTTATTGAGGGATATTAAAGATATTGGTGTGGTTCGCTTAGATAAGGCGGATGTTGTGAGACATCGATTAGTGAAAAAAATTATTGAAGCATACGATAAGCAATAGGGAAGACTGTTATGAAACGTAAATATGGGTCGTTTCTGGTGCTTACACCTGTTTTTATTCTAGGAATATTATCTCTTTCTATTTTTCCATACTGGGAAATTGAGTTCTATTTTTTATTAGGGCTATTCTTTATTTTTTCGGGGTTGTTTTTTATTACTCGTAAGAGGAATGTGTATGATGTAGTGAAACTATGCTTTGTCTGTGGTTTTCTATCCTTATTTGGTCGAAAGTTACTGTATGATTACTCTACAGGAAGGGAAGTTGAAAATATTCATACTGTTAGCAGCTATGTCGCTAGAATAGAGCAGGTAGGAAAAAAAAATCTTTACTTTTTATATCGATGTGAATTAGTGTCCCTTACTGGAAAAAGAGTGGGAGAGATAAATAAGTCACCATTAATTGATTTATATAGTAAGGAGGCTTTATCTGCAAATGTTGGAGACGAGATAGTAGTTAAAGGGAGGTTGAGAAAATATGACAGCCCTCAGAATCCGTATGAGTTTAATTATGCTGAGTATCAAAAAGTAAAAGGAGTTTATTATAAAGGATTTATTGAAGGGAGTGATGTTGCTCTTTTTAGAAAGGCTAGGTGGAGTATTTGGGCTTTAAGCCAAAGAGTAAGAGGACGACTGTTAGACGCAATAGACCTGTATTTGAATGATGTGGTAGCAAGACAGGTAGCAAAAGCCATCTTGCTAGGCTATAAAGATGAGCTGGGAAAGGAACTAAAAGAAAGTTATGCTGATTCAGGTACTTTGCATGTGCTTTCGGTTTCAGGCCTTCATTTAGGTGTATTTTATTGTACGCTTTTTTATTTATTTGGCTTAGTAAGTAAAAAGAGGTCTACTCGAGTATTGAAGTCTGTTATTTTACTCGTATGTGTTTGGATGTTTGCTTTTTTAACAGGCTTAGCTCCTCCTGTGATTCGCTCTGCCACTATGCTCACTTTCTTTATTTTAAAAACGATTGCTTCACGGAAAGGTCATTCTTTGCATTCTTTGTTTATAGCGGCTTTTCTTATGTTAGCTATTAACCCTAATTACATATTTGAAGTAGGCTTTCAGTATTCTTTCTTAGCCGTAGGAGGAATTGTGGTTTTTGCGCCTTACTTGCAATCATGGCTTACCAGTAGGTACTATTTGGTTAATGAGAGTTGGAAGTTGATTGCTGTAAGCGTGAGTGCCCAGTTGACTACCTTTCCTTTAGGGCTTTATTATTTCCATTCTTTTCCTACTTATTTTTTTATAGCTAATGTATTTGTATTGTTTCTAGTGTCAGTGATTGTAATCGAAGGCTTTTTATTTTTGTTAATAAGTAAAGTCTCTTTGTTAGCGACTATGTTTGGGTTAGTTCTAGAAAAACTAATTTCGCTATTGAACCTTTGCGTGAAGTTGATTGAATCCATCCCCGGTTCTACAATAAAAGATATCTATCTTACTCCAGCTCAGTGTAGTTTAATTTATTTACTCATTTTGTTTTTGTCTTGTCTTTTCATATTCAAAAAGAAAGGTTTTTTAAAGTCAGCTTTTGTGGCGTCAGTTGTATTATTTGTAGTGACAGTTCATCATAAGTTTGATATAGAAAGTAATCGAGAAATAACGTTCTATAGTTTACGAAAGGAACAGATGATTGATGTTTTTGATGGTATATTTTATTCACCTTGGTTAGTTGGTTCTTCTTTTGGACATACATTGTCTACAACTGATTTAACTTATTTTATAGAACCTAATAGGAAAAGTAATGGAGTGAAAGAGTCGTTTCCTCAAGCTAAAGTAAATACTGCCTTAACAAAAGAATATGAGGTATTGGTTTACAAAGGAGTAAGTGTTTTAGTATTGAAAGAGGATATTGATTTACGGGACAGAGTAGATGTCGATTACTTATACATGAAACGAAAGAAAGAATACAACAATTTAATTACCTGTGACCATTTGATCATAAAAGAATGTGGCTATTTAAGAAGTAATAAGTACTTCCATTGTCTTAAAAAAGAAGGTTTTATGAAAATAGAAAACCCTTTTTATTAAACTACCTTTTTATATAAAATAGGTTTAATATTGAATAAAAATGTATTTATGCTCTTAATTTTTCTCTATTTAATTTAGAAAAACTGGTTGTTTTGATGTAATTTCGATTTAAAACTAAGAGTTATTTAGAATGGCCCAAAAAATAAGGTCTCTTTACAGTATCGATTCCGAGGATTTAGTAGGCAATCCCGTCAGGCGCTTCTTCCGACTTATCGATAAAGAACGTAAGGAAGTAGCGCTAATTTATTTTTATGCCATTTTTAATGGTCTTATTAACTTATCTCTCCCTCTTGGTATACAAGCAATCATTGGCTTAATTGTCGGAGGTCAGATTACCTCTTCTTGGATTATATTAATCACAGTAGTAATTATAGGTGTAGCTCTTTCTGGAGCTATGCAGGTTATGCAGTTAACCGTTTCTGAATCTATTCAACAGCGTATTTTTGCTCGTGCATCTTTTGAATTTGCCTTTAGGGTTCCTCGAATGAAGATGGAAGCTCTATTGAAGTATTATGCACCTGAGTTAATGAATCGTTTTTTCGATATCACAGTTGTTCAAAAAGGACTGTCTAAAATACTGATGGAGTTTTCTTCTTCTGTATTACAAATTCTTTTTGGGTTGATATTACTTTCTTTTTATGATTCGTCGTTTGTGTTTTTTGGACTAGCTGTTGTTGTTATTGTGTTTTTAATCATTCGTTTTACAGGTCCTAAAGGATTGAAAACGAGTATCGCAGAGTCTAGGTATAAATATGAAACAGCTCACTGGTTAGAAGAGGTAGCAAGAGCTATGAGTATTTATAAATTGGCAGGGTATACCGATATGCCGTTTAAACGAACGGATTACTTAGTGTCTAACTACATAGAGGAGCGAAAAAAACACTTTAAAGTTTTATTAGGTCAGTATATTGGGATAGTAGGATTTAAAACGATTATTACAGGAGGTTTATTGATATTGGGTAGTTTTTTGATGGTGAACCAAAAGATAAATATTGGTCAGTTTGTGGCTGCTGAAATTGTGATTTTAACAATTGTTGCCTCTGTTGAGAAATTGATTTTGTCAATGGAGACCATTTATGATGTGTTAACAGCATTAGAAAAAATAGGAAATATTACTGATTTACCTATTGAATCTGAAGAGGGTGTCAATTTTGAAGAAATAGACACAGGTAAAGGGGCTAAAATTGATATTAAGAATGTCAGTTATAAATTCCCTGAGTCTGAACGTAATACATTGAGTGATATTTCATTTTCAATAGATGCAGGAGAAAAAGTGTGTGTGTCGGGATTTAGCGGATCAGGTAAATCTACTTTGTTGAATATAGTGGCTACCATTTTACATAATTATAATGGGATCATAACATTTAACGATTACAGCATAAAGAATCTTAATTTGCTGAGTTTGAGAAGTTATGCAGGAGAGAGCTTGTCGAATAAGGAATTAATCAATGGTACCATAGAAGAGAACATATCTATGGGTAGAGACGATATTGTTTTCCAAGATGTTAAAAAGGCGGCGAAATTTATTGGACTTGATGAGTATATTCAACGTTTACCTCTAGGGTATAACACAGTAATTGTTCCGGGTGATATGACGGTGCCACGAAGTGTCGTAAATAAGATAACAATTGCACGTAGTATTGCAGAGAAGCCACGTTTTTTTATTTTAGATGATATTCTTCTTAATATGCAACGAGAAGATAAAGATAGAATTATAGATTTCTTTACAGGACATGATAAGCCTTGGAGTTTAATGGTAGCAACAAATGATGCGAAGTTTGCTTCCCAGTGTGATAAGATTGTGATTCTTAATAATGGTAAGATAGAAGATATCGGCACTTTTATGGAGATTTCACAAAAACCGTATTTTGACAATATTTTCTTGATGTAATAATGCTTAATATATCCAACTATAAGGTTGACGAGGCAATAAAAAATCAAGGACCTTCGTCTTTTTCAAAGGTGACTAATCCTAAAGGAGCAAAAATGCTTACTTATTGGATGATAGGTGTAGCTTTGTTTTTTATTATCATTTTATTTTTGCCATGGACACAAAATGTGCGGTCTGAAGGCTATGTAACTACTTTAAAACCCGAGCAAAGACCACAATCTATCCACTCGATAATTGCTGGTAGAATAGAAAAATGGCATGTAAGGGAAGGGCAGTTAGTAACTGAAGGTGATACCATTGTTTCTATCTCAGAGATTAAGCCTAGCTATTTGGATCCTAAATTGCTAGATAGGATAAAAAGTCAAATTGAAGCAAAACAGAAAGGAATAGTTGCTTATGAAAGCAAGATTGTTGCATTAGATAATCAAATCAATGCAATTAGGCAATCAATGCAATTAAAATTAAAGCAAGCTCAAAATAAGTATGCTCAATCTAAATTGAAATTAGCTTCCGATAGTGCTAAATACAATTCTGCAAAAACAGATTTCAATATTGCTAATAAACAATATGAAAGGATATATGGTTTGTATGAAAAAGGAATTAAATCATTAACTGCTGTAGAAGAAAAGCGAGCTAAGTTACAGTCAGGTAATGCCAAGATTGTTTCCGCTGAGAATAATATATTGATAAGTCAAAATAACTTGATTAACGCAAAGCTACAATTAAGCTCATTAAAAGCAGAATATTTAGATAAAGAGTCTAAAGCTTTTTCTGATAAATTTAGTGCTGAGACTATGTTGTTTGAAGGGACAAGTCAATTATTGAAAATGAAAAATCAGTTAACAAACTATGAAATTAGAAATGGTTACTATCATGTGGTAGCTCCGCAAGACTGTTATATTACTAGAGCTATAGTTCCAGGTATTGGTGAATTGATAAAAGAAGGAAATCCTATTGTCTCCATTATGCCAGCAGATTATCAATTAGCAGTAGAATTATATATAAACCCTGTTGATTATGCTTTAATTCACAAAGGGGAGCATGTACGGCTTTTGTTTGATGGTTGGCCTGCAGTTGTGTTTTCTGGTTGGCCAAATACATCAGTAGGGTCTTATGGAGGTAAAATTGTGGCTATTGATCAAAATATATCATCTAACACGAAGTATAGGATTTTAATTGGTCATGAAGCTGGTCAACGAGATTGGCCTGATGCATTGAGAGTTGGTTCAGGAGCTGTAGGTATGGCATTACTAAATGATGTGCCGTTATGGTATGAACTTTGGCGGAATTTGAGTGGTTTCCCTCCTGAATATTATACGGGAATCAATGAAGATGAAGAGTATAAAAAGTCTGATTATTAAATTGGTTTAGTATGATAAAGAAGCTATTTAAGTACTTTATTTTATTTTTTTGTGGTTCCTTGTTTTCTCAAGATACTACACTACTAACCAATACATTATCGTTAGATCAGTTATACGGTATTGTCCTTCAATATCATCCTGTTGCTAAACAAGCTGAAATTTTAATTAAAAAAGGGAAACAACAATTAAGAGCTTCTAGAGGAGCTTTTGATCCTAAGTTTTATAGCAGTTTTTCAGAAAAAGAATTCAAAGGAAAAGATTATTATAATTTAGCAGAGACAGGTTTAAAAATACCCACCTGGTATGGTATC
>JBGCEI010000116.1:0-3710 GCA_045106295.1 Cyclobacteriaceae bacterium
AGCAGCACCCACAGCAGGCTTACACTTTACTCCTCAGATCTTAAAAAGATTAGAATTAAAAGGCGTAGATGTAGCTCCTGTAACCTTGCATGTAGGCTTAGGTACATTTAGATCGGTAGATGTAGAAGACCTTACAAAGCATAAAATGGAGTCTGAGAACTTCGAAGTTTCTACTGAAGCAGTAAAGAAAGTAAATAAGTCACTAGATGAGAAAAAGAGAGTTTGTGCCGTAGGGACTACCTCCATGCGCTCTATTGAATCATCTGTTTCTGCTCATGGTAGATTAAAAGAAAACGAAGGGTGGACAGATAAATTTATCTTTCCTCCATACGAATTTAAAATTGCCAATGCCTTACTTACTAACTTTCATTTACCTGAGTCAACATTAGTGATGATGGCTGCAGCATTTGGAGGCTATGATCTAATCATGAAAGCGTACCAAGAAGCAATAAAAGAGAAATACCGTTTCTTTAGTTATGGTGACGCCATGCTAATCATCTAAGCGCATTGAAAAAATATGCTGTCATAGTAGCTGGAGGAGCAGGAACTCGGATGGGGTCAGACCTTCCTAAACAGTTTCTCCAGTTACGTGATAAACCTATCTTATTTCACACCTTAGAGGTGTTCTTATCTTACCCTGAGCCGATAGGGATAGTTCTAGTCCTTCCAGAAAAGGAAATTCCACAGTTTACTAGTTTACAAAAAGAATATTCATTTAAAGATGATTCTCTTACTGTTGTTAAGGGAGGAGCTAGTAGGTATGAGTCTGTAAGTAAAGGAGTGTTATCTATAAAAGATAATGATGCCTATGTTGCTATTCATGATGGCGTACGTCCTTTTGTGACACATCAGATAATAGAACAAGGCTTTAAAGAAGCTAATCTAAAAGGAAATGCAATTCCTGTAGTAGCATTAAAAGACTCTATCAGAAAGGTGGAGGGGAATGAAAATAAGGCGGTAGACCGATCTTTATTCTATTTAGTACAGACCCCACAGTTCTTTCAGTTATCGACCATTGTAAGTGGGTACGGTAAAAAAAATAGTAATGCCTTTACAGATGATGCTAGTGTAGCAGAATACTTAGGTCAAAAAATACACCTTTTTGAAGGAGATTACCGAAATATAAAAATAACAAGTCCAGAAGATTTAGTGATTGCTGAAGCTCTGTTAGCTCAGCAATCTACTAGCTAGTCTTGTTATTTAATACTCATCTTCGTTAAAGAGGAAATCCTCCTTTGTAGGGTAATCTGGCCAAATTTCTTCGATAGTTTCGTATGGCTGTCCATCGTCTTCTAATTCGTTTAAGTTCTCCGCTACTTCATTCGGTGCTCCCGTACGAATAGCAAAGTCAATCAATTCATCTTTAGTTGCTGGCCAAGGGGCGTCTTCTAAATATGATACTAGTTCTAATGTCCAATACATGGCGACTACATTTTATTTATTTTGCGAATATATGCTTTTTGTTAGGAATAAAAAGCTATTTAAAATTAAAAACGTGTCTTAGGACAAAAATGTTTCCAAAATCTATTTAAAAAGCATAAAAAAACCAGCTGATTAAGCTGGTTTTTTATTTGATTTATTATTTATGGCAGTCCTTTCTTTTTTCTTTTCGTTCGGCTTTTAATGCCAAATGTTTTTTGTATTGCTCGTCTGTTAAAATAGATTTTAGATTCGCATCAAAAGCAATTTTTAGCTTTTTCTTCTGTGCTTTGAGTGCTTCTATTTCTTTCTTTTGTTTCTTCTGGAAAGATTCCACTTTAGCCACTTGGTCATTAGTTAACGAAAGGTTCTCTTTCATTTTAGAAATCATCACTTCTCCTCTTTTCTTTCCTTTAGTATTTTGTGCACTAGCTGGGAGTATAAAAAATGCGAGAGTACATATTACGAGTATCTTTTTCATAGTTATTGAATTTAAATTGTTAATTACCTCTTTGACTGTAGTAATGAAAGAAGGTTTAAACAAGCAATGAAAAGGAGTGGTATTTTACTTCTTGCTAGCAGAAAATAGGAGTTCTTTTTCAGCTTTAGTTAAGCTGTCGTAGCCAGACTCAGATATTTTATCTAAGATGGTATCAATTTCTGATTGTTGTGGATTAACGCTAGAAGAAGAAGTTGTTTGTTTTCTTGATTGCTTTGTTTTCTTACTTTCTTTATAACTGACTTTTACGTGTGATTTTGGTTTGAAAAGATTACCAAACCAATTGATGGTCTTTATAATTGGTTTACCTAAATCATTTCCTTTTTGTAAGGACTTGATATATAAGTAGCCCATTAAAGCACCTCCGAGATGGGCAAGGTCTCCACCAGCATTAGAACCAACTATTCCTAAAAAGGAAATGAATAGGTAGACTGCAACCATCCATTTTAGCTTTACATTACCTATTAAAAATAGACGGATGGTATAATCTGGTAATAGAGTAGCAGCAGCAACCATGATAGCATACACACTAGCTGATGCACCTAATAATACAGACGCACCTCTGTTCATGTAAAAAGGGATGTAGTTGTACATAAATAAATAGAGGGCACCTCCAGCTAGACCACCTAAAAAGTAGAGTGCTAATAACTTCTGACTACCTAAGAACTCACTAATCAAACGACCAAACCAATACAGGAAAAGCATATTAAATAGAATATGGAATAACCCTTGATGAGAGAAAGCGTAAGTAATTAAAGTCCAAGGACGAGTAATAAAGGTGTCAAAATCTGAAGGGAGTAAAAAAATATCTTGTATGAAGCTTAGAATGGAAGTTTGTCCACTAATCCCTAGTATAACAGTAGATGTACTTAAAAAAGCAAATACAATTACATTGATAATAATCAGTTGAGTAACCGTATTGTCAGCTTGCCTAAAGGCGGATTTGATTTCGTTTAAAATAGTCATTGAAAAAACTAATAAGTAATATCTCCTCTTTTACGCCAGTAAGTTACTAAAAGATAGGCAAACACCATTCCTCCCAAGTGTGCAAAATGAGCTACATTATCACCTTTAGCTCGATAAACCCCAGAGTACAATTCAATCACAGCATAGATCATGACGAAGTATTTCATTTTAATGGGAATAGGGATAGGGAATAATACTAAAGTAGCGTTTGGGAAGTATAAAGCAGAAGCCATTAAAACTCCAAATACAGCACCTGAAGCTCCTAGCATAGGAATGTCTTGTAAATATTTACGGTTTGCAACAAGGTGTTCGTAGCTTTCAAATAATAAGCTTTTAGATTCAATAAGTGTATTTATTTCATAATTATGTACAAAAGAGTAGAGGATTCCTGCTCCAATACCGCAAACCAAGTAGAATAAGATAAACTTTCTCTCTCCTAATAATTCCTCTAAATGTGCACCAAAAAAGTAAATCGGTAACATATTAAATAATAGATGCATGAAGTCAGCATGTAAAAACATATAGGTGATGTATTGAAAGGGAAGAAATCTATCACTATGGAAATTGTATAAACTTAAGTAGTATTTGATATTAAATATACTGTTTGCAGTCAGCATTTGAAGAATGAAAAAGCCTACATTTAAGAAAATGATATTCTTTACTATGGGAGTTAAACGTTGATTAAACATGATTTTTAAGCTAAAAATGTATCTAATGTATTTGTTGGGATAATGGCATGTGTTTTACCTCCTTTCGGAGAATATTGTGGTTGCTCACAAGCAAATAATTGATCCACGATGCTATTCATCTCTTCCTGTTGTAACAC
>JBGCEI010000117.1:0-6786 GCA_045106295.1 Cyclobacteriaceae bacterium
GTTATTTTCGATCGGTAACGTAGCTTTGATATTTCGCACACTCATTTGAGCATGAAAGATAGTAAATGGCTCATCATGGGCGATAGAACGCTCACTTACAAAAAATATCTTGACAATAAATCCAATTAGAAAAACTAAAAAAGGGGTTGACTTTCTATGTGTAATAAAGCGAAAGAGCTGATTCATGCTTATTATTTTAAGAAATAAAGATACCCTTTTTTTCATTACCGTCCGAAAGTTTGGTACTGTCCCAAAAAGTGTGTCCGTGTTTAGGGCTTTCCACTGTTCACTTCTTTTTTATTTTAGTTAAAGTTAGCATCAAATTTAAAATTACTTATAGGATAGCTATAAGTTTTTTCTTCCATTTCCATCGCTACATATCCCATCAAGGTAATAGCAGCTTTCGGGTTAGGTAAAGCATTTCTCATTTTTAGCGTTAACCGCTAGTCCTAGAGTAAAGCAGAAAGCTGCTGGTGCTAGTTTTTCAACTAGTACCTTTACATAATAGCCTGCATTTTAGTTTGTTTTAAAAACGAATCAATAAGAGACATGACCACGTTTTTTTTTGAATGAAACTTATTTTTCATTAATTTTGTAACACTAACATGTACCTAAAACAAACTAGATATGAATGACAACTTATTAACTCCGTTAATAGCAATACTTGGTTTGGTAGCTAACGAAGTACTTACTTCTTGGCTTGGTCTAGCAGTTGGTGTATTTTCAGTTTTATGGCTTATCTTTCAACTAGTTAGAGGTATCATTGAATTAAGCTGGAAAATCAGAGATAGAAAAAACAAATAACCTATTAAGTCTATACTTTTTACTTCTTCGTCTTCTCCTGAAACACAGAAGTAATTTCATCTAGTTTTTTGACTTTGTATTCAAAGTCTCCTTTTAGTTGATCTCGTACTCCTTTTAGTTTTTCTAATAATTGGTCTACTTCGTCTGGTAAGACATCTTCCAGCATTTCACGGATTCGTTTTGTTAAGGTAGGTGATTTCCCATTGGATGAAATGGCTATTTTCAAGTCTCCTTTTTTAACTACTGAACTGAGGTAAAAGTCACAACTAGCGGGGGTATCTGCTACGTTTACAATTATTTCTCTCTTTTTGGCTAGTCGCCTTACATCCTGATTTAGTTCTTTGATGGCAGTTGCTGCTATCACTAAGTCTTTCTTTTTTAAATACCGTCTGTGAAACTTCTTCTGAATCAGGGTAATGTTATTTGGGTATTGTTTGGCTAGCTCTTTGATTTCGTCTTTAATTTCTGGAGCAACTAAAGTAATATTTGCATTGTCTGCGTGCCGAAACATCATTCCTAGTTTCTCCCAACCTACTTCTCCCCCACCTACTATCAAGGTTTGTAGTTGATCTAACTTAAAAAAAACAGGAAACAGTTGATTACCTTTTGACTCAGACATAGTTTTTATTTACTTCACTCGTAGAACAAAGATACTTCTTTATTTAAATCACAAAATCCAAATTCCAAAAATCAAACTAAAAACACAATTGACTAACTAATTCTCAGTTAGCTTGTAGACTCTATCAATCGAAAAGACAAATCTGGATATTTTATAAACATCTTTACATCTGAAATTGTTGTGTACTACATGAACCTATTTCCAGACTTTTCTAGCCAAAACCTACTCCCAAAAAATGGTGAAGTCTACTTTTATGAAAACTATTTAACACAAAAAGAAGCAACTGACTTATTCAATTACTTGAAAGTGTTTACTTCTTGGCAGAAAGAGGAAATCACGATTTTTGGAAAAAAGATTCTTTCTCCTAGACTTACAGCCTATTATGGAGAAAAAGAATATGCTTACTCTGGCGTAGTCCATCAAGTAATTGAATATCCTGGGCTTATAAAAAAATTAATTGACAGAATAAATAATGAATACCAAAACTCATTCAACAGCGTTCTATTAAACTATTACAGGAATGGACAAGATAGTATGGGTTGGCACCAGGACAATGAACCTGAGTTGGGTAAGAATCCTACTATTGCTTCTCTAAATTTAGGAGCTACTAGAAAATTCAGTTTCAAGCATATCGTAGAAAAAGAAAGAACGCTCTCTCTTCCACTAACAAATGGCAGTTTATTACTCATGAAAGGAGAAACACAACACAATTGGAAGCATCAGTTACCCAAGACAAAGAAAATAGTAGGTGAACGGATTAACTTAACGTTTAGAGAAATTAAACCCGAAATATGCATTAGAGAGTCTATTCCGAATCTAACTATCTGCAAATCAGTCGCTTTGCTAGTTTAGCCAATTTAACCCTAGCGTTGCTAAGCTGAAATGAGCTAAACCCCTGATTTCTTGCTAGTTAACTTCTCATAACGAATTCTAATGCAAAATCCGGGTTAAATAAGGTTTGAGACAATAGACATTAGGTTTGAAACATGGTTTATCTCATTTCAATAAACCTATCATGCACCTCAAACAGAAAATAAGAATGGTTATTTTTAAGACTGTTTATCAAAGTAGGTTAGGTGAACTCTTTAGTGTCGGGGTAATTTAGAGTGACCCCGACACTTTACGGCACCTCGCACCATTACACGAAAGTGTAAAAAGAATTATTTAGCTTCCAACTAACCATTATTCAGTATTGATTGCTAATTTCACATTATGGGACTAGAATACTTATCGGAACTAACAATTAATCAGTTTATTGCTCTTTCTTTAGCAGAAGATGTAGGAGATGGAGATCACTCTTCTTTGTGTTGTATTGATCCTTCGGTGATGAGTAAAGCGAAGCTAATTATTAAAGGAAATGGTATTCTAGCTGGTTTTAATCTAGCTGAACGTATTTTACTGCACGTAGACTCTTCTTTGAAATTCGTTCCTTTTTTAAAGGATGGAATGGCTGTAAAGTATGGTGATATCGGTTTTGAGGTACACGGAAGTGCTTTATCTATTCTAAAAGCGGAGCGTCTGTTATTGAACTGTATGCAGCGCATGAGTGGGATTGCTACTAAAACCAATCGGTTAGTAAAAATGATAGAGGGAACTAACGCAAAGCTGCTGGACACTCGAAAAACGACTCCTAATTTTAGACCTTTTGAGAAATGGGCGGTGCTAATTGGTGGAGGAAAGAATCACAGGTATAATTTGGCGGATATGATTATGCTAAAAGACAATCACATTGACTATGCGGGCGGAATTGTAAAGGCGGTAGAGAATGCTAAAACGTATGTGAAGGAAAAAGGTTTGTCTATTGGGATAGAGGTGGAAACACGGAATTTAGCAGAGGTAAAGGAAGCGTTAAGCGTGGATGGCATTCAGCGTATTATGTTGGATAACATGAGCTGTGAAAAAATGGTGGAAGCCATCAAGTTAATTAATGGAAAAACAGAAACGGAAGCTTCGGGTGGAATCACGGAGGAAACGATAGTGGATGTGGCAAAAACAGGAATTGACTATATTTCTATGGGTGCGTTAACACATTCGTACACTAGTTTGGATATTAGTTTAAAAGCATTCTAATAAAATATTTTATCTAACTGACTTTCAGCTTATATTTGCAGCGGAATTAGGATTAAGAAAATGGTAGTAAAAACAAAAAAATATCAATTAGAGTCTAAAAAATACATCAGCCTAGCTATGGGAACTGTCATCAAGAAATATTGGTGGGCATTGCTTATTCCTATTGCTCTAGCGGCGTGTACTTTTTTAGTTCCTTCCACCAATTGGTTTTGGATCTCTGCATTAATTATTACGGCACTTTATTTTTTGTTTTGGTACATTCAGTTTGCTGGATTAACGCAAATGGAGCAGGCTAAAATGTTGTTTGAAAAGCTGGCTTACGAAATTGATAGCCGACAGATCTTAATCAAATTGAATGCGAAGCAAGGAATGCCGATCAAATGGGATCAGGTTCAAAAAGCATACGTCAAAAAGGATGCTTTCTTATTTGTAATCAATAAAGTTCAATTAGTACACTTACCTCACCGTATTTTCAATAACCCAAGTGAGATTAAGTTTGTAGAGAGTGTTCTTAAAAGGAAAAAACTGATCTAATTTTTCATGATAGCCATCATTGGCGGAGGAATATCCGGACTCACTACTGCCTTCTATTTACAGGAACAAGGTATTGATTACATTCTTTTTGAAGCTAAAAAAGAAGCTGGTGGCTGCATTAAATCCATTTCTTTCGAAGAGAAAAACCTTTCTGTAGGTCCTAACACCCTACTCTGTGATGAGCATGTTACTGATCTTATCCAAAAACTAGATCTAGAAGATAAAGTAAAAGTTACTAGTCCTGCGAGTAAAGACCGTTTCATTTTAAAAAACGGAAAAGTACGAAAGCTTCCATCTAACCCTATTCAACTCTTATTCAGCTCGTTTTTCTCTTTTAAAACAAAACGAAGTATTTTAAAAGAGTTCAAAGCAAAAGATCAAGAAGTCCCTAATGAAACAGTGTATGACTTTTTCTTACGTCGTTTTGGAAAAGAAATCTGTGACTATACTGTGAATCCTTTTGTGTCTGGCATCTATGCTGGCGATCCAAAAAAGTTAATTGTAAGTAAAGCTTTTCCTACTTTAACTACTTATGAAAAATCGTACGGTTCAGTTTTAAAAGGCTTCATAAAAAATAAGGCGAAAGCACGTAAGGAAACTATTTCGTTTGAAGGTGGTATTTCTACCTTGGTTGATACTTTAGTGAATAAATTAGAGTCCTATCAGCCTAACGCATCCATTAGCCAAATAGAAAAAAAAGAAACTGGGTTTACGCTGCATGCTGACAAAAGAAGGTATGAGGTTGATCAAGTTATTCTTTCTTTTCCTGCCTCAGAAGCTAGTAAGTTACTCAAACTATTGTATCCAAGAGAGTCAAAACTACTTGCTAAAGCGCACTATCCAAGTATGGTGGTAACCCATACTTTTGTAGAGAAAAAAGGAATTAAATCCGTACCAACTGGTTTTGGTGTATTACACCCTAAAATAGAGAATAAGTTCTCATCGGGTACAATCTGGTATTCTTCTATCTTCCCTACAGAAAACGACGATTACTTTCATTTTGTTTCTTTTACAGGTGGTACTCAATATTCAAAAGAAAGTCAATTGCCTAAAGCTAAAATAGAAGAAAAGGTAATGGAGGAATTAAGAGAAACCTACTCTATTTATCCAAATACAGCATTTAAACAAAGTTCTTACAAATGGACACAGTCTATTCCTCAATACGATAAAAACATAGTTCCTATTAGTGATATTGTCAACAAATTAAAGAATGATCATATTCACGTATGCTCTAATTGGCATGATGGGATTTCAGTTCCTTCTTGCATTAAAAAAGGGAAAGAGTTAGCTTTATTGCTAAGACATTAGATTTCAAGACTTTAGATACTAGACAACGAATTATTGAAATCATGAAAGATTTATTTTTTAGTAAAAGACGACTAACAAAAAAATGAACTCTAATAACCTTAAAGTCTCATGTCTAATATCTGATGTCTCAAAGTCTAATTTTAAAAAATGAAAAACAGCATCGTAATTATCCCTACTTACAATGAAATCGAAAACATAGAAGCGATTATTCGCAGAGTTTTCTCATTGTATGATAATGTTCATGTATTAATCATTGACGATGGATCTCCAGATGGTACTGCCAATAAAGTAAAAGAACTTCAACAAACTTTTACAAATCAATTATTCATTGAAGAACGAACAGGTAAACTAGGTCTTGGTACGGCCTACATTCATGGATTCAAATACGCCCTTGCAAAAGGCTATGAATTTATTTTTGAGATGGATGCTGACTTCTCTCATAACCCTGCTGACCTTATCAAACTATATGAAGCTTGTGCTTCTGGAAAAGGTGATATGTCTGTTGGATCACGCTACAAAAATGGAGTAAACGTTGTCAACTGGCCTATGAATAGGGTATTACTATCTTTTTTCGCTAGTAAATATGTTCAGCTTATCACTGGAATGCCCATAAACGATGCAACTGCTGGCTTTGTGTGTTATACTAGTAAAGTATTAAAGCAAATTAATTTGGATAAAGTACGCTTCATAGGGTATGCTTTTCAGATAGAAATGAAATTCACCACTTGGAGACTTGGATTTAACATAGAAGAAGTACCTATTGTATTTACCGATAGAACATTAGGAACGTCAAAAATGTCTTCAAATATTGTTACTGAAGCTCTTTTTGGAGTAATTAGTCTTAAACTAAGAAGCTTATTTAAAAAGCCAAATAGTATTTAAGCTCGCTTTAATTCAATTAAAAAAGCGGTTCCTTTCCCTAATTGAGACCACGAGACATTTATTTTCCCGTTGTGGTACTCCTCCACAATTCGTTTGACTAAAGACAAGCCCATTCCCCACCCTCTTTTTTTTTTTTTTTTTTTTGGTTTAAAAACTGACTTGATTTTAGCCTTTGGGATTCCTGACCCTGTATCTCTTATTTCAATAAACACATCATTTTCTAACTCGCTCAATGTGAGGGTAATTTCACCTACCCCACTCATGGCATCAACAGCATTTTTCACTAAATTTTCTATTACCCATTCAAACAGAGGCACACTTAAGTTTACTTTTGTTGCATCCCCTAGTTGAGAAACAATTTCTAGTTTCGTTTTAGAAGACACTCTCCTTTTCAAATACTCTGTGGCTTTTGTCACCACTACTTCAATTTCACTCTCTTCTAATTTTGGTTCAGACCCAATTTTAGAGAATCGGTCGGTAATGCTATTTAAACGCAAAATGTCTTTATCCATTTCATCTAACATACTTTTGTCAGACACTTCATCTCTTAACACTTCTATCCATGCCAT
>JBGCEI010000118.1:0-25536 GCA_045106295.1 Cyclobacteriaceae bacterium
GGCTAGTTTCTCACATCTTAAAAATAGGGTGGCAACAAATGGAGGGATAAAAGCAGATTCTACAGATGATATATTGACCTTATTTGATTTTGAGTTAGAAGAAGCAAATCTTACCATAGATGGTAAAATAATTGAAAGAAGACATAACTTTCATTTATTACATCAATACCAATTGACAGAAGGAAAAGGCGTGCAGCTCTTCCATCAGTTCGAAACACATAGTCAAGTCAATCGATATTCAGACTTTAATGTAGGAGCAAACATAGACTATTACACTAGTAAAAATTACTTTGTAACAGACACCATTTTTAGTGCAAACGATACACTACCGTTTGCTAGCTCAATGACCAGAGATGAGTTTATCTTTAAACAATACCGAAATAAAGTAGGGATAAAAGGAAGTGTAAAAGGGCTATATTATCAACTCTATGCACGAAATAGTTTATCCAAATACACCAATAAGAACTTTTATTCGGAGTACGAGAGTCCTGTCTTTTCGGAACAGTTTATAGGTGGGGCTGTTTTATTAGACCCAGTGAAAGATTTACGTTTTATTGGGAAAGCAGAGTTAGGTTTAGGAAGAGACTATTTATTAAACCCAGAATTGCAATTTAAGAAAGCTAAAGTAGGATTGAAGCTGCTGAATTATTCACCTACCTTATTACAAAACAGGTATGAGAGTCTTCACTTTTCATGGAATAATGACTTTAGGAATACCAACCTGCAAGAATTGTATGCCAACACATCTATTCAAGTTGGGAAAATAGAACTGACACCAAGTATTTCTATTTCTAACCTACAACGGTATATCTATTTTAATCAGAATGCTACCCCAGATCAGGCAGGAAATGATTTTACGATTATAAAACCATCTTTAGGTTATAAACTGGCATTAGGAGCGTTGAATATCGATGGTTTTGTGAATTATACTAAGCTTACTGACGATTCGTATTTACGAGTACCTGAATTCTTATTTCAGCAGAGTACCTATCTGGAAGGTAGAATATTTAGTAGAGCCCTGCACTTTCAGTTTGGTTTAGACCTGAAACGAAGTAGTAGCTATTTTGCGAATGATTTTAACCCAATCACTCAACAGTTTTATCTGCAAGATAGCTTCAAAGTACCGTCTTATTGGTTAGGTGATCTCTTCTTTAACTTTAAAGTGAAGTCTACTACCGTATTCTTCCGTTTACATAATGTGTTAGCCGGGAGAGTTGGTAACGATGCTGGTTATTTCACCACTCCATTCTATACAGGGCTTCCTGGTTCGTTTGATTTTGGAGTTAAGTGGCCATTTTTTGATTAAACCCGGATTTTACATTAGTGATCATGTTGAGACAGATTCTCTATTCAACGTTCTTTGATTATGAAAATCAAAGAACGTTTAGATTAAATTCGTTCATTCAGTTGAAGTCAATTTTTGTTAGCAAGCAATCGAGATTAGAGGCTCATGATTTTGAAGCTTTAAAACAAGTGGCTTTAGCTGTTGGATTTTCCACTACTCCTTATTTCTGTAAACTCTATGAGGCTCGCTATGGAAAACACCCGTCAGAGTATTCAAGGAATGAATAATTCTTACTTATTTCCTTCTAGAATAATTAGGCGCTTCACGAGTTATTTGAACATCGTGTGGATGACTTTCTACTGCTCCAGCATTTGTTATTTTCACAAACTTAGCTTCTTTCAATTGATCTACTGTAGCAGCACCACAATATCCCATTCCTGCTCTTAGACCTCCTATCAATTGATAAATAACTTCAGATACCATCCCTTTATAGGCTACTCTACCTGCAATACCTTCTGGAACTAGTTTTTTCACATCATCTTCTACGTCTTGGAAATAACGATCTTTAGAACCGTCTTCCATTGCCTCTACAGACCCCATTCCACGATAAGCCTTGAACTTTCTTCCCTCATAGATAGTTACTTCACCAGGTGCTTCTTCTGTACCTGCTAATAGAGAACCTATCATAATGGAACTTGCACCACCAGCTATTGCTTTTACCAAGTCTCCGGAAAAACGAATACCTCCATCTGCAATAATCGGTACTCCAGTTCCTTTTAATGCTTTCGATGCTTCATACACTGCTGATAACTGTGGCATTCCCACTCCCGCAATAATTCGAGTAGTACAAATACTTCCAGGCCCTACACCTACTTTTACTGCATCAGCACCGGCATCTACTAAAGCCTTTGCTCCTTCACCAGTAGCTACATTTCCAACTATCAAATCTAATTTCGGATAGGCTTTCTTTACCTTTTTAGTGACATCCATTACTCCTTTAGAATGGCCATGAGCTGTATCAATACTAATCACATCTACTTCAGCATCTACCAAAGCTTGTACCCTATCCATAATGTCTGGGGTTACTCCTACTGCTGCCCCTACTCTCAAACGACCAAAAGAATCTTTACATGCATTGGGTCTGTCCTTTTTCTTCAGAATATCCCTGTATGTAATTAGTCCTACCAATTTGTAGTCCTTATCTACAATGGGTAATTTCTCAATTTTATGTTTTTGTAAAATTTCTTCTGCTTCTTCTAATCTCGCCCCTTTTTTAGCCGTGATCAAGTTTTTACGAGTCATTACCTCCGTTACTTTTCTACCTAAATTCTTTTGGAAGCGTAAATCTCTATTGGTAATAATACCCACTAACTTTCCATTACCGTCAATAACAGGTATCCCCCCTATCTTAAAATCTTTCATGATGGCCAATGCATCTTGTAAAGTTGCTTTCTCTTCTAAGGTAACCGGGTCTAAAATCATCCCGCTTTCAGAACGTTTCACTCTCCGTACCTGATCTGCCTGCTGGGCGATAGTCATGTTTTTATGAATAAACCCTAAACCACCCATGTGCGCCATGGCAATAGCTAAGTTATGCTCAGTGACCGTATCCATGGCAGCAGAAACTAATGGGATATTCAACTCGATATTACGAGTTAGCTTTGTTTTGGAGTTCGTATCTCTAGGTAGAACGTCAGAGTACGCAGGAAGCATTAATACATCATCGTATGTAAGTGCTTCGAATAAAAATTTGGATTGATCTAAGGACATGGCAAACAGTTTTACTATCTCTATTTGCGGGACAAAATTAGACTTTTAAAACGAGATAGGAAAAGAAAAGACTATTTAGTTTCTAATCAATTGAAAATTCCAAAAAACAGATATCAAATCACACATCTAACATCTAGAGTCTCGTGTCTAAAATCTAATAGTCTTTCAAAATCTCAAACTCCACCCTTCTATTCAGTTCCCTATCGTGATTAGTGACTTCTGGAACTCTAATAGGGTGTGTATCTCCATACCCTTGGGTAGTAATTCGATCAGGTTCTATGAAACCAGTCATCTCTAAGAATTCTTTGATAGCCTCAGCTCTATTTCGAGAAAGTGTCATATTCTTCGCAGGGTCTCCATGAGAATCTGTATGTCCAGAAATCTTTAAACTAATAGCTGGGTGATCGGTCATAAAATTAATGACATCCCATAAATCTTTTTCCATCTCTGGTAAAATATCCCATTTGCCATTTTCAAATTCTACTGACTTAAACGTGATTTTAGCAGGATTTAATTTCTTCGCCGTATGCGCAAAAGAAGTATCCCCTTCCAAATAAAACAACTCTTCTATTCTAAAAAAATCATCTCCTTGAAGAATCAAAAGGTATTTTTTCTTATTAATTAAATTAAAATTGTATGAACCGTCTTTTCTTAATTTTTTGGGTGCTATTTCAATTCCAGAATCCATGTCCACCACCGCCACAATTCCGGCTAGTGGGTCACCCACCTCATCCTTTAACTTCCCTCCTACGCTTACCGTTGCCAATGGTTGTCCTTCCATAGGCAACGGAAAAGAATACAAATCTGTAGTGTAAGATGTTTTTTCTACCCCTTCTTCCGTCTTCGCATAAAAAATAGTACTCGATTTAGAATCAATCGAAAAATACTGTTCGTTTTCCTTTCCGTTAACCAAAGGACCAATATTATACGGTTCAGACCATGTGTTACCTACTTTGTAAGCTTTGTAAATATCCAATGTCTTTTCATGCTGATTATCTTCTTGCTCATCAAAGAAATTCATTACTTGTCCTCCACTACTAAAATATAAAACAGGATGATTAGGATGGTAAAAAGGACTCACTTCTTGATGCACTGTATTAATAATTGGCCCCATATTCTTCGCTTTCGCCCAAGTAGAATCTGTTAGTTTGTACGTGAAGTAAATATCAGACAATCCAAACCCGCCAAAGCGATTAGAAGCAAAACACAAGGTATCTCCCGACGGAGAAACACTAGGATGAGACTCCCATGCCGTCGTATTTACATTAGAGCCTAAGTTCTTAGGATAGCCCCAACTAGAGTCTGGCTGCAAATAAGAAACATACAAATCGCAACTACCCATACAATCTAAACAAGAAGACCGATTTCCTTTAGTCGCACAACGGGCAAAAAACATAGATTTCCCATCTCTCGTCAAGTAAGCAGAACCCTCGTTACACGCTGTATTGATATGTTTATCAAATTTTGAAGGAGGATACCAATAACCGTCACGCCCCTTACTCATATAAATATCCTCATTCACCGTGTTCTCATCATCCCACAAACTCTTCCGCTCTTTCTTCCGTTTAGTGTACAATAATACCTCATCATTACTACTAATAGTAGGACCATAATCGCTTACTCCACGCTCATTAATGTCCTCTCCCATATTCAACAAAACGCTCCTTGGAGGGAACAACGTATCTATATGTTTTCGGTAATCTATTAACTCATAGTAATATTTTAAATCCACATAACTTTCACTTTCAGAAACATGCAATGAGTCGTAACTATTTTTTACGATGAAATAATCTTTAATGTGTTTATCGTGCGTAATATGGTAATGTTTAAGCGCCAATCGATACGCATGCTTTGCTTTCTTGAGTTCACCCAACTCTTCATACAATTCGGCTAGGTGCCAAAGCAAATACGTGTCTTTAGCAAAATTTTTAATCGTAAATTGACTCACATAAACTTCTAGTATCGGCAACAGATTCCAATAATCCTTCTTCTGATACATTTTCTCAATCTTCTTCAACAGCTTCTCATCTAAGTATCGCTCAGCACCATAGATTTGATCAAACGAAAGATGAAAAGCAGGATCTTGAATACGAGAGACAGTGTCACTAACAGAGACTACTAGTTCAGAGGTAGCCCTTATTTTCTTTTTCTCTTTCCCCATTAAAGAACATAAACAAAAAACACAAAGAATACTGGATGTAATAAATACCTTATTCACTAACGACTATCTTTAGTTACATAAATATAAAGTATATTATTATAGTATTTGGCACAAGAGTTGAACTTTAGGGATAAGTTTTTTAGTAGAAAAAGAGCTTCAGAAGCAGTTTAGATTCGTTTTTAAACTAAATCAAAGTACTTTTAATTTGGTAAAGATGATAAACACGCATGTTTATCGCTCTTTTTCTATGACACAAAGGCAGTATTTATGGCAGACAGACAGCAATTTACACTAATCGATTTTTTAGAAGACGACTTTCTTGAATCAGGAAATGAAGACATGATCTCCATTATGGACGAGAGCGACGATGCGCTTTCAAAAGATCAAGAGAATCAGCTAAAAAAACTTCCTGTTCTTCCTTTACGAAATGCTGTATTGTTCCCTGGAGTCGTATTACCAATCACCGTTGGTAGACAGAAATCCATCAAATTAGTAAAAGAATCTTACCGTGGAGACAGGCTGATAGGAGTAGTGACCCAATCCAAAGAAGCACAAGAAGACCCTTCTTTTAAAGACTTAAATAAAGTAGGCGTACTTGCTAAGATTGTACGTTTATTAGTATTACCAGATGGAAGTACTACTATTATTATTCAAGGTAAAAAACGATTTGAACTAACAGGGAATTTCGAAGAAGAGCCCTACATTAGAGCAGAAGTAAAATTACTAAAAGAAGAAAAACTTAAAGTTTCTAAAAAAGAAACCAAAGCACTTATACAATCCCTCAAAGCCTCTGCCTTAAAAATCATTAAGCTAAATCCCGAAATCCCTCAAGAAGCACAGGTAGCCTTAGACAACATTGAAGAACCTGGTTTTCTAACGTATTTTTTAGCTTCTAATCTAAATGCTTCTACAAAGGATAAACAAAAACTATTAGAAACCAACGACCTCAAAAAGAGAGCTACCCTATTGCTCCAGCACATGAACAAAGACATCCAACTGCTGGAAATCAAAAACGATATCCACAACAAAACAAATTTGGATATTGACCAGCAACAGCGAGACTACTACTTGCGCCAGCAAATGCGGGTATTACAAGACGAGTTAGGACAAGACGGACCAGACCAAGAAATAAACAAACTTAAAGCAAAAACAGTAGACAAAAAATGGTCTAAAAAAACTGCAGAACATTTTAATAAAGAGTTGGAGAAATTGAGCCGGCTAAATACCGCTGCCCCAGAATATGCAACTACCGTCAACTACCTCGAACTATTAGTTGACCTCCCGTGGGACCATCTGTCAGAAGATAACTTTGACCTAAAACATGCTCAAAAAGTTCTCGACAAAGAGCATTATGGCTTAGAAAAAGTAAAAGAGCGTATTATTGAATACCTAGCCGTTCTTAAATTAAAACGAGAGCGGGAAGGAGATAAAAAGAAACTACGTGCTCCCATCATTTGCTTGTATGGACCTCCAGGAGTAGGAAAAACCTCTCTAGGTAAGTCAGTCGCCAAATCACTAAATAGAGAATACATCCGTATGTCATTAGGTGGTGTGGGAGACGAAGCTGAAATTAGAGGACATAGAAAAACATACATCGGTGCTATGCCTGGAAAAGTAATCCAGAGCATTAAAAAAGCAGGAACATCTAACCCCGTCTTTATCTTAGATGAGATAGACAAACTATCCACTGATTTTAAAGGAGATCCTTCTTCTGCATTATTAGAAGTATTAGATCCTGAGCAAAACAGTACGTTCATGGATAATTATTTAGACATAGAATACGACCTTTCTGGCGTATTATTTATTGCTACTGCCAATTCATTAGGAACCATACAACCTGCCTTGAGGGACCGTATGGAAATCATAGAAATTAATGGTTACACACAAGAAGAGAAAATAGAAATAGCCAAACGTCACCTCATTCCAAAACAACGAAAAGAACATGGGCTGACAGGAAAAGACACTAAAATCAATAGCTCTGCTATTAAAACCATCGTAGAAGGCTACACAAGAGAATCTGGTGTAAGAGGTTTAGAAAGAAAAATAGGACAAGTTTTTAGAAAAGTAGCTAAGTCCATTGCACTAGAAGAAGAGGTAGACAAAAGCATAGTCGACACCGATGTCAAAAAATTATTAGGCTCCAACATTTTCGACAAAGAGCCTTACGTAGAAGAAAGTGTAGCCGGCGTAGTTACTGGTTTAGCATGGACATCCGTAGGAGGAGAAATTCTGTACATTGAATCAAGTATCAACAGAGGAAAAGGCAAGTTAACCATCTCTGGCCAGCTTGGTAGCGTCATGAAAGAGTCTGTCATCGCAGCACTCTCCTACTTAAAAGTACAAGCCAATGACTTAGGAATCGACAATAAGATATTTGATCAGTTTGATCTCCATATCCACGTTCCTGCTGGCGCCGTACCAAAAGACGGTCCTTCCGCAGGAATCACCATGTTTACCTCACTCGCCTCTGTCTTTACACAGCGAAAAGTAAAATCTAAAATAGCCATGACAGGTGAAATTACCTTAACAGGAAAAGTATTGCCTGTAGGTGGGATTAAGGAGAAATTACTTGCTGCCAAACGAGCGGGAATTAAAGAAATCATTTTCTGTGAAAAGAATGAAAAAGATATTCTAGAATTAGACGCTCGTTACCTCAAAGGCTTAAAAATTCATTATGTATCACGAGCTAACGAAGTACTAGACATTGCTTTACTAAAACAAAAAGTAGTTAATCCTATTTCTTTAGAAATCACTTCCTCAAAACCCATTAAATAGAAGGTAATAATGACTTAATGAGAATGTTTATATATTTCATCAATAAAATGTAGTTTTATTTAATACTAAATATACAAACATGAAGAGAATTAATTCAATATTACTTTTTACCTTTTTAGGAATTTTCACTGCAATACTTACAAATTGTACAAAAGAAGAGGAAGAAGAAGTTGCTGCAGCTATTGCTAATGTAGACTTAAGTGATGGTAATGCCCTGACTGATGCCATTACAATTGCCGATGCTGTGGAACGAACAGGAACTCCTCCTACACCCTCATCTGATCCTGCTGCTCCAAGTTTATCTGATTCTGGAGATAGTTTAACTACACTGCAAGGAGAACCTACTCAACTAAAAGTAGAAATTACAGATTCAACAAGTGGGGTTTATATTCAATTCGCAGGAGCTGACAGTTATTTAGATATACCAATATCTTCTGCTACGTCTAGAAACGGGGTAATAATTGGAAGAATATCTGAAGAAGATGACAACGAGTTCATCTTAGACCTTGAATTACCAGATAATATTGAGCCAGGAGAGTTTTGCTTTGAATTTTGTCTGTATGACAGACAAAACAGAGTATCCAATGTAATCACCAAGTGTGTAGTAGTAAAAGAAATTGGTGGTGCAGGTGCAGATTTCATTACTGGAGTATGGAATATTTTTGATTTTGACGGGGTACCAATAGGTAATGAAGAGACTGAAATAGAGACTGACTCTGCTTATTGTTCAATTGAAGATAGTGTGGTTACTTTTGAGAGAACTAGATTCAAAACAACAGATTATTTACGTCTATCATTTGCAGAAAATGGCGCTGCAAGATTAGAGGAAAAACAAAGAGATACCGATCAAGAGTATAACTCAACTACATGTACAATTGAGAATAATCCTGAAGAAACTGACATTCGAGATGACTCTGGTGCTTGGACATACGATTCAGAAGAAGATATATTATTTTTTGTCATAAACGGTACCGACGATGATGGTAACCTAGAACAAGAGGCATTTGATATTACACCTGTTTTAGAAAACGATACCATGAAGTTTACTATACCTACAGGTGAAGGCACATTAGTATTAAAGGGAACAAAATTATAAGCCCTCAAAAAGGATAGAATATTAAATTAAGTAAAAAGGGAGTCCATTAAGGACTCCCTTTTTTATTTTCTTAGCATATTTTAAATTATCTTTAGAGATAGTTTTTAATTCAAGCCAACGTGAAGTATACTTTTTTACTTTTCATCCTATTCTTATCTAATATCCTTGAAGCACAAGTGAATGGTGGTAACGCTACCTTTCAGTTCATTACACAATCAGCCAACCCAAGAATATTAAGCGCTGGTGGGCAAAACGTATCCTTAACCAATGAGGATATTAACCTAGTACAAGCAAACCCTTCTCTATTAACTGAAACCATGGCAAAAACGGCCTCCATCAGTTTTATGCCCTATTTTGTTGATACGTGGAAAACAGAAATCAACTACGCTTTTCTGAGTAATAAAATAGGACTTTGGAATATCGGCTTTCACTATTTCAGTTATGGTACATTCGATCAATTTGATAATGCAGGAACAGCCGCTGGTAGTTTCAATGCAAGTGACGTAGCCTTCACTCTATCTACTTCTCAAAAGCAAAACAACATCCGTTTAGGCGGAACTACAAAATTAGCCATTTCTAGTATTGGTGGTTACAGTGCAACAGCGTGGTTGTTTGACCTCGGAGGCGTATTTATTCACCCTAAAAAAGAATTGCAAGTTGGCTTAACTATGAAAAACCTGGGTCTTGTTCTAGGAGATTATTCAGAAACAGCCACTTCCAGCGTTCCTTTTGATATTCAATTAGGAACTACCTTTAAGCCACAAAATATGCCTGTTCGCTTTTCATTTACTGCTAGAAAGCTAACAGACTTTGATATCGCCTATTTTGATCCTGCAAGAAATATTCAATTAGACGACAGAGGAAACGAAGTAGTAGCTAACTCCCCTGGCTTTGGAGATAAGTTATTTAGGCATTTCATTATTGGGACAGACCTAGTATTGAATGAAAACGTAGAATTAAGAGCAGCGTTTAATCCCTTACAACGAAAGGAGCTGAAACTACAAAACGCAGGTTCAGCAGCTGGTTTCTCATTAGGAGCGATGGTTAAAGCAAAAGGGTTTGAATTTGCTGCCACACGTGCTTTTTACCATAAAGCAGGGGGCATATTTTCGTTTAGTGTCAGCAAAAACTTCTCAAAAGATATCAAAACAAAAACTCAAAAAAACCAAAAAGTCCTCAAAGTAAAAAAGACCCGTGAAGAGCGGGAAGCAGACAGAAAAAAAGCACTAGAAGAATATAGACAAAGGAATAGGAAATAATCTCATTGTTTAATTTAACTAAACAGCACCAATGAATAACAAACATTTTTTAACACCAGCCCAAATAGTAGCAGAATTAGACAAATACATTATTGGTCAAAAAGACGCTAAAAAGAACGTAGCCATCGCCTTGCGTAACAGGTGGAGAAGAATGAATGCCTCTGCTGATATGCAAAAAGAGATCATGCCAAACAACATTTTGATGATTGGGTCTACTGGTGTTGGGAAAACAGAAGTCGCTAGACGTTTAGCCAGTATTGCCGATGCTCCTTTTGTAAAAGTAGAAGCCACCAAATTTACCGAAGTAGGTTACGTAGGAAGAGAGGTAGACAGCATGGTACGTGACCTAGCCGAACAAGCCATCAACCTAGTAAAAAAAGAAAAGAGAAACGCCGTAAAAGAACGTGCTCAGCAAAACGTAGAAGACATTATTTTAGATGCCTTGATTCCGCCAGTGAAATCAGGCTTTAAAGTAGGATCTTCCGACTCTGAAAAAGAAATACCCTCTAGTAATGCCGAACTAAACCATGAAACCAGAGAACGGTTTAGAGAAAAGGTTAAGTCTGGTGAGTTAGATCACAGAAAGATAGACGTAAAAGTAGAACAGAATTCGTCTAATGTAGGAGTAATGGCACCAGGAATGGACGAATCTTCCATGATCAATCTACAAGAAATGATTGGGAGTATGGCTCCCAAAAAGACAAAGAAAAGAAAGCTTACTATTGCCGAAGCACGAAAGATGCTATTCGAAGAAGAGGCAAACAAACTCATCGACATGGATGAGGTAAAAGAAGAAGCTATTAGAAGAGCAGAAAATACAGGAATCATTTTTATTGATGAGATAGATAAAATCGCCTCCGCCGATAAAAGCGGAAAAGACGTAAGCAGAGAAGGTGTGCAAAGAGACCTGCTCCCAATCATAGAAGGGAGTTCGGTGAGCACCCGCTATGGTGTACTAAACACAAATCACGTACTATTTGTAGCCGCAGGTGCTTTCCACGTATCCAAACCTTCCGATCTAATTCCTGAATTACAAGGTCGACTCCCCATCAGAGTAGAGTTAGAAGACCTCACCAAAGAAGATTTCTACCGCATCCTAAGTGAACCTAAAAACGCACTAACCAAACAATACGAAGCCCTGTTAGAAGCAGAAAACGTCACCCTAACATTTGACGATACTGCCATGAAAAAAATTGCCGAAATAGCATTCGATATCAATAGTGAAATAGAAAATATTGGTGCTAGAAGACTACACACAGTTATGAGCCGACTACTGAATGACTTTTTGTACGACGTACCTGATGTAATTGAAGCTAACTCAAAAATTCTGGTAACTGCAGAAATGGTAGACGAAAAATTATCCGACTTAGTGAAAGACAAAGACTTGAGTCAATACATTTTGTAAAACAGTGTGCTACATGGAATTTTACTTACACATTCCAACTAAAATTCCATGAAAGACCTGATCCTCATCACCCCTCCGTTCACCCAACTAAACACCCCTTATCCAGCGACTGCCTACATCAAAGGGTTTCTAAATACAAAAGAGATTGCTTCCTTCCAGATAGATTTAGGAATAGAAGTCATCTTAGAACTGTTTTCAAAAAAAGGATTAGAACAACTCTTTCATCTGGCTTCCGCCAATCAACGCATTGAATCAGAAAATGCAGAACGCATCTATGCCCTCAAAGATAATTACCTCAAAACCATAGATCCTGTCATCGCTTTTTTACAAGGAAAAAAGCCCACTTTAGCCCGACAAATCTATTCCGAAAACATGTTGCCACAAGCTTCCCGTTTCGATCAACTCGACGACATGGAATGGGCATTTGGATCCATGGGCATACAAGACAAAGCAAAACACCTAGCCACCCTTTACCTAGAAGATATTTCCGATTTCATAGTAGAATGCCTAGACGAAAATTTTGGATTCAGTCGCTATGCCGAACGCTTAGGAAAAAGTGCCAATGCCTTCAATGAACTCTATGAATGTCTACAACAAGAACACACCTACATCGACGATATTACACTACGAATACTAGACAACCAATTACAACAAGTACAACCAAAATTAGTTTGTTTATCCGTTCCCTTCCCTGGTAATCTCTACAGTTCTTTCCGCTGTGCGCAGTACATCAAACAAAATTATCCAGGCATTTCTATTTCTATGGGAGGTGGTTTCCCCAACACCGAATTAAGAGAAATAACAGACACTCGTATATTTGAATTTTTCGACTACATCACCCTAGACGATGGAGAGTTACCATTAGAACTAGTAGTATCTAACGTATTAAACCCTAGTCCGTCAAATCCAGATCATAAACTCTTTAAAAGAACTTTTTTACTAGAAAACAATAAAGTAGTCTACAACAATTCCACCCCTAAACAAGACTACAAACAAGCACAAGTTGGCACACCAGATTATGCTGATCTTCTATTAGACCAATATATCTCTGTCATAGAAATTGCCAACCCTATGCACAGTCTGTGGAGTGACGGAAGATGGAATAAACTCACGATGGCACACGGTTGCTATTGGGGAAAATGCACCTTCTGTGACATTTCCTTAGACTACATTAAAATATACGAACCCGTTGCAGCCAAACTGTTAGTAGACAGAATGGAACAACTGATTGACCAGACAGGTGAAACAGGCTTTCACTTTGTAGACGAAGCAGCACCACCAGCACTCATGCGGGAAGTAGCCATAGAAATCATTAAAAGACAGCTAACCGTCACTTGGTGGACCAACATCCGTTTTGAAAAAAACTTCACGTGGGACCTCTGCAAACTCCTCCAAGCCTCTGGCTGCATTGCCGTTTCAGGAGGTCTAGAAGTAGCTTCAGACCGTTTATTGAAATTAATAGATAAAGGCGTAACCGTAGAGCAAGTTGCACAAGTCACTCGTAACTTCACCGAATCAGGAATTATGGTTCATTCCTACCTAATGTACGGCTACCCCACCCAAACAGAACAAGAAACAATCGATAGCCTAGAAATGGTACGCCAACTATTTGAACTCGGCATCGTACAATCTGGATTTTGGCATCAATTTGCACTCACCACTCACAGTCCTGTCGGGAAAGCCCCAGATGCTTACGGAATAACACCCCATTACGAAACCATTTCTTTTGCGAACAACGACATTCAGTTTACTGACAACACAGGAATAGATCACGATAAATTTAGTTTTGGATTAAAAAAATCGCTTTTCAACTACATGCATTCGATGTGTTTTGACATGCCTCTACACGACTGGTTTGATTTCAAAATACCAAAAACCACTATTCCAAAAGACTACATCAGCAACTGCCTAGAGACAGACGAAGAATATTATTCCAAGCCAACAGCCAAAGTTATTTGGCTAGGTAATCACCCACTCATTTCAGTTGGTGATAACGTAAACGAACTACTTCTCATTTTTCATGAAAGAAAAGAGACCATAGAAATAACACTTGAAAAAGAAATAGCTCAGTGGCTTGTTCCTATCTTAGAAAAAATAGCTGTTTCTTCTAACAAAATAATTACTATTGCTCAGCTAAAAATCGACTATGAGAAGACCTTTCCTTCTTTCGAACAGTTCTGGTACTCAGAACCAATAGACACCTTGCGAGAACATGGTTTATTAGTGTTGTAAACGCTCTCCTTCCTAAAAAATAGTAACCCGATTTTTCGAGGGACGAAGCAACCGCATTATTCTGCCAGATTTTCCACTCAGATAGAGGTGTTCAGTATGCTTCTACTAAGCTAACAAAGTCTTCTTTAGGCTATCTCTCGCCTTTAGATATGGAAGTGAAATTGAGAGAGTTTAGTAAAATAGAGGCTTAGAAAAATTAGTCCCAAATTTACTAGGTAGTCCACTCTAATTAAATGACTGTACTAAAAAGTTGATGTTCTGGATCTTTCGTACATAGTAGTAATAATTTCTCTCCAAAGTCCTCACTCTTCTCACTTTCTTGATGCCTTTCTTCTGCTGCTTCGTTTGCAAACGCCATCATTAACACAAATTCACAAGGATTGTCTTCACTTTGAATACAATGATAAAAAAGCGTTTCAGGTTCATTTGACCGAACATGGTTGACAAAGTCTCTAACTAAAACAAGTGCTTGATCTATGGCTTGTTTTTTCACTTCAAACTGTACTAAGGCAGAAAACATATGGTTTTTATTTAAAAATCATACCCAAAAGTAATGTGTAATGCTGGGTCTCTATCAGATAGAACTAATTCTTTAGGAAATGCTAAATCCAATTTCACATAATAATTAGATATTAGTGTACGTACTCCAACCCCATAAGAGTATAAAAAACTTCCTCTAAACCTTTTTACTTCAGCAGAAAGTCCACTCGTGTTGCTGACAGTATTCGTTTCAAATAGATTCTCATCTCCATTAATGGCTAAAGCTGATCCACTCCACGCAGTACCTGCATCGGTAAATCCAATAAGCTGGAAATTTCTAAGTACGGATGAATTAACAGGTTTACTAAATAAGTATTTGAATAGAGGAATTCTTAATTCTGCATTCACTAATGCCACATTATTACCAAACCGTTGATTATAGTTAAACCCTCTCAAAGTAGTCACATAATCAAAAAACAAGGCGTTACTACGGTCTCTCGTATCTATATCGGTAGACTCTGGGTCAATAGAGCCCAACGGGTCTCCTTCCGTTTGTCTGTTCAACCAATTATCCATTCCTCCTAATAAAAAGCTCTTTTTAGCATTCCCTAAAAATGCCCCTCCTACCATTCTAGTAGCAAAGATAATCTCCTTATGTACTTTCTGATAATTTCTAATATCAATAAACAAGCGAGCAAAATTCCTTTTAGATTCTTCAAAGTTCATATACGTTTTGTAAGATACTTTAAGACGAGTCCCTTCTAACATGTTTAATCCTTTCTCATACGTATTATCGACTATGAACTCATTGGAAATACTCAAATAATTTTGAGAAATTTGTCTGGAAGAAAAATCTAGTGTTCCTTGAATAACAGATACATCTGAAAAGGTTGTTCTTTCAAATCCTGGGGAAAAAGAGAGTCTAGTAGAAGGGGTTAGTGGGTAATCTAAACCGAACACAAATTTATTGATAAAATACTCTTGATTCACAGAGTTAGCACTCCCATTTCCTTGAGACTGGATTCCTTCCCTATCATAACGAAAAGAAAAATCCATTCTCTTTCTCAGGTAACGGTACTCACCATATATTCTACCTACATTGAGATTTGTAAAATCACCATAATAGCCGGCTACAAATCGGTGATCTCCAAAAAGCTCTGATGTGCTTACTTCTTGAAAAAGCCCAAACCCTCTCAGTTGATCAAAAAAAGGGGTTGTTATCATTTTATCAAGCGCTAATAAGAGTTTATAGTCATACGGTCCTCTTATTCTGATTCTATCATCTTTTACTTTCTGTACACTATCTTTTTTCTCTTGCTCTATTTTGGCATAAAATTGTTTCCTTTCGGACTCAAAAAAATAATCACTAATAGTAATATCGTATACGGAAGGAAATCTTGGTACCTCAACTTCAACAATAGAATCGAGTACCGGTGGCTCATTATTAATTGAAACAAGCTCTTCTGAAACAGAAAAGTCTTTATTTAAGTATAAATAATCATTCGTTTTATCTTCCATAATAAAAGCAAGCATCCCATCTGTTGGATTAATATCGTATGCCTGAATGTTCTTATGATAATTAGAAACTTGACTTACTTTTCTTGTCTTCAAATCTAATTTATGAAGCGACAATTTGTTCCCTTTCGTATTTAAAAAAGAAATTTCATTTTCAGAAAGAGCTTTAGGTTCAAACTCATTGCCTTTTAAGTAAGTGAGTCTCGTTACTGTATCTTTTCTATTGTACTTATAGAGGTATAACTCAAAATCGTCCTTTACTGTCTCAAAGTTTCCTCTATCTCCTTTTAATAAAGTATCTAACCTATTAGAACTAAAAACTACATCTAAACTGTTTTTCAGAAAAGAAGGGTCTACATCATCGTAAAGATCGAATGTAATTCGTTTAAAAATATTTGTTTTGTAATGGTATAAAAACAAATCTGTACGCCCATCTTTTAACGCACTAAAGACTACCCATTTCCCATCGTCGGAAAAATCCATTCCTAAAACCTCATCAATGACTTTAAAATTATTTTCTACTAGTTTTTTAGTATCTGTATTTTTCATTAAAAAAGACACCTTCCCTTTTTTGTACACCACCATTCCTAATGACGTATCTGTTTGCCATGAAATAAGCGGTATATCTAAATTTAATGGTCTATCGGTAATTCTTCTACCTACTTTATGAAACGTTTTTTTCTTACCTGTTTCAGTATCTAACACCTTAATTTTATATCGACCAAGAAAATTTTCTGAATACGCTAAGTACTGCCCAGAAGGACTAAAAGCTACTTCTTTGTATATCCTATTCTTCCTATTATGCCTTCTTATTTTCTCTTTTTTGGATGGTTCTATGGTTTCTATCTTCGTTGAATCATTTAACGTTAAATAATAATTTCTCCACCCTTTCAAAAAGACTTTGTATGGCAGCCCTAAGGTACTTTCTATGGCTGTCTTTTCTCTTCGAGTAATTCTTGTGAGGTTTAAAATGTTAGCCAGGTCATCTTCTCCGTACTCTTCTGCCACATAATTCCAGATTGACTGCCCCACAAGCACCGCATTATTACCCACAAAATTTCTAGGTTTGTTTCTCTTAGTAATCAATGTACTTTTCACCGCACCATTTAACTCTGCTGACCATCCTTCAGAGACGTATTTAGCTGCTCCTTCAACAAACCAAGGTGGTATTTTTACTAAATAAGAACTTTGAATCATGCTTTTAAGGCTACCACCAAAGAGCATAACTTCTAACATCAATTTAGTTAACCTTCTGTTCACCTCTTTTTTAAACCCTGTTTGAGTACCTGGATAAGCGATTTCTATTCGAGACTTTACAAGATCCGTTTCTCCTCCTATAAATACCTTACGCTCAAAATCAACGTTACTCATCTGCATATCTTCTAAAGAATTATAAACCATCATGGTAATCTGAGAGCGAGGGGTAAAACCTGTTTTCTCTATTACTTTTTTAAGCTCTCTTTCGGCGTATCGAGCAGCATTATACGCTATATTATTCCCACCTACGTAATAGTATACAATGAAATTATCAGTTGTTATTCTTTTCCAGTTCCATTGCTTATACTGTACTCTATTGTTACCAAAAACCTCATCAGCATTTTGTGCCGACAATGGTAATATATGAACTACACACAAAACAAGGATAGCTAGTAATCGATATAGGATTTGTTTTGAGTTCAACTGTTTCCTGTATTCTGAAAGTGCTTATGATACCTTTCTATCTGGACTTCAGCCCTTACCTGACCTCCATCATCAAACGATTCTACCCATTCTTTAGCCAAAAGAGGAGCTAAAGAAACACCTTTAGTTCCCATGCCATTAAAAACACCTATTCTAGGATTTGTTGGATGAAAACCAATAATAGGTTTTCTATCTGCTACCGTAGGTCTTATTCCTGACTTTTGATCAATAATAGTATAAGGAACGGTTATTAATCGATCTAATTTTTCTATTAGTTTCTCTTTGCCTTTTTCTGTTACTTCATTTTCATCTGTTAACTCAGACGTAGCTCCTACTAAGAATTTATCATCCTCTAACGGAACAATAAAAACACCTTTATTAATAATTTGATTTCTTGGTAAGTCTGCTTTAATGATAAGTTGTTCTCCTTTCGTTACTCGAAATGGAAGATATGAGAAGTATGGATTATAAATAGAGCGAAAACCATCACAAAAAATGATTTTTTTTGCTTTAATTCCTTTCCACTCAATCCCAGCTTCTGTCGTCAACAACTCTTCGGTTGAAAAATTTGTTTGTATGAAAGCATTTTCATTCTTTAAATATGCTTGCATAGCTTCTTTCATCTTTGATGTATTTACCCAACCTGCTTTATGAATAATTGCATAGCCATTAGAAGAGTTAACGTAATCAAATTCGCACGTATTGTATATACTCACATAATCCGACCACGAGCTATCAGCAGATTTAGAAAAAAAGAAATTTTGTTCTTCTACTGTTTGAATTGGTTTTAAAATAGGCATCTCGTAAAAAAAAGACTTTTTGAGACTACTTTCTAAAGCCGAATAAAAGTCTTTGGAATATGCAAACAACTCATCCACTAACCAACTTTTCACCAAGCGCTTGCCTGTAATGGGGTTAAATAAACCAGCTGCTACTTTTGTAGCCGTATTAGGCTTATTATCATCAATTACTTGAACTGAATACCCTTTATTCAATAGTGTGTACGACAATATTGAACCTGCTAGTCCTTGCCCTATAATAATAAAATCTACCACCCAAAACTACGCTCCAAACTGTTGAAGGTGATGATCTAAATGTTTATAGAACAGGTTATTCCATTCTTCGGTTGTCAACTTACCAAATGAGACACTTTGTTTACCATCAAAAAAAGAAGTTCCTTTTTTCTGTGTTTCATTAATGAATCTAACTAATTTCTGTTTTTCTTCTTCAAAAACTCGTTGGTCAGATATGATAAAGTCTGGTGCTGTTCTACTATTTTTTTTGTAAGGTTTCTCACTTACTACAGTATTCTTAACAAATGATTTGAGCATAAACCGTACAATGGCAGGTGGTCTTTTAGGATTCTCATCGTACGCTATTTCATAAGGAACACTAAGGTGAGCTAGCATTTGAGCAGCATCCATCTTACCCCACTGAGGCTTCGTATTTGCAGATATTTTATTAATTCTTTCTACTAATGCAGTAGCATTATTTTTATCGAAAACACTTGGGAAAGGCATAATTGAACTGTTTTAGTTTACTCTAAGGTACACAAATATGATCTTTATCTTAAAATTTTCGTCCAAAGACATTACATTTTTTATATTTATCATCTACATATAAATAAATATCTTTTTGCGAAGACAAAAACCAATCGTTCAACTGCTTGGCTTTTTTAGCCTCTAATGCGGCATTCTGGATCTTTTGGTAATCATCCGTTAAATTCATTTCGTGGGGAGGCGTTTTTGATTTATAGTATACAATTCTCATAGCACTCTTTCCATCTCTTGTTTGAAAAGCAACTGGTTGAGTAATAGTTCCTACCTTCATTGTGTCAATAATAAAAAATAGACTGGGGTCTAGGTTCTGCATCTGTATGTTAGTAGAACCAGTAGATCGGTCTGTAAAAAAACCTCCGCTCACGCTTGTAACAGCATCAATAGAGTTTAGACTAGCCTGCTTTTCAAATGTCACATTACCTTCAAGTATACTAGCTCTTACGCTATCAAGAAAAACACTAGTCTGTTCAAAATCACTTGACAGAGACGATGCTTTCATTAAAATATGTCGACTATTAAATCGATTCCCTTTACGGGCTATTAGTTGTATTAAGTGAAAACCAAACTGAGACTCAACCACTTCTGTCATCTCCCCTTCTTCTACATTTAAAACAGCTGCTTCATATTCTGGTACTAGATCACCTCTACCAAAGAAACCCAATTCCCCTCCTAACTGACCAGAACCTGGGTCTTCTGAATATATTTTAGCTAACTCCCCAAAACTTTCCCCTTTTAATATCCGCTTTTTTATGGCTTCTAGTTTATTCTTTATTCTTTTTTTCTCGGAATTATTGACGGTTGTTTGGACTACTATGTGGCCAACTTGTACCTCAGCAGATAAAAAAGGTAAACTATCTTTCGGTAACGACTTAAAGAACTTCTTAACTTCCGTAGGAGTAATAGAGGTGGTAGAGACTACTTCTCTCCTCATTTTTTGAGTAATCAACTCATCTCTAATTTGATCACGTATTTCGTCTTTTATGGTATTAATAGACTTCCCATACTGTTGTTCTAAAACCTTAGGGTCTCTTCCTTGAAGTACGGCTTGAATCCTTCTATTCAACTCTCCATCAATGGATGATTCATCTACTGTAACAGAATCTGTTACTGATTTAGCTAATAATAGTTTATTAACCAATAAGGCTTCTAATACTTTACACCTAACATTCGTTTTAAAAATTTGACCAGAGGCAACAAACTGATCGTACCCTTGCTGTATTTCTGACTCCAAAACAATTTGGTCGTCAACTTTAGCAACAACTTGATCAATAACCGTAAGCTGTTGAGCACTTAGTACAGATACAAGAAACGTTATGAGTAAAACAGAGGGTAATCGTATGATAAACTTCATATTAGGGGTAATAAACTTGAAATGTTTTATTTTTAAGTGCTTCAAGATAAACGTCTTCTTCATTCTTTTTAATAAGTTCTTTCTTACGCTGATTCAAAATGATAGAAGTTATACTTGCGTCAACAAATTCTAATGGTGAAATGTCTTTCTCTACCTTATAATCATCTATTTGTATCACATATTCAAAAAGTGAATCTTTAGCGATCATTGCTTTTCTATTCCTAAGAAATTGAACCTCACTTACAATCTTATCCTCTAAAGGTGTAGACTCTATTAAATGAGTTAATGGGATCCACAGTGAATCATTTACGTGATAGTTTACAGCGAACTGATAACAATAATTTTTAAATTCAACTCGTTCCTCTTTACCCATTGTAGTAATAGTATTATATACATCTTCACTGTGAGGTGCTTCAATAGGTATTTTGGCAAACAATCCTTTTACAATACTTACTCTTAACTGAAAATCTTCTTTATGATCTTCATAATAAGCCAATTTATCCGCCCTTGAAACGGTATTAGTCAGCTTGCTTTTAACAATTTGTGATCTATATTGATGTGTAATCAATTGATTCCTTAATTCTTTCAATTGATTTTCTATAGCCTGTTCGTCAAAAGAATAGCTTTCATATATTTCACTTAGCATTACCTGTTCACGAATCCAACTGTCGATATATTGTTTAATTAATCTCGTACTGTCTTTTGAAGACATGCTCTCAGGAATAGCAGCATAGACTTCATTTTTATACAATTCCTCATCTCCTACTTTTGCTAACAGGTGTTTTTCTTCTTTATTCCGAATGTATTCGCAAGAGAATAAAGAAAGTGTAAAAATAAAAATGACTATTTTTCCCATTTAGTAACCACTACTATTACTTAGTTGATTTTCTTTTCTGCTTTATAAACCTCTTAAATGCTACCTCATTCAGCTCATAAGAGTACTTCTTTCTTAACTCTTTAATCCACTCTTTTTCTAAATAAGATTGATATTCAGATACCACCTTTCCCTTTACTTCTTTCAATTCTTTCTGTCTAACAGGGATTAATTTAAAGATCTCTACGTCCTTTAATATCCCATTATGTTTCACCTGCTGTTTGCCTAGTTCATACTTTAATAAAGAAGTAATGTCGTCTTCAACAAAGTCTAATATTATTTCTTGCCCCTCCTCTTTAGACTTACTTACTTCTTTTATAGTTGCTTTTGCAGATTCATTGGTTAAGTATTTTTGTTTGTTATTTTTATAAAATGATTTAATTCCTACTGTATCTTTTGTAGCCTTCTTCCAAACTTTTTCATTCATTAAATCAAACAACAAAATACCTTCTCTATACTCTTTTGATATCATAGCGTACTCAGGGTATTTCGATGGCAATTGTTTGGTCTCATAAGTAATAATCTCTTGATCCTTATACGCTGCAAATGCTTCATCTAAAACAAGATCTGTACTTTTCTGTTGGTACTTCTTTTTATTTTTAATGAGGTAAGTATAAAAACCACCGAGTACATACGAGGAATCTCCAATAACAAACAGTTTATCTGAATTTCTCAATGTATTAGATTCGTTCCATGAAGCATTCAAAATAGAATCTACCGACTGTGTAATCTCTACTTGACCAGTTAAGCTATTTAATTGTTTGAATCCATTATCACGGGTTAATTTATCAACTAATTTCTTCTGAGCTAACTGAGACCTCGTGTCTTTTTTCACTTTCTTCTTTAACTCATCTTTTACTTCTTCAAACGGTTTAAGCGCTTTTTTATCATTCAATTTTATAATATGATAACCGTATTGTGTTTGAATAGGACCAGCAATATCACCTTTGTTTATCAATTGAAAAGCAGCATCCTCTAATGCTGGGACACCTAAACCTCCTCTTTTAAATGGTTTCAAACTACCGCCATTATTTTTAGTAGAGGTATGGTCAGAATATTCCTTACACACACTATCCCAATCGGCACCGGATTTAAGTTTTTTCATTAACTCATTAGCCAATTGTTGAGACTTTTCTACTTCTGGTTTATTAACCATAATATGACTAATAGATAGCTCTCCTACAGCTGGTTTCTTATCCTCTACATAAAGAATATGGTACCCAAATCGTGTTTTCACTATTGGAGAAACATCACCTACTGATGTAGTATAAACGGCAGATTCAAAAGGGTAAACCATTCTTAAAACAGAAAAATAACCCAAGTCACCTTTATTTTTAGCAGCAGAGGGATCTTCTGAATATTTGATAGCCGCATCTCCAAAGGAAATCAAGCCGTTACTTATACTATCTCTAATTGCTTGCAGTTTCGTGTAAATCTGAAATGTATCGTTAGGGGTAGCTGTATTTGGTATTTTTAATAAGATATGAGATGCCTTTGTATCTGTTTTACTTCTTTCATAAGCCTCTAATACTAAGCTATCTATTGCTTTATCATCAGATAAGTATGGCTTGGCTAGCTGTTTTTTATAAGAGTAGTATTCTTTCAAGAAAGAAGGCAATGTATCCATTCCCAAAGACTCCGCTTCTTTTACTTTCAATTTAAAATTTATAAAAAGATCTAAGTATTCTTTTACACTATTTTCAGAATAAAGCGTTGTATCTTTTTTTCTATTTTTCTCATAAGCATAAGAAAACTCATTAGAAAAAACAGGGGTTTTGTCTATTGTCATTAATTGAAAATGTTTCGCCTTAGTAATCGACGGTTTTTTACTACATGACATCATCATTAGCAGTAAAAAAGAAAATAACAGCAGGTCTTTATTTATTACTCTCATAGTCTATTTAATATAGTTGCAAGTTACACAATTCAACTGTTTCAAACACCACCTAATTTGACTTGTTATTCCAAATCCCCCATGCTTCTTCTGCTTGTAGGTGAAGCATATCTAATCCATTCTTAATACTGCTCCCTTTTTCTTTCCCTTTACTCAAGAATAAGGTTTCTTCTGGATTATATACCAAGTCGTATAAGTAATGTCTTGTAGTAATCCCTTCGTATGGAATATCTGGGCATTCGCTTGTATTTGGCGACATACCTAAAGGAGTAGTATTAATAAGCAGTCGAGAACTTTGAATTTTCTGATAATCTATATCTTGATACGATATAGATGTTTCTTTTCTAATCCTAGAAACCAATTGATAATCTATTTCTAAGTCTTCAAGAGCAATTTGTACGGCTTTAGATGCTCCTCCAGTACCTAACACCAATGCTTTTAAATCTAAATCTCCATTCAACTGCAATTTCAGAGATTCTTTAAATCCTAAATAATCAGAATTATACCCTCGATAAGAGTTATCTGGCATTTTTTTGATGACATTAACTGCTCCTATACGCTCAGCGGAAGAGTCTAAACTATCTAAAAAAGGAATCACCTCTTGTTTATAAGGAATGGTTACATTCATCCCTATCAACTCTTTTCCATGAGTAGAAATTATATCAGTAAATTTAGAAATATCATCAATTTCAAAATTATCGTATCTATGATCCGTTAATCCTGATTTTTGAAATTTCTCTGTAAAATACCCTTTTGAAAAAGAATGAGATAATGGATAACCTATGAGTCCAAAGACTTTATTTTTTTCCAATTTGACTACCTGTTTTTTCTAATACTAACACCAAGATAAAGCCTACTAACAACAAGAGTAGACAACCATAAAATAGTGGTTGATGTTCTGAATAATGTGAAGGAAGTACATTTTCAGTAATAAAAGGAATATTTTCTCCATGACTATTCACTCTAAACTGAGTCGTATTTTGCCAAGGCCATACTTTATTTAAAGCACCAATCATAAAACCAGTCAACAAGGCTAGTGTCTGATTTCTGTATTTTTTTAATGTCCATGAAAGTACGTGTGAGAAACTAAGAAGACCAACAATACAGCCCAACATAAATACACCTACAAATACGAGGTTTCGCTCGTTTACGGCAGTAAGTACATTACTATACATTCCCATTAATAATAAAATAAAACTACCTGAAATACCTGGAAGTATCATAGCACAAATAGCTATCGCTCCTGCGATAAAAATAGTAAGATAATTAGCTTCTATTTCTGATGGGGATAAAGAGGTAATCAATAATGCGATTCCTATACCTATAACTAAAGTTACTCCTTGTGAAACATTCCAATGATCTATCTGCCTAATAATATAAATAATGGACGCTATTATTAACCCAAAAAAGAAGGACCACAATAATTGTGGGTAATCGTGTAAACACCACCCTATAACTTTGGCTAGACTAACCACACTTAACAGTATTCCAATGAATAAAGAGAGGAGGAATATGCCATCAATATGCCTCCATGCTTCTTTGATTTTGCCTTTAAATATGAGTTTCAACAAAGAAAGATTAAAAGACTTTAGTGCATTGAGTAAGCGTTCATAAATACCTGTAATAAACGCTACTGTACCTCCTGAAACTCCAGGAACCACATCAGCAGCCCCCATAGCTAAACCTTTTAAAAACACAAAGAAATAACGCTGAAACATACTAGTATTTCCCTTTACCGTCTAAAAAGAAATCAAACGTATCACTTCTTAAACCTAAACGTACAGTTTCTAATGGAATTACTTCTGCTGGAGCAATATTACCTAAGTTTACATTATGTCCACATAATTTTACAAACCAAACTTGTTGCATTTTCTGAGGTGCTTCCCATAATATCTTTTCAGGTTCTACTTGCGTAAGAATTTCTTGTACTAAACCTGACCTTACTTCACCACTAGATCTAAATAAACCTACGTTACCTGCTTCTCTTGCTTCCCCAATAACTTTCCAAGCACCTGCATTTAGCTCGGCATTCATCAACGTAATCCATTGATAAGGAGGAATTATCTTTTCTGCATCTTTAGAACCAACTTCAGACAATACAATAAAGTCTTTGGCTAGGTCTCTAATGTATTCACACTTCTCGTCGTGATCTAACTCTATAGATCCATCCGATACTTCTACGTGCTCTATACCGTACTTA
>JBGCEI010000119.1:0-4906 GCA_045106295.1 Cyclobacteriaceae bacterium
AAAAAAAGGCTATTTAAAGAAACTGTATCAATTGGATAATTGGTCTTCTTATGAAGATGAAGGAGGAGGGTTTACAGGCAAAATAATAGGAGTAGATAAAATTGGTCGGTTACGAATAGAAAAAGCTTCTGGTCTTATTCAGGTTTATCATTTAAAAGAAGTACGTTTTATTTAAAAGTGTCGGGGTCGCTTAAGGCGACTCCGACACTTTTAATATACTTATTTCTAAGAGGACAAAGTAGTTTAAAAGTACAGCGAAACACCCGCTAATACATTTAATTTCTTCCCAGGATAATTACTGTAATAGCTGTAGCTTTTATTCATTAGGTTATTGGCATCCAGCCATAGAGACCAATTCCTTTTCAATTGATAACGTCCACCAATCGAAATATCCAAAATAGAAGATAACGTTTGATTACTAGTATCGCTTGACCGGATGTATGTAATACCCGAAAAATGGTGTAAAGAGAGACTGAAATCTATCTTTTCAGAAAGACGATAAGAACTATGGAATTCTAATTGATTAGTAGGTCTTCCATAAGCTTTATCTAAAGTAGCTAGTTGATAGGCATAAAAAGTATTAGAAAAAGAAAGATCCCAACTCTTATTGACCTCGTAGGCTAGTGACGCATCAAGAGTAACTAATCCACTTGCTTTGGTTTCGTAAACTGCATTAAACTGTTCTGGTGATAATAAGTTGTTTATGTAAAATAATTGATTTTCGTACCGTCCATAACTTGCTTCTACTTGGTAGTCTATTTTGTTGTAATTTCCTTTTACTCCAAAAAGGAGGGTGTATTTATTGATTTCATTGGTTAGAACAAGGTTTGAATCGATCCACGGGTTTTCATTAATTATTTTTTGGTAACTCAAGCGGTTGATATTTCCAGAAAGTGACGCATAGAGATTCATATTTAATGGTTGGTATAGGTAATTAGCTTTCAATTTTGGAAATACATACAGCTGTTTATTGTGGTTTAAGGTATCGTTTTGATAGAATAAAGAGATTCCTGCTTCAAAGCGAAAATCATTTACATCGTATTGAAGGGAAGGAGCCAACTCCATAAAGCTCCTATAGAAATCTCCTGCACTAGATGAGAAAGAAGAAAAGAATAAATCAACCTTATTGACTAGGGTAAACTGACTATCTATTTTTGTGTAAATATTGTTTGAAATATTAAATGAATATTCATTACTTAAACCACTGTTTTTCAGGTAGTTAGTATTTACTTTAGTAATGTGATTGATCTGCTGATTTTTTAATGAATTACCTAAAGAAAGTGAGCCGTTAAATACGGTGAATTGTTGCCTGATACTGTCTCTCTTTATGTCTTTTATGGTAGTAGGGTAGCCGTAGAAGTAAACATTATCTAAGCCAAACCCTACATTTCCATGCAATGTGAGCTTGCTTTTAGTTGTGTTATTTATAAAAACAGTCCCTTTATTTTTACCGACGGCAGAACTAGACTCATCAACAGGGCCATGAAAAGAAGCTAAATGATTAATAAATACGCCCAAATTAGTTCTGGCAGCTATTTTTCGTTGGACTAGTCCCGTTACACGGCTAGATAAGTAGTTTCCAACTCCTATTTTTAAGAAATTCAATTGCTCACGTAGTGAATCCGTCAATTGATAGCCTGCTATTTTAGGAACAACAGGAAGACCATCATGAAGGTAATTGTCGTACGTTTTTTTAGAATAATTGAATTTGATAGGAACAGGCTTAAAAGTCGGTTTTATTAATTTAGGGTACTTTCTAGGGACATTTTCTAACTCTATTTGAATAGATACAGTATCCGTAATAGAGCGATCTATGCTTTGTCCGTAGCCTTTCCATACACCAATTAGGAGAAATAACGATATGTAGTTATGCTTATTCATTGTTTATTTCTAAGTCATTCAATCGTATTTGTGCTTCTCGTTTGATTGTTTCTTCTGGGAAATAGTCTATCAACGATTTTAAGGTAGCTTTAGCCTGTAAAAACTCGCCTAATACAATGTAGTTTTGAGCTATTAAAAGATAAGATTTTCCCACCCAAGTCGTTTTTGAAGAGAAGTTCTCGTTCAGTGAGAACAGTGTCTCTAATGAAAGATTGTACTCTTTTTCCATGTAAAGCCATTTAGACTTGGTGTAAAGGGCTTCTACGGCATACTCTTTATCATCTTGTTCAATTAGCTGTTGAAGCGTAGTGTAGGCTGTAACGGAGTCTCCTTTTTGATAGGCATTTTTTGCCATAGTTTGCCATGCTACATTTCGTACATAGTCTAGTTCACTAAACTCACTCAATAAAAGGGTGGCGTACTGATTACTAGAGTCTGGCTTGTCAATGGCTTCATAACCTTTCATAACACCAAGGAGCGCCTGCTGACGTTTCTTCTGGCTTTCAGTAATCGACAGGACTGTTTTGTAGTTAGAAATGGCTTCTGGAAACAAACTATCTGCTGTATGGATAGCTCCCAATCGGCTGTAAACTACATCAGAAAACGAATAATTGATTTTGCTTACTTTGTTGAAGTAAAGCTTAGCCGTTTTCAATTCCCCTTTTTGATAATACGTATCAGCTAAATAAAAATTCAATTCCTCTTTAAAACGACTGTTGGGATACTTTACAAAGAAAGACTGTACAGAAGTAATGGTTTGGTCTAACTGATACCCATAATACAGTTCTTTAGCACTTTCAAACCGTTTCTTTTCTAATACGTCATTATTAGGGTTGCAGGACTCGTAATCATCTAAACGTTTCGTGTATGCCGCATTATTGGTCGTAGCTAAACTGACTAATTTACTACTCTCTAATGCTTCTAAAGCAATCGGTTGTAAACAATAGTCGGTTAAAATGACGTCGTAGTCGGCTTGTGCCTTTTTGTAGTTGGTTAAGTTGTAATGAGATAATCCTCTGCGTAAATAAGCATGTGGAATCAGGGGGGAACTAGGGTAGGTTTTAATGAAGTAATCAAATAATGAAATAGCTTGTTGAAATTCATTATCCTGAAACAACAATTCCCCTTTGTAATAATAGGCGTCATCTACATAAATGGACGAAGGGAAATCCTTAATAAGGCTATTGTATGTTTGAATCGCTCTCTTCCTATCTTTTTGAATACCATATATACGTGCTCTTTGTAGTAAAGCATAGTCTTTTTTAGAAGGTGAAATGGCTATTGCTTTTGAGTAAAATTGATCTGACTTAGCATATTTTTTTTGAGATAAATAGAGGTCAGCAATTCGTAAGTAAGCATCTTGTTCTAGTTCACTATTTTGAGGGGCTTCTTTTATATAGGCTAAGAAATTGGTCAATGATTCCTTAAAATTTTGGGTATTAAACAAACAATACCCCATTCCATAGTAGGAATATGCATGGTTTTGAAAGGTCCGAGGCGAACTAATGGTAATCACTTTTTCATACAAAGGGAGGGCTTCACTCCACAAGGATTGTAACGATAGTAAATCTCCCTTTTGCTGAAGCGCAGAAAGGTAAATGGTATTATCGAAAGAATGAGCTAATGATTTATCAAAGTAAGCTTCTGCTGTTTCAAAATCCGTATGTTGTACTGATTCTATTGCCTGAGCGTAGGTTACTTTCTGGTACAGTTTCAATAAGCTTTTTGACTGATGTGTTGTACGTTCTATGTAATCTGTTGTTTGTTTGTAATCCTCTGTATTGTAAAGTGCTTTACTAATTAACTTTTTAGCCTCTTCTCTATCAGATGTACAGGAAGAGCTATCAATTACCTGTTTTAGCTCTTCAATAGCAAAGCGGTATTTTTCTAATGAAATACTTAGTTTAGCATGATCCAAGAGCGCTGTTTCTTGTATTTCTTTGACAACCTTCATATCAACAGCTGTTTTTAAAGCCCCTTCTGCAAAAGTAGGGTTCTTGTCACGCAAATAGATTTGACTTAAGTAATAAGCCGCATAATGCCCAATTGTATCCTCTTTTAACGCCACTTCTTTGAAGAAATTAGCTGCCGTAATGTATTTGTCTGTCGCGTGATTAGCGAAAGCGATACGGTATTTTAAATCCCTATCCGTTACCTTATTTTTCTCTGTGTATTTATTGTAAGCATTTGCTGCATCGTGATAATTCCCTAGCTCATAATGCGATTCGGCGTAGAGTAACAGCATATTCTTCGGCTTTTGTCCTTTGTAACCCACAATAAAATCGATCACCTCTTGGTAACGCTTCAGTTGATACAGGATACTTACTTTTAAATCGCCTGTTTTATCGGAGGTAACCTTGCTTTTACCTAAAATACGCAACGCCTTCTTGTAATTATGTTGCGCAAAAGCAATAGCAGCTAAGTAATAGTTGGATTCGCTACCGTATTTACCTGCTAATTGAGCTGCTTCGGAAAATAGCTTTTCAGAAGTATTCGTATCGCCCAGTTGTAGATAAGAATAAGCTGTTAAAAAAGGTTGTTCATCGGGTGCATTTTCGTCTCTATCTGATTGATAAAAGTAAGCAATGGCTTCTTGATAAAGCGTGTCTTTAAAAGCTAATTTCCCTAAATAGTAATAGACCGTTTTTTGTTTTGAATAAGTAGGACAGTTCTCTGTGAAGCGAAGTAAATGTTGTTTTGCATCTGTTCTGCCTAAATGGTACAAAGATAAGGCTTGATAATAATGAGCCGCACAAGTCCGAATAGACTCATCACTTTCTATGTATTTATTAAAAAAGAAAAGAGCGTCTTCGTATTGTTGATCGTTGAATAGTTCAACCCCTTGTTTATAATAAACGTAGACATTCGTCTGATTTTCCGTATGCTGGGAAAAAGCAATGTAGGCGGTCAACCAGAACAAGAAAAGACAAGTTATTCTCATGCGTACTCTAAAATTAAAAAAGTATTTACTCTTTTAACCAAATAGTACGGTTGGAACTATGTAATTTTATGAACAGTTTTTATG
>JBGCEI010000120.1:0-4652 GCA_045106295.1 Cyclobacteriaceae bacterium
GAAGTAATTGATGGTAGGTTTAGATTTTTAGTACGTAAATACAGATCAGGTAGTAGAGAGGTCATAGAGGTATTAGAAGATATTAATTATGAAGACGCTGGTGTAATTAAAAATGGAGATATTGAATTAGTTAAAAATGGTAATGGAGATATTGAATGGAGGGAGTTGGCTAATACAGGGAGTAAATTTAAGATTATCACAAAACTGGATGGTTTAGGAGATTTAACTCATGCGAAGAGGTTTGTAAATAGTTTAGATGAGACTGTTGACGCAGCACTTCTCAATAAATTAGATGAGCTAGACGGTGCCCCTTTAAGAAATCTTGATGATTTTTATGCTGATTTAGGTAGGAATACACCAAGCCCTTACACTAATACTGATATAAATTTCATAGCCACCAAGTCAATAACAGTAAAGGGTAAAAAATATGTAAATGGTCAAGTTACAGATGTGTCTAAAACAATAAATGTAGATTTGCCTTACAAACATGGTTTTCCAGAGTTTCATAAAACGGATTATTGTCCTGAAATTACATTAGCTAATGGTAGTAAAGGGAAATACAAATACGTAGATGATAACTTAGATTTCAGTAAATATGGCGATCATTTTAAAGACGCCAATAGAAGACTATTGGATGATATGAGGTTGACGAATAGCACTAAAAATGCAGAAGGTTTCTATCAAACTGGTAATTATAGATGGAATGGGAAAACTTCAGATTTTGAATTGAAAAATGCGAATGATGTTTGGGAAAAATACACTTGGCATCACTATCAAGATGGAAAAACGATGATCCCAGTTTTAAGTCATGTACATTCTACGGGTTTGAAAGGGTTTAAACATGCAGGTGGTCAATCGTTAAGTACTAAAGGGATACTAGGAATCTTTGAGTTTCTAGGTTTTTAGTTTACCAAGGAGTTTCGTTAAGCTGTCTAATAAACTCTAAAATATTGTTAGCAACTAGTGCAAGATTATCGTGATCTTGATACAAAAGTATTTGATCTGCGTTGTCTTTTCCAAAGCCTAAACAGATACCGAAATGATAATAACCCGATACAATAATAGGGAATAGATTTAAGTCTACATACATTTCAGGTTCATCTAGTCCAACTAAAATACACTCTTCTAAATTTAACTCTATCCCTGTATACCCAATATCGTCATTTGTATGTTCAATATCATGTTTAGGAGAAGGATTAAATTTACCATATTTAAAGGTTTGACAGAAAGCTTTAAAAATTGGAGGAAGTTCAATGTTGTATTTCTTTTCTAATTCTTCTACATAACTAGGGTTTTGTTCTAAAACTAAAGTTGAGAATATATTTTTTGAGTTTCCCATAATTTAAGCATAAGCTTTTCTAGTTTTAGCATCTCTAAGGAAAGCATCAATCATAGCGAATAAGTGTTCTTGGTCTTTTTCGGTTAGATTTTGAATGTCCATTATTTTATCGAGAGTAGCATGTTCAATTAATAGATCAGAGTGACCCACTAAATAATCTAGTGAGACCGCTAATGAGTCAGCAATTTTAGTAGCTACTTCAATAGAAGGTTTTACCTCTCCACGTTCATATCTCCCAATAACAGGAGCATGTACCCCAATCATTTTAGCGAGTTCATCCTGAGATATTTTTTTACGTTTTCTTACTAATGATAATCTCTCGCCAAACAACATAAATGGTCTACTTAGATACTTTAAAAAGTGATTTAAGTAAAAGTAAAGAACAAAAGTTATCTAATCAAATTAAAAATGTATTGACAAGTAGAAACAAATGTTGTATGTTTGGAACAGATATGTTCTAAGAAACTTTTTTAAAAAACTTTCAATCCATGCAAGACTACCTCCAAAAAATAGCTCCAGAAGAAATGACCAAGCTACTAGACGAACTGATGTACTGTTTAGTATTCGTAGCAGACAAAGAGAATATCTACGAAGGTCAGTTATTCAGTATGTATGAAAACATACGTGAGCTAAGAAATGAGTTTGGAAAACTGTCTGCACCAGAGCCGTGTGACGGCAGCAAATAAAGAATTAGTCTAATGGAGATTCAAGAAATCAAATCCCTTTTAAGAATAGAAGAAGTATTAGAAAGGTACGGCTTGTCGGTGAATAAGAATAAAATGATTCATTGCCCTTTTCATGACGACAAGACCCCTAGCATGCAGGTGTATCCAAAAACAGATAGCCTGTACTGCTTTAGTGGGAACTGCCAATTACACGGCAAAAGCATAGATCAAATAGATTTCATTATGCACAAAGAAGGTTGCACCAAAGCCCAAGCCATTAACAAAGCAAAAGAAATGATAAACGGACATGAGACGGCAGACCAAAGACCAAAGACAGCGGTAAAAAAACAAAGCCTAGCCTTTACCTTCCATGCGTTACAAAAGAACCTAGCAGGCAGTAAAAAAGCCCAATCCTATTTAGAAAGTAGAAACCTACAAGATGTAAAGTTAGCCATTGGTTACAGAGGACAAAAAGCAGAAATCAAAGGAATGAAAGACTGCCTTATCTTTCCTTTACGAAACGAAAAAGACGAAATAGTCAGCTTCTACGGTCGGTCGATCACCGCCAGAGACAATGCCGAAACAGGCAAACATTACTACAGTACAGGAAGAAAAGGGCTTTACCCGAACTACCCAGCTGCAGAAACAAAAACACTCATACTGACAGAAAGCATCATTGATTCAGCCACGCTACAAAGCTTTACCGACTACACTATTTTAGCCCTTTACGGCACAAACGGACTCACCCCAGAACACAAGCAGGGCTTGACCCAATTAAAACACTTACAAGAAGTTATTTTCTTTTTAGATGGAGACGATGCGGGTAAAGCAGCCACAAAAAAGCATAGTCAAACACTCCATGAGATACTACCAAAAGTCACTATTAGCCACGTAGAAACTCCAGAAGGAGAAGATCCTAATAGCTTGGTTAGTTCGCATGAACCAGAGATATTAGAACACTTAATTAGTAAAAGAGAAGTTCTTTTTTCTGTTGAGCAGGTAGCACCTGCAGGCAATCACTTAAACACGGAAAACCCCGAATATATCATCTACGAAAAAAGCCCCTTACAACTAGTCGTTTTAGGAGGAGTCAACCTGTTCAGTTTAGACAAGCTAAAAGTAACCCTACGGATCACTAGAACAGATCAACTAAGCCCCATTTACAACATCAGACAAAGTAATTTAGATTTGTACAACGATGATGCAACTGAGAAATTTATCCGTAAAGTATCCGAACGATTAGAACTAGGCACACGAGAAGTACAGCTTTGCATAGCAGAACTAATCAACGAATTAGAAGCATACAGACTAGAACAAGTAGAACTGCAGAAACCCAACAAACCAGAGCAAAGAGAATTATCCGAACAGAGAAAAGAACAAGTCATAAACTGGCTAAGCCAACCTAATCTATTACAGAAAACCAACGATCTAATCGGTAAAACAGGCATGGTAGGCGAAGAAAACAACCGCCTATTGATGTTTTTAGTATTCACTAGTCGATTACGAGAACAACCCCTGCACATCATTAGTTTAGGAGCAAGTGGCACAGGAAAAACCTACCTACAAGAAAAAGTAAGTGAGCTAATCCCCCAAGAACACAAACTAGAAATCACCGCCCTAAGTGAAAACGCCCTCTACTACTTTGAACGAACAGAACTGCAACATAAACTTGTTTTAATAGAAGACCTAGACGGAGCACAAGACGAAAAGATACTCTACGCCATACGAGAGCTAATGAGTAAAAAGAAAATCAGTAAAACCATTCCCATCAAAGATGCCAAAGGCAATCTAAAAACCGTTACCCTACAAGTAGAAGGACCTATCTGTCTAGCCGGAACAACCACCAAAGAACAGATTTACGAAGACAATGCCAACCGTAGTCTATTGATTTACCTAGACAATACAAAAGCTCATAAGAACAAAATTATGGAGTATCAGCAAAACCTATCAGCAGGCACAATCAACAAACAAAAAGAAGAAGAAATAAAGACCTTTTTACAGGATGTACAGCTACTATTAGAGAAAGTAAAAATCAGAAATCCCTACGCCACCCAATTGAATATTCCCGAAACCGTATTCAAACCCCTACGAACCAATACCCATTATCTCAGCTTTATTGAAACAGTTACCTTTTATCACCAATACCAACGGTCAGTAAGCACCGACAAGCAAACAGGAGAACGCTATATTGAGACAACACTTGAAGACATAGAAGAAGCCAATAGATTACTTAAAGATGTATTACTGGCAAAGAGTGACGAACTAACCAAAGGATGCAGAGACTTCTTTGAACGCCTAAAGAACCACCTAGAGAAAGAAGAAAGAGAAACCTTTTACAGTTCAGAGATTAGAAAAATCTTTAGAATGAGTCCCAATAACGTGAAATACTATCTTGCCGTTTTATCCCGTTATCAGCTCGTTAGAGTCATTGGCGGACACCCAAGAAAGCAAGGATACGAATACGAAATCATGAGTAGTAAAGAATACCAAACCCTTCAAAATGAACTAAACAACGCCCTAGATACCGCTTTACAGAATATTAAACACTCGGTAGTGGGTAATAACTAGGTAACTGCATCAATTACCCACTAAACAGACTCATAATCAGTAGTTTACCCTAGTCGGTAATGAAAACCCCAAAATGCACA
>JBGCEI010000121.1:0-19249 GCA_045106295.1 Cyclobacteriaceae bacterium
ATACCTCATCCGACCTGATAGCCTCAGTATGTAGTTCCTGTTTGTCAGTACAGATACCGCAGTCGGGCTTACTTCAGTGCTTGGATCACTCCAAACCACCTTGCCACTTGCTTAGCTTTGGGTAACGACTCCCACGCTTACGGGACTCTCACCCTTTGGAACACTCAATTTCATGAGCTATATTCACCATTCAAGGCACACACATTGTATAAGACGGAAGTCGCCCTTCGGGACGACCTCCGTTTATATTTGGACGTTAAAAAAAAGAAAAGCCAACCGCACGTTCAAGCACATTAATAATTCAAATATTCGCCAATTATTTCATTTACTGGCGTTTTTTTGATTTCTAATATTCGCCAATTATTACTATATTTGGCATAAATTAGATTTGAAATGCCGAAAATCATTGAAAATAGACTCATAGAGGAATTCAAAAACAGAGATGCCTTTTCAAGAGAAGAGCTATTTGATTTTTTTAGGTATTTCGAACCAGACCTGAAAGAAGGCACCTTCGGTTGGAGAATATATGACCTGAAGAATAAAAATATCATCAAATCTATTCAAAGAGGGTATTACACTATATCATACAAACCCAAGTACAAACCGGAGATTTCAGGAGAAATTTTAAAACTCGCCAAAGTAATTGCTGAGCGTTTTGAAGATGTAAAACATTGTATTTGGGATACTGATTGGATAAATGAATTTGCTCAACATCAATCAGGCAAAAAATTAATCATCATTGAAATTGAAAAGGATTTTATAGAATCACTCTACTATGAACTGAAGGACAATTTTAGATTTGACTTTTATCTTAATCCAGATGAAAAAGCGATTGACTTTTATATATCTGAGAGTCAAAACCCTGTCATTATAAAAAAACTAATCACTCGATCGCCTATTTCGAAAAGGACAGAAAAGAGGACTAAATTCTACACTCCCCTACTAGAAAAAATATTAGTAGACCTTTTCACAGAAAACAAACTGTTCTATTTCTATCAGGGTGCCGAACTTATGCATGTGTATGAAAACGCTTTAAAAAACTACACACTTAACTACACTAAATTATTCAGTTACGCCAAACGTAGAGACCGAGAACAAGATATTAAGCAGTTTATGACTAACAATATGTATCATCTAGTAAAAGACATCATCGAATGATAAAAGAACATTGTTTTACAGATGAGTGGCTAGACTCCTTCAAGAAACAGAAGGTACACAAACGAATAGACAAGGCTATTCTAGAAAAAATGATTTATGCGTTACATTTACTGGAACGTATTAAAGCAAATGGGCTTGAATTTATTTTCAAAGGTGGAACCAGTTTAGTTCTACTATTAGAAGAAAGAAACAGATTCTCAATTGATATTGATATCATCTGCAATACTAAAAGAGAAACTCTAGAGTCAATATTAAACAAGGTGATTGATTCATCAAACTTCAAATCATTTGAATTAGATGAACACCGCAGTTATAAAGAGGGTGTTCCAAAAGCACATTATTCTTTTGCTTTTGATTCTGCAACGAAAGGAAAATATTCCGGAACTATTTTGTTAGATGTATTAATTGAAGATTCTATATATCCAGTATTAACCGAAAGACCTGTTCAAACCAAATGGATTGAAACGGAAAACGAAACAATGATTGTAGTTCCATCTATTGATGCTATTGCAGGTGATAAGCTTACAGCCTTTGCTCCAAATACTGTTGGTATTCCATATTTTAAAGGAAAAGACCAACAACCATTTTCAATGGAGATTTGCAAACAATTATTTGATTTAAGCAAACTCTTTGAAAGTATAAAAAATATGAAGATTATTGCTCAAAGCTTTGAAGCCTTCGCCATTCAAGAAATTGAATACCGTAAAACTGAAAAACCAGACCTAACTAAAGAAATGGTACTGCAAGACACGATAGATACTTGCGTCATTTTGGCTAAAAAAGGAAAAGGCTCAGTAGATGAAAAACAAAAATTCACTGAACTACAAAAAGGAATAAGAGCTTTCGGTACAGGTTTTCTCATGAATGGGAATTTTAGGATAGATGATGCTGTTGCAGCAGCTGCAAGAATAGCATACTTAACTGTTAAAATTTTGCATAATGACTTATCACCAATCGAATATTACGAGGAACAAGACATAAAAGAATGGGATATTGAAAATCAAGATTGGAACTTTATGAATCGTCTAAAAAAACAACCAGACAAATCGGGTTTTTACTATTGGTACAAAGCCCTAGAAGTAATGAATTTGATTAATTAAGATAAAAAAGACGCTGAATAAATGTTTGAACAAACCTCTTGGGTGTTGTTTTTAAAATATTTGGACGATTTAGAAAAAGACAAAGAAAATGCAGCTTTACTTTCAGGAGAAGAATACACAAGACTAATTGAACCAACTTACCAATGGACAACTTGGGTAGCTCCAAAATTAGCTGATGGTAAAATTGACCACAACGCATAGACAGGAGATGATTTATTGGACTTTGTAAATAACGAACTCTTTCCTTACCTCAAAAAGTTTAAAGCAAACGCCAGTGGAGCAGAATTGGTTTGGCAATGCTTACGAAAGAGCCTTTAGGTTTAGCGCTGCCTTTAATTGCACTAGTGGCAAATGTTATTTTAAAAAGAGAACACAAAGTTTTTTTAAAGTGGGAATGGGTTTTGATTTTCATCATTCCTTTTATTATGCTTTTGCCTTACCTCAAGGGACTTTATGACCAATTTGGAGTTAAAGGGCTATTTTTTTATTTCTGGGAAAATAATGCTGGAAGAATTTCAGGTGATTACCTCAACAATTCCAGTGACCCAACATTTTACTTACATACACTTCTTTGGCTGTTTTTCCCTTGGTCTCTTTTTGTTGTTTTAGGTTTTATTAAACGATTGAAATACTTACATAATATTAAATGGGTAATACCTAAAAAAGGAGAAGGCGCTAGCATAGGTCTCATAAGTGTGTTTTTTGTTATCCTCTCTTTTGCAGGATTTAAGTCACCGAATTATTTGTATGTGCTAAGCCCCTTCATTGCTGTATTAGCTGCTTATTATTTAGCAGAACGGAAACCTTCTAGAGTTAGTAAAATCAAAGTTGTTAAAGTACTGACATTCTTGACAGTAATTATCAATTTGACTTTGTTACTCGTGGTCTATCCAAAAGTTTTTACTTATCATAAATACAGGGAAACCGCAAGAATCATAAATAAGTATGGAAATAAAAGGCAAGTGCTTTTTTCTTACAAAGACCCTGAAGTACTTAAAACTCCTACCTTGAAATTTTATTTGAAAAATCAGCCTTTGGTTTTGAACGAAGACAACTTTTCTAGAGTTGAAAATAATTGGTTGCTCATATCAGAAGAGGATTCTTTTAATTCTGGTATCTCAAAAAAAGATTAAAAGTTAAACAAAAGCACACCATAAGAGAGTTCAAGACAAAAAACAGCTTCCCTTTGTACTTGTTTATTCCAAAAACAAGATCTAAAAAAGTGAAAAAATATTTCCTTCTTGAGTTGTCTCCAATGTTTTAAAAAAGCAAGGTTCAATTTTTTTCACTTCTTATAATTCATGTTAAGGTTTAAAAATTGAATATTCTTTATTTTCCTTCATCTAAGTCTTTCAATATTTGTCTTCTCTTTTCTTTATGTTTTTCAAATGTTCCCTTTCCAAATTCTGCATCAAGAGAATTGATAAAAGTATCCCTTGCTGTTTTCTTACATTCCTTATCTTTTTCGCAAGCTCTAGTGTCTTTCTTGAATTGCTTTCTTAAAGTTTTAAATTTCAAAACTTCTTCTTCACTCAAACCAATTGCTTTCATTGCATTAATATACGCATGGTTATATTGTTTTATTTTGGCTTTGTATTTACCAAAAGTTCCTTCTCCGTATTCCTTGTCTAAAGAACTAGAAAACGAATTATAAACTTTGGATCTACACTCTTTGTCTTTTCCACAGATTTTAAGTCCTTCTTTTCGTTTCTTAAATAATTCTCTAAATTTTGAAAGTTGATTTTCTTCACCGAAGCCAATTACTTTCATGGACCTTATTTCATAACTTTTTGCCCTTTGTGCGTTTAGTTGAAATGTGAAAATTGTTATTAGTGCTACAAATATGTATTTCATGATTTTATTATTTTGAAATTACTTAATATAACAAATCTAATAATTTTTTGAAACTAGCTACTTTAACAGAATATTTCTTCCTGCTTTTTATCTAAAAATCACTTTTAAAGATTAAAAAAACAAATAGATTTCACCTTTATAGCGCTCGTTTTAGCGATAGCGGTAACGAGTGACAGGATTTAAACCACCTAGTTTTATAGGGGAAAAAGGCGTTAATTCGATAAAATACTAGGTATTTTTAGGCTTTTGTCTATTTGAATGCAGGGAATCTTTAATTAATCAAACCAAATAACTCTAAAACAATCCCAACTGATCTTGATCTCCGGGAGGAGTGATATCTAGGTCAATCGTATCCCCTGGTTTTAGCTCTTTTTCTCTAGCTTGCTCGGCTTCTTTGTTCCAGTCTTCTAAGGTTACTTTTTTTACTTTCTTTTCAGTCAGTTTATTTCCTTGTGCTTTCCAGCCTTTTACATCGATGAAGTTTTCTAGTTCTATCTTTTCTTCTGCGTTTTTTGTTCCTTCTAAGTACACATAGTTTACTTTAGGAGCAGGCTTAGTCGTTACAAACAATACCTTACTCATTTTATGAGCAGAAATAAGTGCCGTTGTTTTACCGGTAGCTGTATTTTCGATGGCAAATCGCTTGACATAAGAAGTCTTATTTTCCCCGTCGTAATACACCATAGATACAGGAAGCGTTTCATCGTACCGTTCAATCAATGCAATCTTATCTTCGTTGTAATGATTGCTTAAATCGAAGTCTGTTAATCGGCACTCCCCATTTTCCCGAATCACTACTATTTTATCGTCTCCATTGAAACTACCCAATAAAATTCCTCTTTCGTCTTTGTTCAATCTACCGACTGTTTCGTCGTAGTAGATATCTATTCCTCCTAAAGTAGACACGCCTTTTTCTTTGAAAACTACTTTACGAACAGCATGTTTTGTTAGTGTATTCCCACCTGCTCCTCTTCCTTTAATGGCTAGCTCTGCAAAATTGTAATCAAATGCTTTTACCCTCGCCTTACTATTCGAAGAAAGGTTAATTGTTACAATTTCCGATTCTCCATTTGGATTGGCAGAAAAGAATAAGATCTTAGAGCCTTTTGTCCCTTTCGTTAAATCGTATTGTTTATCCCGAGTCACCCCTAATACTTGGAAACGCTTCGCCATGGTTTTACCTAGTTTACCATCTCGGTAAATAGCATGATACACCATACGGTCATCTCCTTTTTTGAAAACGCCTGCATACAAAATTTTCTTCCCTACAAATACTTTATCAGCTACTTTACTGACCACCATTTTACCGTCTTCCATGAAAGCGATGATATCATCAATATCAGAACAGTCACCTATGTATTCGTCCTTTTTCAAACCATAACCCACAAAACCCTCTTCTCTGTTGACATACAATTTTTGATTTGCCACCGCTACTCGAGTAGCTGTAATCGCACCAAACGTTTTAATCTGCGTTTTACGTTCTTTTCCTTTTCCGAACTTGGCTAATAAGTCTTTATAATAATCAACTGCAAATTCAATTAGATTCGCTAAATTATGTTCTACCTGCTTTAGCTCTTCTTCCAAACGATTCATCAGTTCATTCGCTTTAAAGGCATCAAACTTAGAGATTCGCTTTATTTTTATTTCCGTCAGGCGGATAATATCTTCCTGCGTAATCTCTCGATAAAAATCAGGTTTAAACGGATCTAAGCCTCTGTCAATCGTTTCTAATACCGCTTCCCACGTTTCACACTCTTCAATATCACGGTAAATCCTATTTTCAATAAATATTTTTTCCAGAGAAGAAAATAAAATCTTTTCGAGTAACTCCCTTTTCTTGATTTCTAATTCACTCTCTAGAAGAACCAACGTTTTATCAGTACAGAGTTTTAAAATCTCATTTACACTAATAAAATGAGGCTTCTCATCAATAATCACACACGCATTTGGCGAAATAGACACCTCACAATCCGTAAACGCATAAAGTGCATCAATCATCTGCTCTGGCGAAACACCAGAAGCCAGTTGCACTTCTATTTCTACCTCTTTGGCAGTATTATCTGTTACCTTCTTGATCTTGATTTTACCCGTATCATTTGCTTTGATAATAGAGTCAATCAATGAGTTAGTTGTTGTTCCATAAGGAACATCTTTTACCAATAACGTCTTTTTATCGTGTATTTCAATAGAAGAGCGTACTCGTATCTTCCCTCCTTTTTGTCCTTCATTGTAATTAGAAAAATCTGCCGTTCCTCCTGCCGGAAAGTCGGGCATGATGTTTACCTTTTTTCCTTTTAGAATAGCAATAGAAGCGTCTATCAATTCACAGAAGTTGTGAGGCATTATTTTAGTCGCTAAACCAACGGCAATCCCTTCTACTCCTTGTGCCAATAACAATGGAAACTTTACTGGTAAAGTGATCGGTTCTTTTTTTCTTCCATCATAAGATGCTTGCCACGTAGTCGTTTGTGGGTTGAAGACTACCGCATTCGCAAACTTAGATAAACGTGCTTCTATGTAACGAGGTGCCGCCGCTCGGTCTCCCGTTCGGATATCTCCCCAGTTTCCTTGTGTTTCTATTAATAAATCTTTCTGCCCTAGATTGACAATAGCATCTCCAATAGCCGCATCTCCATGTGGATGATACTGCATGGTATGTCCAATTACATTTGCTACTTTGTTGAATCGCCCATCGTCCATCTCTTTCATAGAGTGTACAATTCTACGTTGCACCGGCTTAAACCCATCTTCAATAGCCGGGACAGCACGTTCTAAAATCACATACGAGGCATACTCCAAAAACCAATTCTTGTACATCCCAGAAACGGGAAGAATAGAGGAGTTATCACTGAAGTCATTGGTTAGATCAGTAATTTCTTCGGACATAGTTTCACTAAATTTAGTTGAATTATTAAAATCTTTATTTGATTATTTAGGCATCACCCCAACCCTCCGCTCAAGGTCGAGCTATCCCTGCCTGCCGCAGGCACGGCGCTTTTACTCCTCGGACCTCATCCTGTGGGGTAACCGCTTCTATCCCTGATGCAAACAAGCAAACGATATTGAGTCTTAAATGATTAAAATTATGAAATTAAGATTAAATTTGGACATATAGTTATCAACGGAAATGGAAACCTATCACTACACTATCGATTCTCCTGCTGAAAATAGTTCGATCAGCACCTTACAATTTGAACTAAGAGCATGGGTCGCCTGTGACTTCCCATTGAATACTCCCGTATATTTCACCGATGGTAAACATAAAATTGAGCTCACTCAAATCAAACGAACAGATGTTGAACAAGCTTTTCCCGACAAACATATTATTGCCATCTCTCAAGAAGTTTCTATTTTGGATATTGAACTAGATAGAGTCTACGCTATTACTTTTCAAGGAAAAGAAAAGGAACATCGCTTTTTAGTGCCTATTCAAATTACAAAAGAAACTATTCAAAAAACATACGAACAAGAGTTAAAGAAGGCGGTTACTCTATTAGAGAATCATTCTAAACGATCCAATCAAGAATTGCCTAAACTTGATATTTCATTATCCTTTAACGATATTTTGCATGACTAGATTTCTTCCCTACTTATCTTAGGGCGTTTGATAAAACGTACATTTTTACGTACATTTGTAGTGCCTGAATTACAAAACTATGATTGTCATTTCAATTACTGATTTTAGAGGAAACATAAAGAGTTATTTATCTAAGATGAAAGATTCCTTTGAAAAACTCTTAATCACCAATAAAGGAGAGAACTATGTACTCATGTCTGAAAAAGAATATGAGAGTTTAATGGAATATAATTATTTGATGGCTTCGGATAACAACAAGAATCATATCGAGACAGCACTAAAAGAATTCGAACAGGGAAAATACAGAAAAGCAAGTAGCACTAAAGACTTATTCGATGATCTGGGAATATAGTAATCGATTTCAAAAGGATCTAAAACAGTACAAAAAAGACAAAAACAAAAGCGACCTTGATAGAATCAAAGTATTACTAGAAGACACTGAAGTAAATGGATTACTCTGCTGTTTAGGTAAACCAGAATTACTCAGGAATAATTTTAAAGGATGTTACTCCAGACGAATTAACAAAAAAGATAGGTTGGTTTATCAGCAGAAAAAGCAAGGCACTATTCAGCTTATTTCATGTAAATATCATTATTGATTGTAAAATCAAAACCCTTATTGTCATTTAACAACATTACGCATGATTAAGCTTTTTCTACTTTTATCCGTCACTATTATTTTTATCTCCTGTGATTCAACAACTATTCAATTTAATTCAACCGATTGGGAAGCTGATCGTTTTGGATGCAATGGGATAAGGGAAGAACTACTTCCAGAAGCAGAAGTCATACTTCCAGAGTTATTAAGTGAGAACAAAAAAACAGTAGAAGCGGTTTTTGGCAGACCTGACATCACAGAGCTCAACAAACGGCATTTAACTAACTATTTGTATTTTATCGAGCCTAGAGCTCAGGAATGTAAAAAAAGTAATAATGCTAAACCTACTTTAGCCTATTGTGTAGAATTCAATTCTCTCGGGAGAGTCAGTTTGATTAGTCAACAGCTGCGTTAAATCACAACTATTGAAGTTGTAAGACTACCCTTGAATGCCTTGCAACCCACCAGTGTGTACTAATACTATTTTTGATCCTTCCTCAAAGTATCCTTTTTTGATTAAATCAAGAACCCCAAAAAACAACTTTCCTGTGTAGATGGGTTCTAACAAGATTTCTGTTTGTTCATGAAAATGTTGCATAAAATCAAGTAGCTCAGGTTTCTTTTTAGCATAACCACCAAAGTGATAGTTCCAATTGATTTCCCAATTGGTGTATTTTTTACCGATTAGTTGTTCTACTTCTTGTTCTAAAAAGTCTTTCCCTTTTAATACAGAGAATCCTATGGCTTTTTGATGTTCTTTTAACCCTAAAATAGCTCCTGCCAATGTTCCTGCTGTTCCACAAGGAAGGCAGAGGTAATCGAAATCGATTTCAATTTCTTCTACCATTTCTGTGCAGCCAGCTAAAGCAAATTCGTTGGTTCCTCCTTCTGGAATAATGTATGGATTGTCAAATTGTTGACATATCTTTTTTAGAAAGTCTACTTGATTCTTTTCTCTGTATTTTGTTCGGTTGAGGTAATGAAGCTCCATGTCGCGTGATTGGGCGTAAGCCAATGTTTTATTTAAAGGAAGATGCTCTTCTCCCCGAATGATTCCGATGGTCTTAAACCCAAATAAAGCACCTGCCCCTGCAACTGCATGAATGTGATTGGAGTAGGCACCCCCAAAGGTGAGTAAGGTCGCCTTTTGTTGGTTTTTAGCTTCTACAAGGTTGTATTTGAGTTTTCTCCATTTGTTTCCTTGAATGTCTTTTCCTGTCAGATCGTCTCGTTTCACCCATACCTGCACGCCTTTTTCTTGAAATAAAGAAAGGCTTATTTCTTGTAAAGGGGTGTTTTCTATGATCTTTGGGTGAGAAAGCATGGCTGCATCTTATTATCTTTCAAAGAAATACTGAACAATTAAAGGTAGCATTTTGATGACATCTTACTAAAAAAATGTAATTTAAAATTTAATACCTCTTGCTGTCTTTCTATACCTTGTATTTGACGGTTTGACATTTAACTATTTAGAGAACGCATTATGCTAAATCAACAATATACGGACTTAAAAAAGGTTGTTCAGGATTTAAAGAAAGAATATAAAACCAATTTACCTTTCCCTAATTTATATCTTGACGATTTTTTTGATCCAGCCTTTTTACAAGGAGTTCTTGCTGAATTTCCGTCTATTGATAAGCTAAACGAAAAGATTTTCTATTCTAACCCAAACGAAAATAAATTTGCTACAAAAGGAGAAAATCAATTTGGTGACCAAACTAAAAAGTTGGTTCATTACCTTAACTCACAGCCTTTTTTGGAATTTTTACAAGAACTAACAGGAATAGAAGAAACACTGATGCCCGACCCTTATTTTGAAGGAGGTGGTTACCACGAGATAAAACCAGGTGGTTTTCTAAAACTGCATGTAGATTTTCATATGCATCAAAAATTGAAATTAAGTAGAAGGATAAACGTTTTAGTTTATTTGAATGAAGATTGGGAAGAGTCTTATGGAGGGCATTTTGAGTTATGGGAAAAAGATATGAGTAAGAGTGTTGTTAAGATTTTGCCTATATTTAATAGGTTAGCCATCTTTTCTACCACAGGAGACTCATGGCATGGACACCCAGACCCTGTTACTTGCCCTGAAGGTAGGAGTAGAAAATCACTAGCTCTATATTATTATACAAACGGAAGGCCTGAATCAGAGCTTAGTACAGCATCAAAAAAGAGAACTACCACTACTTTTAAAGAACGAAAAGGTCTTGATAACACCAATATGAAAACATACAATTTCATGGTGAACACGGCGAATAAAATACTCCCCCAGTCAGTGATTGACTTTATAAAATCGAAGAGAGATACGTAAAGAGTTTGAAAAGGTGAATGAGCTTATTGTATTCTTTAATGAACAGTATTTCAGAAAAGATATGGTAAATAGTAGATTTGAAACTCATAAATTTAACCCATGTCCGACGAAAAAGAATTAATAGAGGAAGAATTATTATTTGAACACCATCGAATTGCTGTAGACCCCGGTCAAGAACCATTACGATTGGATAAGTATTTAATGGACAAGCTCCCTGATGTCACTAGAAATAGAATTCAGAATGGTGTGTCGGACGGATTTATAAAAGTAAATGAAAAGGAAGTAAAGAGTAACTACAAGGTTCGCCCGAACGATGTGATTACGGTTTCTCTTCCAGAACCGCCACGAGAAGGGGAGTTAATACCAGAAGATATTCCGCTGAATATTGTGTATGAGGATGAGGATGTCTTGGTGGTGAATAAGGAAGCGGGAATGGTGGTGCACCCAGGATACAATAATTGGTCTGGAACGTTAGTGAATGCATTGGCTTTTCACTTTGAAAATTTACCTGTAGCAGATAATGGGAGGGGAAGACCAGGTTTGGTTCATAGAATTGACAAGGATACGTCTGGTTTGTTGGTAATTGCAAAGTCGGAAATAGCGATGGCTAGCTTGGCGAAACAATTTTATGATCATACGGTCGAGCGCACGTACCACGCATTGGTATGGCGATCGGTAAAAGAAGAAAAAGGAACAATTACGGGTCATGTAGGTAGAAGCTTAAAAGACCGTAAGGTGATGAGTGTTTTCCCTGATGGCGAATTTGGAAAGCATGCGGTTACTCATTATGAGGTATTGGAGGATTTCCATTATGTATCGTTGGTAAAATGTAATTTGGAGACGGGAAGAACGCATCAGATTAGAGCTCATTTTAAACACATTGCTCATCCGCTATTCAATGACGCTACTTATGGTGGTGATAAAATATTAGCAGGAACTAGCTTTACGAAGTATAAGCAGTTTGTCCACAATGCTTTTGAGATGTTACCAAGGCAGGCATTACATGCTAAAACGTTGGGGTTTATTCACCCAACTACGAAAAAAGAAATGCGATTTGATTCAGAAGTACCTGAAGATATGCATTCTGTGATAGAAAAATGGCGTGCTTATGCTGTAGGAGCAGCTGAACGGAATGAGTAAATCAAGAGGTTTGACTTATTCATCCTTACTAAAATCTATGGTGTCTATGTAGTACTTACCTGCTGTAAGTTTCATTTTAACGTATACCCTGAATTCACCACCGCTGTATTTGTAGTTTCCTATTACATATTTAGCTCCCCCAGGGGAACTTCCTTTGTGGATGTATGAAAAACTAGTGGATGTATGTTTTTTAAAGAATGTTTTTAGAACCAGCTCTGCTTGTGTTTTGCTGTATGTTCCTTCTTCTTCATCTGTCCGTAATTCTACTACTGAGGTAAACAGTTTGACAAGTTCTGTTGCATTACTTGAATTGATGGCGAGCTTGGTATCGTCCATAATTTCTCCATTAGTAAAACTTATTAACAAGGTAAATAAGAAGGTATAAAGTAAGGTTTTCATACGCATTTTGTTTTTAGTATGTACGGTCTTTTAACTCGTAATACATCTACAATTTACCGAAAAATAACAAAAAGCATACTTATTTTTAGGTTAATTGATAGTTTGAAACGACAAAACACCGCTTATCTTGCTTCCAATAGTGAAATCATTAACTTTGTTTAGGTGGTTAGCCTTAACTAAATAAACAATACATGAAAGTAGGTACAGAAACGCTTAAAGGAGATATTTTTGGTGGTATTTCTGCCGGAATCGTTGCCCTTCCAGTAGCACTGGCTTTTGGTGCAGCGGCAGGTATGGAGCCTATTAATGGTTTGTATGGTGCTATCGTATTAGGTATACTAGCCGCTATTTTTGGTGGAACTAATACATTAATCAGTAATCCTACTGGTCCAATGGCTGTAGTAACATTGTCTGTGGTAACTAGTTTCACGGGTATTTTCGGTGACGGAAATATTATGCCTTACCTGATTGTTACATTTTTTGCTGCAGGAGCTATTCAGCTTCTTTTTGGAGTGCTTAAACTAGGAAAGTATGTGCATTACATTCCTCACCCTGTAATTTCAGGATTTATGAGTGGAATTGGCCTCATTATTATTTTAGGGCAGTTCAATAGCTTTTTTGGTATTAGCTCAGGCCAATTAATGGACTCTTTTGGAGTAAAGAAACTAAACTCTTTGGAAACGGTAAAAAATGTTTGGTTTTACATATCGAATGCCAACTATGTTAATGTTTTACTGGCGTTGAGTACTATTTTAATTATTCGTTTGTTTCCAATAATTTCGAAAAAGATACCAAGTACCTTAGTTGCTTTATTGATGGTTTCTTGTGTCAGTGTTTTATTAGGTTTAAAAACAAAGATCATTGGAGATATTCCAACTGACATTCCAAGTATTGATTTCCAGTCTTTTACACAGATCGATTTTTCATACACAGCTACGATCATTGAGTGGGCTATCTTTTTAGGAGCCTTGGGAATGATAGATAGTTTGTTGACATCGGTAGTAGCAGATAAGCTGACAAAGACAAAGCATAAAAGTAATAAAGAACTAATTGGTCAGGGTATTGGAAACATGGTTTCCGCCCTGATTGGTGGTATGCCTGGTGCAGGGACTACTCCTGCAACGGTATTGAATATTAATTCAGGTGGTAGAACGAAGCTTTCAGGCATAATACACGGAGTATTTTTAGTGCTGATCTTATTCGTGTTTGCCCCTGTGGCAAAACATATTCCTTACGCAGTATTGGCTGGTGTCTTAATTAATGTAGGCCTTTCTATTTTAGACTACTCTGCGGTAAGGCAATTTAAAAACGTTCCTAAGCAAGACAATATTGTAATGATTATTGTGTTGTTGATGACGGTTTTTTGGAGTTTATTATATGCGGTCGCTATTGGACTTATTATTTCTGCTTTAATTTTTATGAAGAAGATGGCTGATGTAGTAGAGCTAGAATCACGTAATACAAAAATAGATCGCTTGATTAACGGTGTGATTGAAAGCTTTGATAACTCGATAGAGTTTAGAGAAAACGTGCTAATCAAAAATATGCGGGGACCGTTATTTTTTGGATTTGCTTCTCGTTTTCAAGATAGCATTCATGAGTTAGACCAAATAAAAGCGGTTATCTTTAATATGTCTGGTGTTACTTACATGGATCAATCAGGTCTGTACACGCTTCGAGATGCGGTCGAAGAGCTACACGAGAAAAACACTATGGTATGTCTTAGTGAATGTAGAGAAGACCATGAAAGTTTGTTGAGAAGTAATGACATAGTTCCGGATATGATAGGGGAAGAGTTTATATTTTCTTCTATCGAAGAGAACATTATGTGGTTAAATGAGCCCGGTCATGTAGATGGTAATTTTGATTACGAAGATCAATTATATATTCCAAGTGCGTATACTCCAAATGGAGATGGAATAAACGATGAATGGGAAATTAAAAATATCGATAAATACCCAAACTGTATAGTAAAAATTAAAAATAGAGAAGGTACTCAAATCTTCGAATCTAAAGGGTATAAAGAAATGTGGGAAGGTATTTACAAAGGTGAAATGCTTCCTGTGGACAAATACTTTTATGAGATAGACCTTGGTGTATCTGGGGAAGAAATTCGTACAGGAACGGTGATGATTTTTAGATAAAGTGAGACTTCCTAAAGCATCAATTTAACAGATAAACTTATCCTTTTCATAAGTACTCAAAAAACTCATAAACTTTTCCTATTTTAGCACGCTGTTAAGCTAATAGCTTACTTTAAACGATGAAACAGTAATGTAGAAGGCAATTAGTATTGAGTCTTAAAATTAGTTTCTTCTTACAGATGAAGAAATTATTAAAAACCAGTCTTGATACTTGATACTTTGTACCTGCCTGCCGGAAGGCACGGCTTAATACTTTTAGATACATGAAAAATTACAAACTAATAAATAATATCGGTGGGTGGGCAGTGTTTCTTATCTCTGCTACAGTATATATTCTTACGATGGAACCTGTTGCTAGTTTTTGGGATTGTGGAGAGTTTATAGCTGCTTCATATAAATTGCAAGTTCCACATCCTCCAGGTGCTCCTTTATTCCTTTTAATTGGTAGAATATTTTCTCTTTTTGCTACTCCGGGAACAGAGGAAGTTGGTTATTGGGTAAATATGGTTTCTGCACTTTCCAGTGCATTTACTATTCTTTTCCTTTTCTGGACAATTACATTATTAGCAAAAAAAATCTTATCGTTATCAAAAACAGATGTTCCCACTCTTACGCAAGGAATCTTGGTAATTGGTGCTGGTTTAGTGGGTTCTTTAGCCTATACCTTCTCTGATTCTTTTTGGTTTTCTGCTGGTGAAGCAGAAGTATATGCGATGTCATCTTTCTTTACAGCCTTTGTCTTTTGGGCTGTGCTAAAATGGGACGAGGCTATAGGGAATGAAGAAGCTACAGCAGACAGGTGGGTGATTCTAATAGCCTATATGATTGGGCTTTCTATTGGTGTTCACTTATTGAATTTAGTGGCTATCCCTGCTCTAGGAATGATCTATTACTTTAGAAAATATGAAAAACATACATGGACAGGGGGAATTATTGCTTTTGTAGCGAGTGTAGTAATTGTTCAAGCAATACAAACAGCTATTATTCCAGGGTTGCCAAGTATGGCGTGGAAGTTTGAATTACTGTTCGTAAATATCATGGGGCTTCCGTTTAATTCTGGAGTAATCTTTTTTGTTTTATTATTTATTGGAGCCATTATTTATGGAATTATTTACTCTATTAAGAAGTCAAAGTATAATTTAAATCTTGGCTTATTGTCTCTAGTTTTTATTTTAATAGGCTATGCTTCTTATGCTATTATTGTCATCAGAGCAAACTATCATCCACCATTGAATGAGAATAATCCTGACGATATGGTGAAAACGATTTCATATTTAAAACGTGAGCAATATGGAGAAAGGCCGTTATTCTATGGCCCTCAATATACAGCAAGAATTTCTGATCAAAAGGATGGTGCGCCACTTTACAAAAAAGGAAAGGATGGTTACGTGATTTATGATCATAAAACAGTCAATAAATATGCTTCTAAGGACAAAGTATTTATTCCTAGGATGCATAGTAAACAAGGTCATCATACGAGTTGGTACAATAATTATTTAAAGAAAAACAATAAGCGTTGGAAAGAAGGTAAAACACCAACTAGTGGAGATAACATTTCCTATATGTTTAGTAGGCAGTTAGGCTTCTTATTTTTCCGTTACTTTAAATGGAACTTTATCGGTAGAGAAGGGGATATTCAGGATTCAGGCACACTTTCTCCTTTGGATAATAAGGTGTTACCACAAGGATTGTCAAGTATGGCTAGAAATCAACTGTTTGCCTTACCACTTATTTTAGGTTTAATTGGTTTGTTTTTCCAGTTCAGTAAACATGAAAAATCAGGAATAGTGATGGTTGTTCTTTTTATTATGACGGGAGCTGCTATTACCTTTTTCTTAAACAACCCTCCTATTGAACCAAGGGAAAGAGATTACACTTATGTAGGTTGTTTTTATGCCTTTGCAATCTGGATTGGATTGGGGGTTATTGGTTTATACGAGTTTGTTTTTAGTCGTTTCCTTAAAGGATCTACTGGTGCAGCTTTGGCTACTGTTATTGCATTGGGTGTTCCAGTATTGATGGCTGCTGTAGAATGGGATGACCATGATCGATCAAAAAGGTATCATTCGGTTGACAGTGCAAAAAACTTATTAAACTCATGTGCTAAAAATGCTATCATTTTTACGGGTGGTGATAACGATACATTCCCTCTTTGGTATGTTCAGGAAGTTGAGGGTTTCCGTACGGATGTTAGAGTCTGTAATCTCAGTCTATTGAATACGGATTGGTACATAGACCAAATGAAGGAACAAGCATACGAATCTGCTCCTTTGCCCATTACTATTGATAGAGAGCAATATGTACAAGGAACAAATGATGTGGTGTATTACATGAACCGTAGAGGTGGTGATCAGCCAATGAAGCTAGAGACGTATTTATCGTTACTAAAAAAAGAAAGCAAACGAATCAGACAACCACTACAAGACCAGTCTCGGTTCAAGAAGTTTATTAATACTTTTCCAAGTAAGGTGTTAGTGTTAAACGTAGACTCATCAGCTGTTTTAGAAAGTGGTTTAGTTTTACCGAAGTATAACAAAAATATCTCTTCTACGCTACAATGGAATGTTGGAAAAACGATGTTAGAAAAGAAAGACTTAATTATGTTAGACATGGTTGCTAATATTAATAAAGAAGGCTGGAAAAGACCTATTTACTTCTCTACTACCTTAGGCCCATCTAACTATTTAGGGTTAAAAGACCACATGGTGTTAGAAGGTTTAGCGTTCCGTTTCTTACCAGTAAAACATGGTCAGAAGCAAGGAATTGTTAATACAGCTGTTATGTATGATAATATGATGACTGATAAATTCTCGTTTAGAGGATTAGATAGGGAAGGTGTTTTTTATGATGAAAACTATAAACGATTTTCTTTAAACGCAAGGAGCCAATATTATAGGTTAGCTACTGCATTGTTTCAAGAAGGACAAAAAGAAAAAGCGATAGAAGTAATTGATAAGTGTTTTGAATTGATGCCAGATAACTCAATTCCTTACGATATCTACTCTGCTCAATTTATTCCTTTATTGTATCAAATGGGTGAAAAAGAAAGAGCTAGTGAGTTAGTTTCTATTATGGGAGAGCGCTCTAAAGAGGCGTTGGCATTTATTAATAAATATCCTAAAGGAGAATACGGTGATGAAAGGGGTATTAACTGTAACGTATTGCAAACTATTATTTATGCCGCTGGAAACTCAGGTGAAGCAGACAAAGTAAAAGAATACCAGTCAATCTTAGCGGGATCAGGCTGTTATAGAAAGTAATATAATACGGATGTCTATTGTTTTAAAAGGAAGAACCTGAACAGTTCTTCCTTTTTTTATTGTCCAATAAAAGTTTCCTTTGGGTAATTTACCTCACACAGGAATAAACCTTCTGCGGGTACCGCTCTTCCTGCTTTTCCTCGATCTTTACTCTCAATAATTTTTTTGACTTCGTCAATAGAAGTCTTCCCTTGACCTACGTCTAGTAAAGTGCCCACTATTGCTCTTACCATTCCTCTAAGGAAGCGATTGGCTTTAATATAAAAAACTAATTGCTTGTCTTCGTAACGCCATCTAGCGTCGTGTATTGTACAGTTAAATGTAGATACCTCAGTGTGGACTTTACTAAAACATTCAAAGTCCGTGTAATTGAGCAATTCTTTAGCTGCTAAATTCATAGCATCTATGTCTATTGTTTTAGTAAACCGATAGTATATCCCATGACTAAATACATCATACTCTGGAGAAATAATGTAACGGTAGGCCCTTGACTTGGCACTAAAGCGAGCATGGCTCTCTTCCGTGACTTTTTGAATAGTAATAACAGATATGTCGTGAGGTAACAATTTGTTTGCCCTACGGATAAAGTCGGGGTCTTTGGAGCAATCTATTTTACTATCAAAATGAACTACTTGAGTACTAGCGTGAACACCTTTATCTGTTCGACCGCTTCCTATTGTTTCGATGGGTTCTTGTAATAAGGTACGCAAGGCGTGATCTAGCTTTTCCTGTACGGTAATAGCATTAGGCTGTTTTTGCCAACCACTGTATGCAGTTCCTTTATATTGGATATGCAAAAAGAACCGCATAGTCTAAAACAGTTAGAGAAGGGAGTTAAATTAATGACTATCGATTACAAATTCTAACCTTCTGTTAATGTACCTACCTTCTTTTGTATTGTTATCTCCTATTGGTTGAGACTCTCCAAAACCAATGACAACCATACGCTCTGAACTAATACCCTTTCCTTTCATATAGTGTTTCACTGCCTCTGCTCTCTTTTTTGAAAGCTGCTCATTATATTTTGCTGATCCTACATTATCAGTGTGTCCTTCTAGTCTAGCAACTACATCGGGATGAGACTTCATAAATGTTACTAGCTTTTTGATTTCTATATAAGATTCAGGGAGTAGTTTATCGCTATTAATCTGAAAGTGAAAGGCATTTATCGACATTCTAGCTCCTTTTTCTACCCTATCCATCGTAAGTGTATACTCATGTTCTTTTGCTCGTTCTTTTACCGTAAAGATTTCTGTATTTGGAAGGTAACCTTCTTTTACTACATGTATTTTTATATCAGATAAGTGCTTAATCTCTTGAGTGAATACATAATGATTATTCTCATTGGTGTGGAATAAATTAGAAATTTCCCTATTCCCTTTATTGTATAAGACTACCTCAACATTCTCAAGAACTTCGCCCTGATCATCTTTAACAATAACCACAATCTTTTCTTCTACTTCTTGTTTACCCGTAATTTCTTTCTTTAGTTTTTGTCTCTTTTCTTTTTGTTTATCTTTTAACTTAATTCGATAAATATCCTCTCCTCCGTATCCACCTTCTTGGACAGAGTTAAAATAAGCATATTCACCATCTCCTGCTACCACATAAAAAAGGTCATGTTCAGGAGTATTAATAGGCATTCCTAGATTAGTAACACTATTCCAAGTAGATGTATTAGGGCTATATTCTGCCTTGAAAATATAAT
>JBGCEI010000122.1:0-3422 GCA_045106295.1 Cyclobacteriaceae bacterium
ATCAAAAAATAACCTGGATAACCTGTATTTCGAATCGTAGCTAACTCAAAGTCCAACCGCTCTTCAATATCTGGCGTAATTTCTTCGTACCTTTTGGCTGCCCCCTCATAGGTTAAATGCCTCAAGAAGTTATTCTCTCCCAGTTTTAACTCTGATGTATCGTTTGGGTCTTGAAACTGCTCTGGAATATCGAACTTAGGAAGTAATACATCTCGCTCTAGTTTGTATTCTTCTACCTTATCTACTACCTCATTGGTATTGATAATTGCCTCAGGAAGATCAGAAAAGAGCTTTTTCATCTCATCAGGCGACTTGATGTAAAACTCTTCATTGGGCAAACCAAAACGATACTCTCGTCCTTTTTTACCTAAATACATTTTAGGTTTATGGATAATTTCTCCGTCTTTAACACACAATAAGACATCGTGTGCTTGTGCATTTTGTCTATCGATGTAATAGTTATTGTTTGCCGCAATGTATTTCACATCATACTTTGTTGCAAATTCTAGCAATTTCTTATTAACAACTTCTTCTTCCTCAATTCCATGCCTGTTCAGCTCTACATAGAAATCCTCCCCAAACTGCTCTTTCCACCACACAAATGCTTCTTCGGCTTGTGCTTCCCCTACATTTAAAATCAAAGAGGGAATTTCAGACCATAGACCACCTGTGGTTACAATAAGATCTCCTTTGTATTGTTTTAGAATCTCTTTATCGATTCTAGGAACGTAGTAAAACCCTTCCACAAAAGCTGCAGAAGCCAATTTTGCTAGGTTATGATAGCCTTTTTTGTTTTTAGCTAAAATAACCTGCTGATACCCATCATCTTTTACTTTCTTATTCGTTCTATCTCCACAGACATTTAGCTCACAACCGACTATGGGTTTTATCCCTGCTTTTAACGCTTCACCTACAAAACGAAAAGCCGACATCATATTTCCATGATCCGTTACCGCTATGGCTTTCATGTCAAAAGACTTCGCCGCTTTCACAAGGTTAGCTACCTCAGTTGTAGACTGTAAAATAGAAAACTGGCTATGGCAATGTAAATGCGTATAATCAACTCCTGCAAGTCTCCCTACATCAGCAGAACTTACCTTTTTCAAACGGTCTTCTACCTCCTTCTTCTGGTTATCTTTTACCTTAAAGTTAGCATCATCTAAAACAGGGGCTTCGTATTTCACCTCTGCCATTGGCACATCGTGCAGCGGCTTAAACCATTGATTAGAAATCAGACCAAAGAAACAACGGGTAGTTGCTTCCACATCATAAGCCGCATCATGCGCATCATCAAACGGTTTCCCAAATAACTTCGTATGCAACTCTGTTAACGTAGGCCATTTAAACTGACCTCCTCTACCACCTGGAATCCGAACAAAATTGGTCGTCGCTTCTTTGGTACAATAGCTTGTGGTATCAAACAACTTAGAAGAAATAGACTTACGGTGGTACTCTGCTCCCATAATCATTAAGTCAAACTCAATGTTATGTCCAATAATAAGCTCACTCTTCTCTATAACTGCCGCAAACTTCTGTAAAATCTCATCTAATGGAACACCTTCCTCCTGTGCACGCTTGGTAGAAATACCGTGTACCTTTTCCGATGAATACGGAATATCAAACCCATCAGGTCGTGCAATCAGGTTATCAGCTTCTAACAGCTCTCCTTTACTGCCATGTAACTGCCAAGCAATCTGAACGAGTCGAGGCCAGTTGTCACTATCAGATACTGGTGCTTTGTAATTTTTAGGCAGTCCAGTGGTCTCGGTATCGTAGATTAAATACATGTATTCAGTTTGAGGATTTTAAGCACATTAAAGATACGAAACGGATTAATCTCAATAAATACTTGGGGATAGTATGGGGATAAGTTTTAGGCTATCATATTCTCTTTTATTTTTTAAAAACAACTTCCACTTTCGTGTAATGGCGCGGAATATCCAGAAAAACAGATCATGTAAAAAGTAATTAATATTGAATCTTAAATTAATCTTGATACTTTTAAAACATGAAAAAATACCGCATTCCAATCATCTTGTTCGTATTACTTCTTTTCATCATTGGATTAATTACAAAAGGAGCCATTCCACAAGACATTACCTACCATAGTTTCACTGACAATAGAACACTATTTGGCATTCCTAATTTCTGGGACGTAGTAAGTAACTTCCCCATGTTTGCTATTGGGCTATACAGCCTGATACAAACCTTCAAAAAAACGAATGCACCCAAAACAATATTAACAATCTGTCTCCCATTCGTTTTGTCAATAGGAATTATGACAACAGGGATAGGTTCAGCCTATTACCACTGGTCACCAAACAACACCAGTTTAGTCTGGGACAGACTCCCTATGACCTTAGTCTTCATGCCGTTTTTCTCTCTTTTGATTTACGATTTTATAAGCCCCAAAGTGGGACGTACAACCTTTTTTCTACTTGTCCCACTAGGAATTATTAGCGTACTATACTGGTATTACACTGAGTCAATTGGAAAAGGAGACCTAAGATTGTACGCTTTTGTTCAATTCTTCCCCATACTGATCACTCCTTTTATTATTTGGTTGTTTTACAAAAAAAAACCTTATATCACACATATTCTCTACACCTTTGGATGGTACTTAGTAGCCAAGTTATGCGAGCATTTCGATGAAGCTATTTTCGGTTCTCTTCACTCTTTTTGGAGCGGGCATACCATTAAGCATTTATTAAGTGCTGTAAGCCTTGTCTACATTGTCAAAATAGTTACTCTTTGGAAAGAGGAGGCTCATACTCGACTAAATTAACAGAAACCTACTTTTCCACACCTATCTACTTTCTAGTAATTTGAACGTACCTTTATTTCGATTAAGAACGAACAATTATGATCAAAATAGGAATCATTAAAGAAGGAAAAACACCTACTGACAGACGAGCTCCCTTCTCTCCTACCCAATGTGCTAATATATTAGCTACTTACAAAAACGTAGAACTCAAAATAGAAAGCAGCGCCGACAGATGTTTTTCTGATGATGAATACAAAGCTGCTGGCGTTCCTGTAGTTGCAAGCGTAAACGATTGTGATATTCTATTTGGTGTCAAAGAAGTTCCTATCAAAAATTTATTAGCTGATAAAACCTATTTCTTCTTCTCTCATACTATCAAAAAGCAAGCTTACAATAGAAACCTATTACAAGAAATTATACAAAAAAACATTACTCTAATTGATTATGAATGTCTAAAGAAAGACGGTAATAGAGTAGTTGCATTTGGTCGGTTTGCAGGAATAGTTGGTGCTTATAACGCCTGCTGGACATATGGTAAAAAGCATCAGCTATTTGATTTAAAAAGAGCCTATCTATGCAAAAACATGAAAGAGCTATTTACCGAATTAAAAAAAGTAAAACTCCCAAATCATGTAAAATTAGTCATTACTGGTGGAGG
>JBGCEI010000123.1:0-2548 GCA_045106295.1 Cyclobacteriaceae bacterium
ACCATCAGGAACTTATTTTTTTGTGTTTGACTGGGGAGATGGAAGCGATAAGCTAATAAACTACATCTACATCAGTAGATAGATTGTTTTAAAAGAAAGTATCATGAAACTGTCACGTCGGCAACGAATATCGACGACACATAAGCGCATGACTGAAAGTGTCGTTCACTCGAACCGAAGCGATAGTTTAAAATTTTAGACAGATGAAAAGAATATTAATTTTAAGTTGGGTTGTTTTTTCCTTCATAAGTGTAAGAGCTCAACAAGACCCGATGTTCACACAATATATGTTTAACATGCAGTCAGTAAATCCAGGCTATGCAGGTAGCAGAGAATCATTGGTGGCTACTTTAATATCCAGATGGCAGTGGATAGGTATAGAAGGATCTCCGAGCACCCAAACTTTTACAGCTCAAGCATTAATACCTGAGACAAGGTTGGGGGTAGGATTATCGTTTACACAGGATAAGGTAGGTCCTTTGAGACAATCGTTACCTTATGTAGATTTAGCATATCATTTACCCGTAGATAATAAATCAAAATTATCCTTTGGAATGAAATTAGGTGCTACTTTTATCCGTTCAGACTTAAATGCTTTATTAGCTAGTGAAGGCGATCCAGAAGCAGGTAATTTAGCGAATGGTTTAACAACACCAAATTTGGGTTTCGGGGCTTATTATTACAGACCAAGGTTCTATTTTGGACTTTCAGCACCCAAGATGTTTCAAGCAAGTTTGGATGATATTAATACGGGAAATAATACCTTCCAAGCACGCCATTTTTTTGGTATCATTGGCGCAGTTTTTAGAGTGAGTCCAGTAGTAGAATTTAAGCCTACATTATTGACTAAAGCAGTAGAAGGTACGCCTGTACAGTCAGATATATCTGCCAATTTCTTATTATATGAACAATTATGGCTTGGCGCTACATACCGTACGAGAGATGGGCTTGCTGCAATGATACAATACGAATTTGATAATGGCTTACATATGGGATATGCCTATGATTACCCATTAACAGGTATTAAAGAAGGAATAAATGGTGTCCTCCAAGCCACACACGAGTTGATGGTTCGTTACGAGTGGAAGTTTAAGCGTATTCTTTATAAAACGCCGAGGTATTTCTAGTATAAAAATAATAATGTAACTATTTTTAACGTATTAAAATGAGAGTAATAATCACCGTTTCGCTGTCCCTAGCTTTAACATTTTTCACAGTTTCGTTAGCTTCTAAAAAAAAGCAAGGAGATAGGAGGTTTAATGACTTACATTATAGCAAAGCAATACTATTCTATTTGAAGGCTATTGAAAAAGGAGATTCTACCGTAGCGAAGAACTTAGCAGAGTCTTGTCTACATATAAATCAGCCTAATAATGCAGCTAAATGGTATGAGGTAGTAATAGATCAGGGAGAATACACTGATCGAGATATTCTTAATTATATTCAAGCTGTTAAAGGAACAGGTGATTATAGTAAATACGAAGAGTTAACTGCCCGTTATTCAACTATGCCTGCTTCTGATGGCTTGAAAGAAATATTAGTCAAAAATGACCAGTTTGATATAGTGAAAACGAATATCAATACAATCTACTCAGATTGTAGCCCTACTTTTTTAGGAGATTCTAGTTTGGTTTTCATGTCAGATAGAAAAATAGACGGTATCAAATGGAAAAAACATCCTTGGAGTGGAGAGCATTTTTACAATTTATTAGTAGCTAATATTACAGATTCATTAAGTAAATTAGAGGGAGTACGTTCACTCAGTGAACAAATTAATACTAAATATGAAGAGGGGCCAGCTACTTTTTCCAGTGATGGGCAACTCATGATTTATAGTGGAACAGCGAGAAGGAAATTAGATTCAGCTAGCAATTATTTACGAGATAAAGAAGTGGCGAATATGGAGCTTTACTTAGCTTCATACGATCAGGAAGAACAAGAATGGAATACTCCTGAAAAATTTCCAATTGCAGACTCTATTTATGAGATGGAGCACCCTTATCTTTCACCTGATGGGAATACCTTATATTTTTCAAGTGACCACCCATATCCTGGTCATCAAGGGAAACATGACTTATACAAGGTGGTAAAGAAAGGAGAGAGTTGGTCAGACCCTATCAATTTAGGGAAAGGAATAAATACAGAGAAAAATGAAGGGTTCCCTTTTATTCAACCTAAAACTAATGAATTGTATTTTTCGTCCGATGGTCATAAAGGGCTTGGGAAGTTAGATGTGTTTGTGTCAGCTAAGAAAGGAGATGTTTACACTAAGGCTATTAATCTAGGAACTCCCGTTAATAGTTATTCAGATGACTTTGGTGTTACATTTAATAAAAGTATGACTATAGGCTATTTTTCTTCAAACAGGCCAGGAGGGGAAGGACTAGATGATATTTATGGAATCATTGTGAATAAGAGTTCTTTACTGTTAGCTGGTGTTGTACGTGATGAGTTGAATACTCCAATAGATAGTGCTATTGTTCGACTTTTTGATAAAGAAGGAAATATACTCGACTCAGTGTTTACAGATAGTTTAGGGAAATATGAT
>JBGCEI010000124.1:0-8271 GCA_045106295.1 Cyclobacteriaceae bacterium
GGGGATAAAAGTCTTTGATGATATTGTTTACCGAACTAAAGAAATTGTTCGACCCAATAGGTCTAATCCTAGAAATAAAAAACCTAAGAAATTATACCATCAAAACTACAAACCTTTATAGCTTAACTAAACGACATTGATATATTTTTTCATAATTGACTTTAATTTAAGCGTAAAATCACAAATTTACTAATCAACCTGTTGTGCATTGCATAATAATGCACAACGGGTTGATTAAGTAACATAAATGTATTTCAACACATCTAAAATATTCAAACAGTTCATTATCAAATCGCTTTAGGCTAAAAAAATGACCGCTAATAAACAAAATGCTCTATCTTCTAAAATGATGAAGGGATGAATTAGATATTTTACTATCTTGTTATCATTAAATTAAACTAACCATGAGACAAATATTTTTTTATTTACTTCTCACCATATTTTTCATAATAGTAAGTACTCCTACTTATTCACAAGGATGTAGCGATGCTGGTTTCTGTACGATGGGAGCTATGCAACCTGATCAAGTCTACAGTAAAAAGAAAAGAATAAAGCTTCGTTCCATCGGTTTCTCTCAATACAGAGGGACAACGACTTTAAGTCCTGTTATCTGGGTATCTACCGTAGATGCTACATTTGCCGTAAAAAGAAAAAATAGTTTCCAATTAAAATTACCTTTTCAAGCAGTAAAAGGAACTCTTGGAAGTAATGCAGGGATTGGGGATCTTTCACTAAGTCTTACTAGAAATCTAATCAATACGAAGAAATTCAGTATAAACGGAAGCATAGGTACTAAAATACCCACAAATAACGGGAACAGTGAAATAGATGGAGCTCCTGCACATGCTTATTACCAGACGAGTCTAGGAACAAACGATTTAATTGTAGGTGCTTCTTTAATTAGTAAAAAATGGCTGTTTGCAGTAGGATACCAACAAGCATTGACTAGAAATGAAAGCCAGTTTACTTGGGGTCAGACATTTGCTGTATCAGATGCAGACAGTAGCTACATTGAAAAATATGAACTTGGTAGAAACCTAAAAAGAGGAATAGATGTGATGTTACGAGTAGAGCGTAGTTTCAGGTATTCTAATTTCAATTTCTTTGTAGCAGCTTTACCAATTGTTCGTATCACTAAAGATAAAATTACTACTAAAGAAGGAAATCGTTCGAAATTAGACGGAACAACAGGCATGGCACTATCTGCATTGATAGGGGGAACCTATCACTTTAATACAAACTCTAGTGTTAAGTTCGTATACGGACATAAAATTACAGATAGGGAAGTCAACCCCGATGGGTTGACAAGAGATAATGTAATGTCACTGTCTTATTACTACAATTTTTAATTTGTGAAATTAATGCACTTCATTAAACAACTTATCTCTACCCTACTTCTTTTGGGTTTATTTCCGTATTCTTTTACTCAGTCAACGTATGATGCTATTCGTGAGTTATTAAAACAAGGAGATTTAATAACGGCAGAAAAAGAGCTTCTCCCCTATTCTCCTATTACAGATAATCCAGAGCTTCTTGTAATACGAGGTGATTATTATTTACGGAAAGGAAGGAACAATAAAGCCATAGAAACCTTTAACAAAGCATTAACCCTATTTAATGATAAAAAGAATGAGAACTATGCTTTTTGTTTGAATCAATTAGCTATCGCTTATTGGAACGAAGGAAATAATACCAGGGCACTAGAATATGCTTTTGAAGCACAAGCATTACGTAAAAAACTAGTGGGTTCTACACATGAGTCTTATGCTGCGTCATTAAACGATATTGGCTTAATTTACAGTAATTCTAACCCAAAAGAAGCGCTTAGTTACTACCAAGAAGCGTTAAACACCTATTACCTTATTTATGATGCCAGTGATAATAAAATTGGTCAGGCGCACGTAAACATGGGAATTATCCATAAAAATTTAAAAGCATACGGAAGTGCCATCGATGAATTTAATCAAGCACTATCTGTTTGGAAAGTAAAAGGAAGAAAGAGTATTCGAAGTGCATTTACACACCGTTACTTAGCCGAGACTTATTCCGAAATGGGAGTAAAAGAATTGGCTACTAAAGAAATAAAGCAAGCACTAGCTATTTATTCCAATACCGTAGGAAAACATCACCCAGATGTAGCAAGTACCTTAACTTATTCTGGTGTACTGAAGTTAAACGAAGAAAAAACAGATTCTGCTTTAACAATCTTTCATAAAGCATTAAATGCTAATTTCGATACTAATTTTAGTCAAAACGAATTGAATCCGCCGCCTACCAACGGCTTTTTCAATGGTTTTGTCTTATTGAATACACTCTTTCATAAAGCAACTACATTAGAACGAAGATACAATAGTAAATCACTTAAAATGAGAGATTTGGAAGCGGTTGTGAATCATATACTAGTTGCTGATACGGTTATTGATAAATTAAGAAGGTCTTTAGTAAAAGAAAATGACAAAATAGAATTAGGTAAATTAGCTATCAAACTATATGAAGTAGGTATTCGTTCTTGTTATCAAGCCCATTCGGTATCATTTTCTCGTAAGAAACACTTCTTAGAACAGGCTTATTATTTTGCTGAAAAAAGTAAATCTTCTGTACTTTTAGAAGCTATCTCGGATGCTAAAGCAAAGAATTTTGCTGGAATACCTGCTTCTATTTTAACAACTGAAGACAAATTAAAAGCAGACATTTCTTTTATCGAACAAAAGTTAGCTCAAAAACCAGCTAAAGAAGTAGCGCTTGCTTACCAAGCAGAGTTATTCAAATTAGATAATGCCTACCAAACATTTACTAAAAAATTAGAAAAAGAATATCCTTCTTATTATCAATTAAAATACAAGGTCTCCCCTCCTAGCATCGCAGAAATTCAAATTTCTATTCAAAAGAAAGAGGCATTAATAGATTATTTCATAGATGAAAGTAGTCATACACTCTATGTATTTGCCATCACTAGGAACAACGTATCTGTAGTAGAACGAGTGTTACCAGAAGACTTTGACAGATACATAAGTGGTCTCAGGAATGGAATTTCGTACCAACAGCAAGAAATCTATCAAACAAGTGGATACAAGCTTTATCAATACCTAATGCCTGACGGTATTTCAAAAGGCAAGATCACCATTATCCCTACAGGCAGGTTAGGAATTATTCCATTCGAAGCGTTATTAACGAAGAAAACAAAAGATAAATCCTACCAAGAACTTCCTTATTTAATCAATGATTTTGAGATAGGTTATGCTTATTCTAGTAGTTTATTTATACAAGAACAGCTCAATAACAAAACGACAAACAAAGCCTTGCTGTGTGCGCCAGTATCTTTTGAAGAAATGGCTGACCTTCCTGGTACTAAACAAGAAGTTAATTCAATCAATCAATTACTGACAGACTCTTCGTTTACTACCACCCAACTGGTTTCTGAAGCAGCTCAAGAGAAAACGATTAAAAACCTGAATCTAAATGAATACAAATACATTCACTTAGCTACTCATGGAGTAGTAAATGCTTCCCAACCTGAACTGTCAAAAGTGTTTTTAGTAAAAGATGAATCCGAAGATGGTGAATTGTACACAGGTGAACTTTACAACCTAAAACTAAATGCCGATTTGGTTAGTTTAAGTGCCTGTGAAACAGGGTTGGGTAAGATACAACGTGGAGAAGGTATTGTAGGGCTTTCTCGTTCTTTGCTTTATGCAGGAGCTAAAAACTTAGTTGTCTCTTTATGGACTGTTTCTGATGCTTCTACTAGCCAATTAATGATTGATTTGTATCAAAACATTCTTTCAAATAGTACAAATAGATACAGTACACCTTTGAGAAGTGCTAAACAAGCACTCATTTCATCTAGTGATTATTCAGCTCCTTACTATTGGGCACCTTTTATTTTGGTAGGTAGGTAACCTCCTTTTTACTAAAGGCTTTTCCCGTTCCTTACAACTGAACTAATCTATTAGCATTTGCTAATTCAATTACTTTATCTAAACCAGAGTTGTCTTTTCCGCCAGCTGTAGCAAAAAATGGCTGCCCTCCTCCTCCTCCTTTGATTTCTTTAGCCCATAGCTTTACTAAGTTTCCAGCATGAAGTCCTTTTTCTTTCACCAGTTCTTGAGCAAACATAACGGCTATCATTGGCTTCCCTTTAATATCGGCAGCTAACACAAGGTGCAGTTTATCTAATTGATTTTTTAATTCAAAGGCTAGTTTCTTCAAGCTCTCTGTATCACTAATACTAATTTTAGAAATAATGTAGTGCACACCACCTTGCTCTTCTACACTGGATAATAAATTCTCTTTTAGTGTAGCTAATTCTTTCAGTGAGTACTGTTCTATTTCTTTTGTTAACCGATTTCTTTCTTCCAGTAGTGTTTTAACCGCTATTTTTAGATCTTTTGGTTGCTTCAAGAGTTCTTTTAACTCTTTCATCAATTGGTCTTGTTCATCTACCCAAGCAAAGCTTTCTTCAGATGTAATAGCTTCAATACGTCGCACTCCTGCTGCTACAGAACTTTCTGAAGTGATTTTAAATAAACCAATAACTCCTGTAGAGGGCACATGTGTTCCTCCGCATAACTCCATAGAGTACTCAGCATCAAACGTAATCATACGAACAGAATCACCATATTTCTCTCCAAATAGCGCCGTAGCACCTGCATCTAAGGCTTGCTGAATAGGAATCGACCGTTGTTCTTCTAACACAATATTTTCTCGGATTTTCTGATTCACCAACTGCTCTACTTCTCTAATTTCTTCTTCTGTTAGTTTAGAAAAATGAGCAAAGTCAAAACGCAATACTTTGTCCGTCACTAAAGAACCTTTTTGTGCAATATGATCTCCTAAAACTTGTTTTAAGGCTGATTGCAATAAATGAGTAGCACTATGGTTATTTTCTGTTAGTCTTCGTTTGGGTTCGTTTATTTTAGCCGTAAGGCGTGCCTCTTTTAAATCAGTTAATTGCTCAAAATCTGCTTTTGGACTGACATGAATAATTAAATCATTCTCTTTCTTAGTGGTAATAATAGGAATCTCCAATTCATTATTAAAAACAATACGACCACTGTCTCCTATTTGCCCTCCTCCTTCTGGGTAGAACGGTGTGTTGTCTAGTACTAATTGAACTAACTCTTTCTTTCCTGCTATTACTTTTCTGTATTTGATCAACTTCGCTTCAGTCTCTACTTGATCATACCCTACAAATTCAACTTCTGACTGTTGATTGACTGTTACCCAGTCAGACTGTTCGGTTGCAGCGTCTTCTTTAGAACGACTTTTTTGCTGTGCCATTTCTTTTTCAAAACCAGCTTCATCCACTGTGAGTCCATTTTCTTTGGCAATCAAAGCGGTTAAATCAACAGGAAAACCATAGGTATCGTACAATTCAAAGACTGTTTTACCGTCTAATTGTTTTCCTTTTCCATTTTGCTGAACCAACTGATCCATTCGCTTGATTCCTTGGGTCAAGGTCTTTAAAAAGGATAATTCTTCTTCTCGTACTACATTCGTAATAAATGCCTTTTGTCCTGCTACTTCTGGAAATACCGCACCAAATTGATCGGATAAAATAGCCACCAATTCATGTAAAAAAGGGGCATTGAATCCTAAAAAAGTATAACCATAACGAACGGCTCTACGTAAGATTCTTCTGATCACATAACCTGCTCCGTTATTAGCTGGTAACTGACCATCGGCAATAGCAAAGGTAACGGCTCTAATATGGTCTGCTGCTACTCTTAACGCAATATCAGTTTTTTCGTCTTTCCCATATACTTTACCAGATTGCTTAGACATGTGCTGAATAAGTGGCTGAAAAACATCGGTATCGTAATTCGACTTTTTATTTTGAAGGACACGCACCAAACGTTCAAACCCCATTCCTGTATCGATATGTTTATTGGGCAATGGCACCAAACTACCGTCAGCCTTTCTATTATACTGAATGAATACTAGGTTCCATATTTCTATTACTTGCTCATGGTCTGCATTCACCAACTCTTTACCATCTATTTTAACTCTCTGGTCATCATCACGTAAGTCAATGTGTATTTCAGCACATGGTCCACAAGGTCCCTGTGCGCCCATTTCCCAAAAATTATCATTTTTATCAAATGGTAATACATGTTTTGCATCTACTACAGTTTCCCAAATAGCCTTTGCTTCTATATCAGAACCTAACTTATCCTTTTCGTCTCCTCCAAAATAGGTGATGTACAAACGATCTTTCGGTAGTTTGTAAACATCTACTAATAACTCCCACGCCCATGTAATGGCTTCTTTCTTAAAGTAATCACCAAACGACCAGTTACCCAGCATCTCGAACATAGTATGGTGGTAGGTATCTATGCCCACTTCTTCTAGATCGTTATGTTTACCAGATACTCTTAGACATTTTTGTGTGTCGGTTACTCTTTTCTGTTCTGATGTTTTGTCCCCAAGAAAAAAATCTTTAAACTGATTCATTCCTGCATTAGTGAATAATAAAGTAGGATCATTTTTCAGTACCATTGGGGCTGACTGAACAACTTGATGTTTTTTACTTTCAAAAAAATCTAAAAACTGCTGTCTTACTTCTACCGAATTCATAGGGCTTCTTAACGCTTATAAAGGGACAAATTTATCGAAAAAAGTAATAGTTAAGCAGTCTAAGAACAAATAATTCTATCAACGCTTCCGATAGTTACTTTTTTTCACAAACTTGTTTTCTCAATACGATTAGCTATGTCTTTATTTCATTACATTCTCTGGGATGTTGATCCTTCTATTTTTAATTTGGGTGTACGAGAAGTGCGTTGGTACGGCCTTTTATGGGCACTGAGTTTCCTTATAGGTCAACAAATTATGACATGGTCATTTAGCTTGGCAGGCAGAGATAAAAAAGAGGCTGAATCGCTGACTATTTACATGATTGTGGCTACAGTAATTGGTGCTCGACTGGGGCATTGTTTATTTTATGAACCAGACTATTATTTACAGGCTGAAAATTTCTTAGAAATATTTGCCGTTTGGCAAGGAGGATTGGCTAGTCATGGTGCGGCAGTAGGAATTTTTGTTGGCCTCTATCTATTTACAAGAAAATATAAACCGAGAAGTTTTTTTTGGGTGGTAGACAGAGTAGCTATTACTGTTGCTTTAGCTGGTGCATTGATTCGTTTTGGAAACGCTATGAATTCAGAAATAATCGGTAAACCTAGCGACTCTAAACAAAGCTTTGCTTTCATGGAGAATGCAAGAAAACTTATAAACTATCCACAAGTATTAGATGTGTCATTTAAAAAAACGACTCATGATACCGCTGTTGCTGATTTCACTTACCCTAAAGTACAAGTGAAAGTAGAGTTAACGAACAAGTTCGCAAACGAATCATCAGTTGAAAAATACACACAAAACACTCTTCTAACGAGAATTCGATCTATTGAAACAAATCGATCGATCTCAGATATGCATCATTTGGTTTTATTGGGTAGCAACCCAATAATTACATCTAAAAAGACACAAGATGGGTGGGTTAGTTCCTTTGAAGCTTTTGTAGTGACACGTCACCCTGCTCAGTTATACGAAGCTTTTTCGTGTTTCATTCTCTTCTTAATTCTATTTGGTATATTCTACAAACTGAGAGAAGACACTCCTGAAGGGTTGCTTTTTGGAATCTTTCTAATCGTCGTCTTTAGCCTCAGAATTGTATGGGAAACAATGAAGGAAGCACAGGTAGACTTTGAAAAGGGAATGACACTCAACATGGGACAATGGCTAAGTATCCCTCTTATCCTTTTTGGAATTTATTCTATCGTTCAATCATTCAGAAATAAGAAAGCATAATTTGATGCAAAGAATCTGTTTCGCTACTAATAACAGTAATAAAATCAAGGAGATTTCAAGTCAACTAAATGGTCAGTTTGAGGTGATAAGTCTGGCTGATTTAGAATGTACAATAGATCTTCCTGAAAATCAGGCTACCCTAAAAGGGAATGCCGAAGAAAAAGCGACTTACATCTGGGAACATTATAAAACACCTTGTTTTGCTGATGATACAGGTCTAGAAATAGAAGCTTTAAATGGAGAGCCTGGTGTATATTCAGCACGCTATGCAGGAGATGCACGAGATAATGAAGCAAATATCAGCCTAGTCTTACAAAATTTAAAAACAGCAACTAACAGACGTGCTCAATTTACTACCGTAATCTGTCACATTGATTCTCAAGGAAAGAAACACTTTTTTGAAGGGGTTGCAAAGGGAACCATTCGAACAGAAAGAAGTGGCAAAGAAGGCTTTGGTTACGA